>JABURQ010000079.1 GCA_014762625.1 Planctomycetaceae bacterium | reverse complement strand
AAGCCTCTCCCGACGCGACGCTGGCGGAACAACTCGCCTTACACCGTGAAGATGCGGGATGCGCTTCCTGTCACAACCAGATGGACCCCTTAGGGCTGGCATTTGAGAAGTTTGATGCTGTTGGCCAGTTCCGAGAACGAGAAGGCAAAAAAACGATCGACGATAGCGGGGTGTTGCCGGACGGTCAAAAATTTACCGGTGCGAGAGAACTGATAAATATTCTCTCCAGTCGGGAAGAGCAATTTGCCCGTAATATGACGGAAAAAATGCTGACCTATGCGCTGGGTCGGGGTTTACGATATTATGACCGTTGCGCCGTGGATGAAATTTTGAACGGTCTGAAACGCGACAACTACAAATTTTCTCGCCTCGTACTGGGAGTGGTCAATAGTGACCCCTTCCGCATGCGACGAGGTGATGGAGGAGTGGAATAATGACGATTTCAATTGATCGACGAACTTTTCTTCATGGATTGGGAGCCGCGATCACGCTTCCGGCTCTCGAAATCATGCGTCCCGCCAACTTGGCG
Organism: Planctomycetaceae bacterium; assembly: GCA_014762625.1. Lineage (GTDB taxonomy): Bacteria > Planctomycetota > Planctomycetia > Planctomycetales > Planctomycetaceae > JABURQ01. The sequence continues at coordinate 15,002 of JABURQ010000079.1, read as the reverse complement.
AACGCCTGGATTCCTTCAGAGTCCGCTCATCCTGTGAGGATGGCTTATGTCTTTTTCCCTAACGGTGCCATCATGCCTTCCTGGAAACCGGAAGGAAAAGGGGACGATTATAAGCTCTCTGACACCATTTCCAAAATCGAAAGACATCGGCAGGATTTTAACGTCATTACCGGGTTGGCTCAGGACAACGGTCGCTCCAAGGGAGACGGGGCCGGAGACCATGCCCGTTGTGCGTCGACGTTTTTGACCGGTGAGCATCCGGTGAAGAGTTCCGACCGGGTTCAGGTCGGAATTTCCGTCGATCAGGCAGCGGCCCAACACGTCGGCCATCTCACGCGTCTTCCTTCGCTCGAACTGGGAATCGAACGAGGTAAAAACGCCGGCAGTTGTGACTCAGGTTACAGTTGCGCTTACTCCGCGAATATTTCCTGGAAAACGCCCACCACACCAACCGCGAAAGAGATCAATCCCAGACAGGCTTTTGAACGGCTGTTTGGATCGGGTGATGAGAAGACTCGAAAGATCCGCATGCGGAATCGCAAGTCGATTCTCGATATTGTTGCTTCCGACGCCAATCGTTTGAAACAGAAACTGGGACAAACGGACCGTCAGAAGCTGGATGAATACTTCACCAGTATCCGGGATATCGAACAACGAATCGAACGCGCCGAGAATGCACCGAAAATCGATCCTCCCGATCTCAATCTTCCCGCGGGCGTTCCCAGCGACTTGCAGGAACATATCCGTCTGATGTTCGACATTCTGGTGGTGGCCTTTGAAACGGACGCGACCCGAATTTCAACCTTTATGCTTGCGAATGCCGGCAGTAACCGAAGTTACACAAATGTCGGCGTGAAACAGGGACACCATTCGCTATCGCATCACCGCAATAATGAAGAGTGGATCGACCACATTCGCAAGATCGACGGCTTCCTGATCGAACAGTACGGCTACTTTCTGGATCGTCTCAAAGCGACCAAAGAGGGAGAAGGCAATCTGCTCGATAACAGTATGATTGTGTATGGAAGCGGTCTCTCCGACGGGAACCGCCACCAACACGATGACCTGCCGCTGATTATGGCCGGTAATGCGGGCGGCTCGATCTCAACGGGACGTCACCTTCAATACGACGTGGAAACTCCGATGAACAACTTGTTCCTCTCGATGCTCGATCGTGTGGGAGCACGGGTTGATTCAATTGGAGACAGTAACAGTCGGCTCGATGAATTGTCGTAGGCATTGGAATCTCGCTTCCGCCAAGATGAAGAAATGAGTGTCGTTTCATCATCTTGAGTTGGGGGAATTCTCCTCATGTCTCTTCCGTTAGCGGCTTCATGCCGCCACGGATCGCGCCGGCTTCCGTCGCGCCATAGTTGCCGGCGAAGTCCGGATGTAGCGGACGGCTGTTCGGCATCGATAGCCAGATGCGTAGCAAGTGACGACGTGCGTCGAGAGCCTCAAAGTCTTCGAACTCGTTGCGTCGATGGAGCAGGACCCAGTTATTGACGAGAAGCAGATCGCCCGGTTCCTGTCGGAAAGTGACGTGGTTCTCCGGCTCAGCAGCAACTGTTTCGAGAAAGTCGAGCGCTTCAATCTGCTCATCAGTCAGCTCGGGAAGATCGTCCGACTTCGCCGCTCGTTCAATCAGGACGCGTAAAAAGTTGCAAGCGAAGTGCCCCTCATAAATTGAAAAGACCGGTTGGCGACACCACGGTTTATCGTTACCCGTATCAACGTTGTGGCGGAGGTAGTAAAACGGCTCCTGTAAGATCTTGAGCAAATCGGGACGCCGTTTTCCGATCTCGTTGTAGAGGAACTTCGAGCTGACGAGTTGATTTTCACCGCCCGATTTCGCCTGTTTCAACGTCAGGAAAGAAATGACATCGCAACGGTCGGTGTGAAAACTGAGACGTTTAGAAGTATTGGGGCCGCGCGCTTTCTGATCTCCCATTTTGAAACCTTCATCCCGCACGGAGAAGATGCGCTCGCCCGCCGCGCTTTGTGAAACGGGAGTCCCGATGTACAACATTAACCCCCAGAAGATCTTTTTTGCGTCGTCGGTGGAGTATTTTGAAACATCCAGTCCCCGCAGATAGCAGGCTCCGCAGCCATGTTCCAGGTCCTGCTGGATCTTGCGGAGTTTGCGTTCCAGCGTCGGTAACGGAAAGTCCTCTTGGGTGAACTGTTCGGCGGGCTTCTCAGAGACTACGGCGAGCGCGTCGTCAATCTCCTCACACTCGGAAGAGGTCAGTCCTAATTCCCAATCGGGTCGCGCAAAGAGTTCGGCACCTTGCCAGACGGACGAATCAGCGAGAGGTTGGAAAGAGTTCATGTCCTTATCATGTCACATCAACCCCTCTCCTGCCAAGCGAGAGAATCTGATGGATCGGTTACGGCGCTTCGATGACAATTGGAACTTCCAAACGGGGCTGCAATTGGGAATCGGTTTCAATCACTAGCAACCCTTTTTGCTCCGGCAAATTTTCGGGGATCTGCAGAGAGACGCTGATTTCCCGCTCTTTCACCAGGGGTCCCAGCGTGCTCTTCTTGGGTTCGCCTGCCTCGACCGTTCCTTCGAGGGAGGTGAGGTGAAGATTCCATAATTTTGCGGGAGTCGCTTGGAAATCATAAAGCTTGATTGAGGAGTTCACGGTGCCGTCTGCGTCTGCTTTCAAAAACAACGAAGTAGGTTCCATTTTGAGAGGCAGGTCGTCGCTCGAAACTTTCGGCTTCGGGCCGCTGACAATAATCGGAACTTGCAACAGTTTGAACTGTGGATCGTCAGTCTGAATGTTGATTAACGCGCGGCTTGTTCCCGACGGTACGTCTCCTTTCACGATCACCTGGAGATCGTGATGTCGGTTTCCTGAATCGTCTTCTTCCTCATTGACGAGGATCGCGCGAACGAGGGGAGAAGTTGATTCCAACGACAAAATGTTGAAATGTCGGGACCGATAGTCCGAGACTCTCACATCCTGAACGGTTTCCTGATGTTGGTCGGAGAGTTGATAGAAGACGAGTGCCTTGGGGGTAATCTCGACACTCTTCTGCGGCAATACTAACTTATAAGTGACTCGAACCTCGTGGGGCTGGGGATCCTGATAGACGACATCCACAAAATATTCTCTCGGTCCTGGTTTCTCCTTGGTCGGATCGACTCGAATGGAGAAGTGTCCTTCTTCGCCGGGGAGGTATTCTTTCTGGTCCAACTCCGGATTCAAGCAACCGCAACTGGGACGCAGTTCTTGAATCGTGAGAGTTTTGTGACTCGTGTTTTGAAAGTAGAAGTTCGCCCGATAGATCGGTCTCACTTCCGGCGTTCCTTCGTCCACCAGATATTGAGAAAAGGCAAGAGACGGTAATTTTCGGGGTTGGGGAGCCGCTTGAGCCTGTGGTCCGCGCAGATGAGCAACGAAGGCCAGAATCACTGGGAGAAACGCTCCCAACCAGCAGGCGTAGTATTCCCAGTTGAGATCGGCTTTTGCGGACATCCTTGCCCTCCCGGATTGAATCAGTTGAAAATCGTGTTGACGGGAGTTGTATCAAAGCGGCGTTTGAGCGACAAGATCGCTATAACCTGAATATAAGTAAAGACTTACGACTAAAGATCGCGGGTAAGAAGAATCTCATTCAGGCCGCCGGCAAGAATGAATGACTTTTCATCCGCCGAAACAGCCCGAGCGTTAATGGACGTTGATCGAAGACGAACTTCATTGTGATGGAGCGACGATTCTCACCACCTTCGTTCCGGGATAATAGGTCTGCAGGATTGTCCTCCCATCTCGCCCCGACTGGGCTTGGCCGCGAGCGCCCCACTGACAGAAACCAACACCATGGCCGTGTCCTCGACCTTCAAACACCACGTCCTCTCCTTCCAGCTTCATTTGGAACAGTGGGCTGGGGAGAAGTCGAGCCCCGAGACGTTGTTGAATTTCATATCGTTGCAGTTCCAGCACGACTCCCTGTTGTTCGAGGAGGATACTGTCCCGAGGTTCCACGTTCAGGATTGAGGGCGCGGAGTCTCTCAACTGGATCGAGCCTTCAGATGATAGGACCTGTTCCCGATCGAATTGTTGTAGAAAGCGATGAAGAGACAGGCGGTGTTCCCAGCGGTGAAGTTTTGCATCAGAGCACCATTCGCAATCGACCTGTGTCACTGGGGCGGCGGCATCAGAAAAGAGATCGCGTCCTTCGACGGTCCTCCCTCCACACGCTGCGCTGAAATAGGTACAGAAGATCTGCTCGTTATGCGTGCAGACCTCGCCTCTGGTTTCATTCACGATCTCTCGACTCTGTCTTGATTCTCCCGCCCAACGTTGTCCGCCGGGACCGGGATACTCCACTCCCAGATACATCTGACTCCGAGTGTTCGCATACAGGTCAAAGTAGGGGTGCGTCTGCCTTTGACTCAGTTGATAAAGCGCGTAAGTCCGTGCGGCGATACATTGGGCAATCCTCGCTTCCCGGCCAAATTCGATGGGCATTTCGCTATCGACAACACTGGCGAGATAGTCTTCCAGACGGACCTTATTCACGACCCGCAAACGTCCATCCTTCATTCGATAGATTTGAACTCGTCCCCGGTAAAGATGTCTGTTGACCCAGAGCCCAGGATCCTCTTCGACACGCAGTTCGATGCGTGTGGCGGGAAGTTCGAGATCGCCAATACGAACCCCATTGGAAGTGGCGATAACCTCGGAGAGAGACAGCTTCTCCGTTTGACTCAGCATCTGGTTTGAATTCGCGGCGGTGATCGTGACGGGGCTTTCACTCTTCAACGAAAGAGATCTCAACGGAGAATTCGTAAGGGCGACACGAATCCAGGGATCGAACGTTGTGTGAGGAGAAATCGACGCCGTCGGCGGGAGAACCAACTCGCTCAAAAAGAGCCCCAGAGCCAATAATCCCGTCGCGCACAAGAGCACGAGCGAGCGAGACCTCGCGTGATATCGAAACACACGACGTCGTTTTCCAAGTTTCGGTTTACGATCCATGAAATTTGATTTTCAACATCAAGGCAATCTTACGGCCTTCTGTAAGCGTGTCCTGACCAAAGAATCCCCAGTAGGATTCCAGATATCGATACCAGAGCCGATCGTTCGAACGAGTCAGGTCAACGCTGCCGACCCGCTCGATTAATGAACGCTCGCGGAACTGATCATTGGCCCACATCACGGGGACCACGTAGTACACGACAGCTTTTCTCCATTGTCGATTGGAGGTTTGCGTGCGGCTCCACAGAGCGGGCCCGCTTCCCGCCAGATACAAAATGGGAAAGAAGAGCAGGAACAGGAATAGTTTCTGTTGACGAGATGTTTTCCGGCGACGTCCTGTTTTGCTTTTTTTCGAAGCCCATCGGAACATGCTGCCCTCCCTATGATCCAGTAGGGGGATACGTTCGGTAGAAGTGTAATGATCGGACGTGATTTGATCGAGATGAGTTTGAGAGTAGTTTCCAGCTTCTCTCCAGCCAAGGCGACGCGTAGAATAGAGAGTTGTCGACAAATCCTGCGTTCCGTTCGGAAAGCGAAAAAAGATGCCTTTTTACATCTACGAAGTGATTGACGAGAATGGTCAACCCGGCGAGCAGTTCGAAGTATTTCAGAAGATTTCGGACGAACCGCTCACGAAACATCCTGAGACCGGCGTCCCCGTCCAAAAAGTAATTACGGGCTGTTTCATCGGAGGGACCTGGTCCGATACAGCCATGAAAAAGAACAGCTCCGATAATAAAAAACTCGATAAAATGGGGTTCACCAAGTACGTGAAAGCAGGTGACGGCTATTACGAAAAACGCGCCGGCAAAGGCCCGGATGTCATTCACAAAGACAATCCGATTCAGCCCAAAGACCTATAATAGCTTCCGTCTTTCGAGCGGCCCGTTGAAAAACTCGATTTTGCTGCAAATGGATTTTTGAGCGGAATCACATCGTCACAATTTCTCGCTGAATCCCAGCCAGGCTAGTCTGTTTTGACTTCTACGCTCCACAATCATCTCGCGGACTCATTTTCAGAGGACTCTGTCGTTTGCGTAAGTTGAATAATTCACCTGCGAATTTTTTCCTTGTGATCATCTCAAAACTCTCATTCTCACCAACAGATCCGTTTCTCAACACACTGCTAGATGACCTGTTGCCAGGCCGGTTTATACCGGAGCCCCAGATTGACGATCTTCTGGAGTAGTTGTTCGTAATTGATTCCGATTGTCGAGGCGGATTCGGCGAAATCCTCGCCATAGGAAAGGTTGGGGTTCGGATTGGCTTCCAACACGTAAACGGTACCATCAGCTGCCATCCGAAAATCCATCCGTGCGTAACCGGAAAGGTCGAGCGACTTGAAAATCCTTTTGGTCTGATGCTCAATAGATTTGATCTGATCTACGTTCAGGTTTTCCGCGGGCTCGGTTTTGATGCCGATCTGTTTCTGGTATTCGGGATCCCACTTCACTTTTGCGGTCGCGATCGGCGCCGTGTTTTTCGGTAAGTTATCGAATTTGAGTTCCCAGATCGGTAGAACCTGAATCCGCGCATTTCCCACAGCGCCCACGTAAAATTCCCGTCCTGCGATGTATTCCTCCACAAGTACATCCGCTTTGTGAGTCGACCACAGGTACTCAATTCGGTCTTTGAGTTTCGTTTCGTTCGTGACGATCGATTCCTGCGCAATTCCCAGAGAGGCGTCGTCGATGGAGGATTTGACCATCAACGGGTATTTGAGTCGCTTGGGGACTCGAATTTTCTTGTCCTTCGGAAAGAACGAAAATTGGGGGGTGGGAATTCGGTGATAGGAGAGAATTTTTTTACACAAAATTTTGTCGTGCGACAGAGTCAGCCCTCGCGGGTTACAGCCCGTGTAAGGTTGCTGCATCAATTCCAGGTAGCTGACGATGTGCTGATCGTAATGAGGGACGCTATGGAATTCTTCGAGTAAATTGAAGACGATATGCGGCTTTTTATCGACTAACGCGTCTCGTAAGACGGAAAGATCGTCGCTGACGCCGAGGGCTTCTGCGCGATGCCCCATATTTTGTAACGTCGCCAACACATCAAACTCGGTTTTCCATTCAAGCATTTCCCGATCCGAGACTCCCTCAATCGTCTCGGGGGGGACCAGCGATTCGTGCATCAGTACCTGAATGTCGAGGGATTTCATAATTGATACCGATTGTAGCCTCGATGCAGATAGTTCATTGTCTGAACCGCTAGCAAAACCAGCGCATCCCGCTTGGTATCCCGTTCTGAAGACTTTAATCGCAAATCCAGCTCGCGACACCGATAGATGAGATCTTTCAAAACTTGATCGATGGTGTATTTGTATTGCCCCGACCACTCGGAAACAACCTGACGGATTTCGGCACGATGCTTTGTGAAAAATGCGGCAGCTTTCATCGTGCGACGTTTGGGGTCATCCGTAAACAACTGCAACAATGATTCGTCGTCGATGGGAGATTCTCCTCCCAGGTATTTGGCTTGCCGCTCTTCGTAATACTCTCGGAGAGTCTTCTTCAATCGTGGCAGAGAGTCGACTCGCATTTTGGTTCGCGAGACGGGTTCCATCTCGGGAATCTCAGCCATCAGATTTTCAACATATTCGAGTTTCTTCAGCGCAGCCCAGCCGGCGTAATGGTTTCTCCAGCCGGAGCGAGGTTTCAGCCACACGGCAAATGTTTCGGCAAAGTCCTCCGCCGGATGACTTTGAGCGTAGAAAGGGTCGAGATGAAGGACGTAGCTTTTGCTGTAGGGTTTCGGTTGATAGTTTTCAGGATACGGCTGGGAATACTTACCGAAAGTATTGGTCCAGGAGCGTTTGCGGTGCAAGCCGTAAGCATTGTCGATCGCATGACCGCACTCGTGCCGCAGAATTTTCAGGCACCAGTTTTCGGTGCCTCCCTCGACCTCCATCATCATGCGTCGTTCAAGCCGCATCAGTCGTGGATGAGCGAGATAGAACGGAATGGCGATACCGGGAATGCCGTCTGGTGAAAACCATTCTTCCGACAGCCAGCAATGCGGTCGGAAATCGAGACCACGAAGTTCGAGTTCGTTATACAAACGGTCGATCCGCGGCTCGAGAGAGGTTCCTTCGATCTTGAGTCCCAGATCGGATATTTTGACATCCAGCAACTCTTCCAGGGAAAGATCTTCCCAATCGTATCGCTTCGTCTTCCGACGGCGTTTCATGGGGCGCATCTTACGTGAAGAATAATTCTTTCGGGACATGGCAACTCAGATCGTTCTCGTCCGGGGAACGCAGGAGCCTAAAGTATCTTTAAACTATTCGCGGTCTCCTGCCTCCTGCAAGCAGAGATACCGACATTTCCCTCAGATCCTGAGGAAAAAATCCGTTCCTCTAGAGGGAGGTCGTCCTGCCGACCAACTGAACTTGAATTGATTGAGTCGCCTGAAATCAGGAACCGGAAATCATATCGGGTGTGACCCTCAGGGTTTTACAATTGGTCCCTGCAAAATCTGAATTCCCTGCTCTCAGCACAAAAAATGACAAAAGTCGGCTGAAATTCGAGATTAGTGAGAATGGCCGTGATGCTCGTGAGCAGGCTCGGATTGAGCTTCATCCGGCATATTGTGGGCGTGCCCCGGTTCCAGAAAACCGATTCCCCAGGCCAGTAAAATTCCTACTACGAGGGCTGTGGAAAGACGCATTCGATTGTGGGAATGAAATTCCATCTCGGGCAGCAGATCGCTGAGTGAAATGCAGATAAAGACTCCCGCGGCAGCGGCCAACGCTCCTCCGATCACAAGTGTCTGGCTGCCTTCAAAATGATTGACGCCCAGCACAAAGGCCAGAGCCCCCAGCGGGCACATCATCGAGAATCCCAGATTGACCAGATTCCTGGAGAATTGCGACCAGCCTCCCGCTTTCATTAAGCTGGTGATCGACATCGCATCCAACGGCTTGTGCAACAGAATCGCTAAAAACGTCCCCAGGCCGAAGAGCGACCAGAGCACTTCGTGATGAGCGTCTGCTTCCACCGCCGCCCCCAAGGCCAGACCGTCAATCAAGGTATGCAGGCACAATCCGACGGAAATACCGACCCAGCTTAATTCGTGAGCATGGTGATGGTGGTGATGAGAGTGATCGTGGTGGTGTCCATCGTCGTGGTCATGATCGTGATTGTGGGACTTCAGAGCTCGCTCGTCGTTGAGAAGTTGAGCCGGCTGAGCATCGTGTTCATCGACGACGACATCATGCTGGTGAAAGTGGAATGTGCGTAACAAAAAGAACATGACCAGTAGCCCTACCATCATCCAGCGGGACACAAAATTGATGTCTCCTACTTCATGGAGTGCGTGAGGCAGCATATGGAACACACCGATCCCCAGCATCAAACCTCCCACAAGACTGATAATGGTCTGGGTACGGTTATGGTCGAGGTGGATAAACGACGGCAAATGGCCGCCGAGGAATGAGCCGAGAATAATCAGAGCACAATACCCCAACAACACGCTCAGTTTGTGTTCTCCGGGCGCTTCGGCTTCCTTGTCCTCTGCTTCGGATACCGAAAGGTCGTGATTGTGGCCATGATCGTGACTCTCAGAGTGACCATGCTGAGAGTGTGAATCTTCTTCGGCAACAACCACTTCGGAGGGAACCATCGGTAGCAGGCAGAGACCGATGAGAGTGATCCGTCGGATGAAATCGAACACGTGAGACTTCCGAAAAGGGGGGAGGCTACTTTATTGCAACTCAATTGCAATAGTCATTTTGACGTGGAGCAGAGTGCATCACAAGTCCCCCGGTCTCATTGATTTCTGAATCCAGGAATTCCATCATAGCGAACTTTCTCGTCTCAAATCTCTGTGGAAAGAACGGATATGACTGTCGGTACTGACAAACTCGTTGCGTTGGCACAAAAGCTCATTGATCAGGATCACGCCCAAGTGATCGTGGAGCCGAATGAACGCGCGTTTGGATTCTGGTTTGGGGGAGGAAATATGGTTGAGCTGACTGACGGCTCGCTCGCCGTTGTGGGACGTTATCGAAACGCGGGGGATTCTCGAACAGGCATCAAAGCGGGTGAACGCGGCCTGGAATTGGCGATTTTCCAATCCTCCGATCAGGGCCAATCTTGGAACAAAGTTGCGAGTTGGACGAAAGCTGAGCTCAATGTTGGCGATTGGGAAGTTCTCTCGATTGAAGGAGCAGCTTTGCATGTCACCGATTCGGGGGTCGAGCTGTTCGTTTCCACCGAGAAAGATCACTTGGGATACCCTCCCGGATTCGAGTCGTATCTCAAGCCTGGAACGGGAGTCTGGACGATCGAGAGACTGCAAGCGGACTCAATCGAAACTTTGAAATCCTCGTCTCTGGAAACCATCCTGCACTCGACCAATCCCGAATATCTGCATATCAAGGATCCGTTTCTATACTCCACGCCGGCAGGCGATCTGATTCTCTACTTCTGCACCCACCCCTTCAACTGGTCCAGTTCTAACACTGGTTTTGCTGTTCGCAAGGCGGGAGAGTCAAAATTCAGCGACCCGGTTTACGAGTTCTTTCCCCGTGGTACAACCTGGGATGTCTCCATGACTCGTGGGACCGCAGTGGTCGATGTCCCTCCCCTCGGTGAATTCACGGACGAGAAAGTCTCACTCATCTTCTACGACGGCGGAGAATGTGTTCGCGACCTGGAAGAACACAGTTCCGCCGTCAAACGTCCGCGCGGCTATTCGTGCGAAGAACTAGGGGGGCTGGCTTATACAACATCTACGCCGGAGGGGAAGATCACACGTCTCTCTCGATATCAACCGATGTTCGTCTCTCCTCACGGCACGGGATGCAGTCGCTATGTGGATGTTTTGACGACGTCTGAGGGCATGTACGCGACTTGGCAGCAGTCTCAAACCGATCAGTCTCAGCCGTTGGTGATGAATTTCGTTCCTCTGAACGAGATTGAAGCAATTCTGTCCTGAGGGGCCTTTCACGACGACGGGCTGTTAACCTCGGGGATGAAACTTCTTGTGGACCGCCTTCAATCGACTGTGTTCCACCTGCGTGTAAATCTGCGTAGTCGCGATGCTGGCATGTCCCAACATTTCCTGTAAAGCTCGAATTTCCGCTCCTCCCGCCAGCATATGGGTCGCGAAACTGTGTCGGAGAGTATGCGGGCTGACCTCTTTGGAACAGCCGATGCGGGCGGCGTACTTCTTCACCAGATTCCAGACCATGATCCGCGACAATCGTCCCCCCGACCGCGTGACGAACAGCCAATCTCTCTCATCCGAGGCTTTCATTTCAGGACGTTCGTAGGTCAGGTAGGCTTCCAGAGCGCTGACGGCGACCGGGTTCAGAGAAACCAGACGCTCCTTGTTCCCCTTCCCTTGGCAACGACAATAACTCTCGGAAAGATAGACATCCCGAAGTTTCAGGTCCGAAATTTCCGAAGCCCGGCACCCCGTCGCATATAACAGGCATAACAGAGCCCGATCTCGTAACGGGTATCGATCCTCGCGTCCCGGTGCCGCTAGTAACCGATCGACGGCATCCGGCGAGAGGACTTTGGGAAGGTATTGCCAGAGCTTCGGCGAACTGACCAGCTCGGCAACACTCTCCAGCAACACTCCTTCCAGCACCAGATACCGAAAAAACATCTTGATCGACACCAGTTGCCGGGCGATGGAAGTCGCTTTCAGGCCCCGATCGTGGAGGTGCTTCAGATAGCTGGTGAGATACTTGAGGTCAATTTGTTTGAGCGGTGTTCCTCCTCGCTGTTGATCCCAGTCCAGAAACTGTTGTAAGTCAGATTGGTAAGACTTGATGGTATTCGCCGACATCCCGCACTCGGCATCGAGATAATGCAGGAACGGCTCGAAGTGCATCCGAGCGGACGGTCCGCGATCCGCTTGTCGGGCTTCGAGCAGTGCACCGAGATGTCGTCCTGGGGGGCGCTTGCGGGGAGGCATCTTACAATCCCTGAGTGTTTCCACGATTGAGCCTCGACGTGAGGCTCCTCAGAGATTGTCATCGGTTCGATCAGTGACGGGCGATCAATCCGCCCCCCGGAAGTCGCTTTATAGGGAAATCGTCAGGCAACCTGACGATGATAACGGTCGAGGGCGTCACATACCGCCCGAAAGACCCGTTCAACCGTTAAATCCCGCATGCATTTGTGATGCTCCAGCGGGCAGGTCCGTTGCTGACAGGGTCCGCAATCAACCGGCAACTGGATGTGAGTCCCCTTCTCGTAGTACGTCTCGCTGTAGCCGATGTGAGTCGGGCCGAAGATCGTAATCACCGGAACGTCAAACGGCTGGGCAAAATGTCGCGGTCCCGAATCGGTGGTCACCAGCAACTCCGAGTGCTTGACGGCAGCCTTCGAGAGCCCGATGGTCAGTTCCTGATCCGCGAGACTGACGATGTTGCGTCGGTCCGCTTTCCGAACGATCGCCCGGGCCATGTCCCGCTCGGCCGGACCGCACAGCACAACCACGGTCCGTTCGTAGTGATCGACAATCGATTGTCCCAGTTCGGCGAACTTGCGCGTCGACCAGTGCTTCGCCTCTCCGAACGCTCCTCCCGCATTGAATGTGATAACCGGATGCTCCCACAATTCCGGGGGCAGAGAGTCCTGAAATTGATGCCAGTGTTGTTCGTCTTCCTCGGTGGTGGCGAGTTCGGTCTGCTTGCTTGCGACCTCGACGCCCGCATGTTCGACGATCTCGATGTAATGATCGAGAGCCGACTTGACGACGTCGCGATCGAAGCCGGGAATCGAATCGGTCAGCATCCAACCGCGACCTTCATTGGCAAATCCGATGCGGCGTTTGGCTCCCGAGAGCCACGCCACCCAGCCGGTTCGCAGAGAGTTTGTGAATAAATAAATCGCGTCGAACTCTTCCTGCTTGAGCAGTTTGGTGAACGCAAGCCCGCGACGTTCGGGGATCTCGCTCTTGCGGTCGTGAAGAATCGAGCGGTGAATCAAATCGGTTCCCGCCAGAACATCCGAGATGTACGGTCGATGTATGCCGACGATCTCGGCATCCGGATATTGAGTGCGGAGAGCGCGGAGTGCCGGCGTTGACATCACGACATCGCCAATCCAGTTCGGCAAAAACACTCCGATACGGTTCATCCGGCTTTCCTTTCGGGTGGAGGGACGAACGGCTGGAGCGGTGGTGAAGGTTCGCCTCGAATCAACCGGAGAATTTCGGTCGTCGAGATGCCGGGGACTTCGCCCAGGGCTCGAACTTCGCCGCCATACGATTCGACTACTTCCTTACCGACGATCTCTTCCGGCTTGTACGTTCCCCCTTTAACGAGCAGGTCGGGACGAACCGTCTCGATCACCCTGTGGGGTGTGGCTTCGTCAAAGACGACGACGTAATCAACCGCTTCGAGGGAGGCGAGCATCATGGCTCGTTGTTCCTGGGCGAAGATCGGCCGGTCGTCCCCTTTGCCGAGTCCCCGCACACTGGCGTCGCTGTTGAGAGCCACCACCAGACAATCCCCCTGTTCGCGGGCTTGTTGCAGATAAGTCACGTGACCGACGTGCAACACATCGAAACAACCATTCGTCAGGACGACTTGCTGACCGAGTCGTCGACGCGCGGCGACCTGTCGTCCGAGTTGCGGAAGTTCGAACACTTTGCCGCCGGTGCCGCGATGACTCGACAGCAGATCGCCGATGATCTCGTCCCGTTTGATCGTGACAACGCCGATCTGTTCGACTTCGAGCCCCCCCGCCACGTTCGCCAGTTTGGCCAGATCGTCGGGTGAATAACCGGCTGCGGCCCCGACGCCGATCATCGCCAGGACCATATCCCCGGCTCCGGTGATGTCATAGACTTCACGTTTGCGAGTCGGATGATGGGCCCACTCGCCGTTGTTCTGAGTGACCACGATGCCGTCCGAATCGATCGTCACGAACGCGTATTCGAGGTCGAGTTTCTCGCACAAGACCTTGCCGGCCTGGTGGGCGTCGTCGATCGTTTCGACGTCGAGTCCCGTCGCCCGACTGGTCTCCAGACGGTTGGGAGTGATGGCGGTCGCACCGCGGTAGATCAGGTAGTCGCCGGATGACGCAGGATCGGCGATCACCGGCAACCCGGCTGCCCTGACGCGTTGGATGATTCGATTCAATAGACCCGGCGTGCAGACTCCTTTGGCGTAATCGGAAATCAGCACCGCCGAACATTCGGGCAGCGCTTCCGTGACCGCTTTCAACAATTTGACTTCAATTTCGGAACTGACGGCGGTTTTCACTTCCCGATCGACACGTAACATCTGATGCGGATGACGATGATGGGCGCGACCGATGTAGCGTTCCTTCACAGTGGTCGGTCGGGAGGGATCGCTGACCACGCCGCTGACATCGACACCGGCCGATTCCAGTTCTTTCCGGACGACCTCTCCGTCGGCATCATTCCCCACGACTCCCGCCATGATGACATCGGTATCGAGCCCCGCAAGCATGTTGGCGACGTTCGACGCTCCGCCGAGCCGGATTTCCTCCCGGTCTTCCCGCAACAGGATCACCGGCGCTTCCTGGCTGATGCGGTCGGCATTGCCCCAGATGTAACGGTCGAGGATCAAATCCCCGAGCACGAGAACCTTCGGTCGTCCCAGGTTTTCGACGAGATCGATGAGATGATATGACATGTGCGGCTGCAATCCTTTGCCGGGGGGAGTTCACAATCCGTGTGAATCCGCGCAAGCGGTTGGCGTATCTGGTTTTGAATCATGGCTATTGTCGATCAGAGGCGAAAATCCGTCAATCCCGATTCCGATGAGGATTGTGTGTGGTTTTTGCGGATTTTTGTTTTCGCTGTTTCGCAAACTTCCGTCTGTTTTCGTCGTAAGTCCTGAAAGTTTGGAAGATGAGCTTTTTGCAAGACCTCAACTTCTCAAGTTCTCATCTTCGAACGAAACCCGATGGTTTTGCCCTGTTTTGAATCGCCTCAACTGAAAATTCCAAATCACGTCTGTCTGGGAATGGCCCGTTGTGCTGCGTTTACAGTCAATTGTGAGACCACATCAGAAGATTG
>JABURQ010000002.1 GCA_014762625.1 Planctomycetaceae bacterium | reverse complement strand
TTGCTTTCGATCTGGCTGGCGATGCCGACGGCCGAGACGGACTGGGTGGCAAAGCCGAGATCGCTGAGCTGCAGATCGGGCGCATCGAAGCCGCCGCCGCAGCCGCCGTGACCATGACCAAATCCGCAAGGATTGTAGTCATGCTCTTTCGGATCCGGGAGGTAGTCGCCCTGCAGAACGGCAGTGGCCACCACGTCGCCGACGAACATCTGGAAGCTCTCGACAACGGTCATTCCGGACGGATAGAAGTTCGCCCAAATCCACTCGTTGTTGTACATGTTGGTGTAGTTGTCGAAGTCCCACTTCCAGGGGGTGTAGTCGAAGGCCTGAGCCGTGCTGGCCATTCCGACCAGAGTGAGGGCTGCAACCGAACCAAACAACTTAGCTTTCATTTCGACTCTCCTTACTTGGGATTTTTGCGCATCTCGCGCTTGAAATTGGTCTCCGCAAGATCACAACCTTCGGTCTTGGGAAGACCCAGGAAGTCCGTCATGATTTGGTACACAGCCATTTCCACCACGGACCGGACACCGAGCTGCAACGGTTCGTTCTGAATCCGCCCGGCGTCGAATTCGACCAATTGAGTGCCGAAGAAACGGAACACGTTCGCTTCGACCTCAAAGCCGAAAATCTGTTTCTGCAAGCTGGTGACGTAAGCGACGCGGAAGCTCTTGCTGTCGACCACGCGCATGTCCAGCGCGACGTTGATGACAACCGTTCGGCCGCCGCCGCCGACCCCGGAAACCCAGACGCCGAGGCCGTCGCTAACGATGTTGTAGTTGAGCTCTGTAAGTGCGCCGAGAACGACGAAGTCGCTGGTCTGCACCTTGTAGGCATTGGGCTGCAGATCGGTCAGCTTTTGCTGCACCATCTTCAGCTCCGCCAAGGGAATCCGCAGATCGAAACGTTCGGCCAGGTTGACCTTGCCCGACTTGAACAAGGCGCTCATCACCATTTCGGATACGCCCTGGCTGAGAGCATGGCCGTTGTCGTCGTAATTGATCTGGCCGGTCTTGTCCGCGATTTCGCCAACCGCGACGATCGGCAGATGATTCCCGGGAATCTTGTTCAGGCCACTGAGACACCGGCTGTATGGGGTGTCGTTACTGGTGACCGGAAAAGTAAAAAGTGGTGATACGCCTTCCTCGGCGTAGGGCACTGGAGAGCAACTCGTCAGTGCTGCGATGACGACGGGTGCCAGTGCCGTCAATAGGTTCCTCACCTTTGAGTTCATCGCGTCCTCTCGTATTGGCTGTGGAGTGTTTCCTGCCGCGCACCAACGGTCACGACAATCGCCCCGATTAAATCCCCAAGAGGCAGAAGCCTCCCTCCGCAAAACGTTTTCGTGTGCTCACGTGCAATTAAGGATTACAGATGCCGGGATTGAAAAAAAGAGCTCCAAAGGACTAAAAAACGTCGAAATCGAGTTAAAAAACAATACATACGAGGTACTACTCACCCACCATTAAGTAGGTGCGAGAAATTTGGTGGAACTCGTTATTTCCTGGCAAAGAACTTTTACATAGGTTTATGTCTTGGTTTTTTTGCTTAATGTGGGCATGGATAAGTAGCTCTGAAACTAATCCAGCGTTGGATTGCTAGAGTTCGAAAAGAAACGTGCAAGACAGCAGCGGAATAATACCGGTGGAGTGGCTTGCTCGGCTGCTCTCCTGGGAGGGAAGAGGTGAAAGCAGTGATTGAAAACCGGATCTCTTCCGATTCGTTTCGTTGGCGGGATCTGTCCCGTCGTGCTGGCTTTGTGCTGAGAGATGGCACGAGGGTCGATCGAGATGCGGTACTCAACCATGGACGAAATCCGGCCGTCGGCCGAACAACAAATTCGGGGTGACGCCGGAATGGTCAGTGAAACAGAGACCGGACGGGACAAGAGTGCTGTACTGCGCGTCGTTGTCGTCGTCGGCGATCCGTCCCTGCGTAATCTTATTCGCAACCGTCTGTCCCGCGACGCGCGTTATCGCGTCGAGATGACCAACAGCGCGGCCACGCCGCATCTGCCCTTTACGACAAGAGGGGCGGATGCCGTTCTGCTGGGCTTGACCGAAATCCTGAGCCTGGGGCGGCGCAAATCGAAACTGCTGGACGACCTGCGGCGGCACTCGAAGGTGCTTCTGTTATTGAGGCGTTCCGAACTGGTGCAATCCCTGGAGATCGCCTCGCGGTGCGACGGGTTTGTGTTCGTCGATCTCAACATGGAGCGCCTGGCCGAGATCATCGACTTGGCGTTGTGGGGTTATTGCATGATCCCGCCGACGATCCTGTCCGAACTGACCTCGCACCAGCTTCGCCTGGACCTCATCCAGGAGTTGAGAAGGGACGAGTTGCAAGTTCTGGCTCTGCTCGGAAGAGGTATGACCAACCGGGCGCTTTCCGGCCATATCGGCCTTCCGGAATCGACGGTCAAGAATATCGTGCGTTCGGTTTTGAAGAAGTTGCATTTCCGGAATCGCACGGAAGCCGCGGTCTTCGCTTTCGTGCACCGGATATCGATCCAGCCCTGGGCAGACATGATGTGATGGCGTC
>JABURQ010000193.1 GCA_014762625.1 Planctomycetaceae bacterium | reverse complement strand
CGTTACCGTCGCGTCTACTTTCAACTCGGCATCCGCATGATGCATCTCACCTATCAACGACGAAACATGATCGGTGACGGCAGCGGCGAACCGGCCAATGCGGGACTCAGCGATTTCGGACGTCACGTCATTCGGGAAATGAATCGCGTTGGCGTGATCCCCGATTGTGCCCACTCCGGTTGGCAGACCTCTCTCGAAGCCGCCCAGGTCTCCGAGAAACCGGTCGTCGCCTCGCATTCCACCTGCGGCGGGATCTATCCCCACATCCGCAGCAAGCCGGATGAAGTGATCAAGGCCATCGCCGACACGGGAGGACTGATCGGCATCTGTTGCATCCCCCGCTATCTGCGCGGCAAGGGCGATATCACCGCCCTCCTCGATCACATCGACTACGCGGTGAAACTGGTCGGCGTCGATCACGTCGGCATCGGGACCGACGTCGCCTACAACTCGCAGCAGGCGTCCGCCGAGAACAAGAAGGTTCCTTCACGCGGCAAGAAGCGGGACGACTTCCGGTCGCTCTGGCCGAATGACGATTACCAGACAACGTCCGAAATGACGCGCAGCATCGCCTGGACAAACTGGCCGCTCTTTACCGTGGGACTCGTGCAGCGCGGCTATTCGGACGACGACATTCGCAAAATCGTCGGCGGGAACATGCTCCGTGTCTGTCGGGAGGCGCTGGAAACGACCTAGCTCATCTCCAGACCGGTCAATGTCCCGGTGCTGGTTTTGAACTGATCGGTCTCCAGACCCAATCGCTGCAACAGGCTGACGTACAAGTTTGGCAGCGGGTAGTTGTTCTTCTGATCGAACGCCAGATGTTGCCCGTGTCGGAATCCGCCACCCGCCAGCAGGACCGGCATGTTGCGGTTGTCGTGGTTGGAGGCGTTCCCGAGGTTACTCGTCAGGAAGACGGACGTCTGATCCAGCAGGCTGCGACCGTGATCGTCTTCCGCATCCAGTTCTCGCAGGAAGTCACCCCAAGCGCCGATGATCGCCGCCTCGACCAGTGCCAACTGTCCGAGTTTGTCTTCGTCACGGCCGTGGTGGCTCAGAGAGTGATAGCCCTCGTCCACACCAGGCAGCGGCACAACGCCGCCGCTTCCGCCGAGGTGATAGGTGATAAAACGGGTCGAGTCGGTCTTCAGCGCCAGCTTGATCATGTCGGTCATCAGTTGCTGTTGTCCGACGAAGTCGTTGTTGTTGCGGATATCGACCGGCTTTTTGGCATCGACTTTCGGCTTGGGTCGATTGACCCACGCTTCGGACGCCGCCAGGCGGTTTTCCAGATCCCGGACACTGGTGAAGTAGGCATCGAGGCGATCCTGGTCCCCTTTGCCGAGTTGCTTCGAGAGTCGCTTCGAATCGTCCTGCACCAGATCCATGATGCTTTGCCCTTCCTGCAAACGACGGGCTTGTCGTTTCTGCTCGGCGGGCGAGTCATCGATGAACAGTTTGGTAAACAGTTGCGAGGGAGAATCTTCCGCCGGAATCATCGAACCGTTTTCGGTGTACGACGGGCTATTGCTCCCCCGGCTGCTCAAGACCAGCGACGGATAACGGGTATGATGACCCAAGTACTTCGCCATGTACTGATCGAGTGAGATCGTGTTTTTCGCCTGTCCGCCGCGACCCATCGGCTGCGCGGTCAGAATACTCGCTTCGGCGCGGTGTCCGCCGGTCACTTCCGGGTGCGACGATCCGGAGACCACGGTGAATTTGTTCCGAATGTCCTGAAGCTGTTCCAGATACAAGCTCGGCTTGTAGTCGGCTCCTGCCTGTGCGGGATTCAGATTATCTCCCAGCAGACCGAGTCCCAGCGTCATGGCAACGAAGCGGCGCGGCGGCTGCGATTCCGCCGGTGCGGCGAACGCTTTTTCCATCGCCGACAACCACGGCAGACTCATAGCAACTCCGGCTCCTTTGAGCAGGGTGCGTCGGTTTAACTGATGTCCTTGATTGATATAAAACATGGTTCATCCTCGGTGAGGTTGAGTAGTGGGATTATTTGGTGAGGAACAATTCGCTCGTCACGACCGCTTTCAGGATCGATCGGAAGCCGTAATTGTCGTTTTTGGTGAGTGCGGCAACCTGTTTGATAGCGTCGCGGTCAGCGTAAGTGACCGGAGCGCCAGTACCATAGGTTAACATTTTTGCGGCGACATTTCCGGCAATCTTTTCCGGATGCGCGAGAATCAGCTTCTGAAACTCACGTAACGAATCAAAGTCGCGGCCGTCGGGAAGTTCGTAACTGGTGTCGATTTCCGGACCTTTGGTCCGTTTTCTTCCCTCAAAGGCGACGTATCTTTCTCGCCATCGTCCGGAGGGGTCGAAGTTCTCCAGTGCAAATCCGGGAGGATCGATTTTCCGGTGACATGAGGCACAGGAGGCCGTCGATTTGTGTTTTTCCAGCATTTCCCGAATGGTGGTCGCTCCACGAATATCGGGTTCGATGGCGGGAACGTTCGCGGGAGGAGGCGGAATCTCCTGTCCCAGCAATCGTTCGGAAATCCAGACGCCCCGAATCACAGGGGAGGTGTTGGTTCCGTTGGCGGTCACTTTCATGATTGCCCCCTGCGTCAGCAGACCGCCGCGCGGTTCGTCCAGATCGAACGAAACCGGTTGCAGATCATCACCGCTAACATCATCGATGCCGTAAAAACGAGCCAATCGCTCGTTGAGATACGTTTCGTTGGCATCGATCAAACGGGTGACGCTCTGGTTCTCCGCGAGCATGGTGCGGAGAAATTGTTCGGTTTCGGCGACCATCGACTGTTCCACGATGACGTCAAAGTCCGGGTAGAGACGGCGATCGGGGGTGGTGAAATTGATATCGCTCAAGTCGAGCCACTGAGCGGCGAAGTCGGAGATAAACCGTTCTCCCTTCGGATCGGCCAGCATGCGATCGACTTGCGAACTGAGGATCTGCTTGTCGTGCAATTGACCCTGCTCGGCGAGAGCCAGCAGTTCCTCATCCGGCGGAGCGTTCCAGAGAAAATAACTCAAACGGGACGCGACCGCATAATCGTCGAGCTGCCCCGGTTCTTCGTAGAAGTAGAGGAATCGCGGCGAACAGAGCAGCGCCCGATATCCGGCCCGCAATGCGTCCATTAACGGTTGCCCCTGATCCAGCGATTGATGTACCAGTTTCACAAACGGAGCAATCGATTCACTTTTGACGGGACGACGAAATGTGCGTTCGGCAAACTGTCGCATCAGTCGGGCGACGTCTTGTTTTGGTTGCGAGGAGACCAGTTTGGCATCGCGCCAGTTTTTGGTCGATTGGATTTTGAGATCGTCGAATAGAATCTCGCGGATTCCGTCGGCGTCTGCGCCACGGTGAATCCGTTCCATCGTGATCTGTTCGAGGGCGACGCCCGGCAGGTCCTGCGGCCCCCCTTCTCCCGTGCCGACTTGTCCTCCCGCGAAACGTCCCATCTTCAAAGTGTCGTCGCCGGGGCGTACTTCGAGCATATCGCCTCTCGGCAACCATGTTTCAAAGGTCCATTCCTGCACTTCGTCGGTCGCTTCAAACGCGCCCACCCAGTTCAAGAGCGGAGCACTCGACACGCAACGTCCCGTCCGCACAGTGCACCAGACGCCGTAATCCTTCGGCGCTTTCAGAGACTTCGCCCGGATCGTGAACCGATACCAACCGTCCTCCCGGGCGGTGGTGGACGGTAAGCGTCCGTAGAAAATCAGTCGCGACGACCACGTGACGGCGAAGTCGTCGATCATTTCCGGTTCGCGGCAGCGACGTTTGGGATTGGAGCGGGCCAGTTTCTGAGCGGGCAACTCGCGTGTTTGTAAATCGTCTCCTTCGATCGCACGTTGGAACGCTTCATCCAGCGCGAGATCGACAATGTCGAGATGTCGCTGTAATTGGAAGTGGGACATGCTTTGTCCCGCCGCGACCGTGGTAAAGCCGTCCGCTTTCGGTTCTTCCGGCATGCGGCTTGCGAGCGGAATGTCGATCCCCAGAATGTGATGGAGCGAGCGTTCGAGTTGCAGGTTGGTCAAGCGACGCCCCTGAACCCGCCCCAGACTCTGCCAGTTTTCGAGTTGATGGTTGCGTAACCAGTCTCCCGCTTGTTTGACGAACTGATCCCGTTCAACCGGTTGCAGATCGCTCAAATCCGCGGGAGGCATTTCCCCCTCGTGAACGCGATCGACGATGCGGACCCACTGCGAGAAAGTTCCCGCTTGATCGAGATCGCCGGACAGCGTCGTCAGATCGAGGCCCCCTTCGGCGGTTTCGCCTTCGTGGCAACTGACGCATTGCTGGGAGAGAAACTGACGGACCGCTTGCGGCGTTTCTTCCGCGCGGAGAAAACCCGTCACCAGGAGAATCAATCCCGGCGCAAGCAGGTAACGAGATACGATAATGTTTCTAAACATAGTTGTAGATACGCTTTAGGTGGGAATTGTGGTCGGCGGGGAGCCGTCACAATTGAAGGTGGAAGGCAAACACGAGGACCGGAGATCTAACCCCGGAAGCTGTCATGTGGGCTTCTATTATAGCACGAGAGGCCGGGAAAAGTAAAAAAGAATTGTGAGTCCGGTGACTGCAACCTCACCTCCGAAACAACCCCTCAAACGCCTCTTTGAGCCTGGGGAGAGCTCTGCTAGGATTCCCGCCCGTTGAAATTCTCTGGAGGTTTGCTGTGTCCCGGTTCTGGAAAATCAGTCTCGGTCTCGTACTCTTCGCCGCCTGTCTCGCCGGCGGTGCCTGGATCGATACCCCGCTCGCCAGATGGCTCGACCCCGAACCGATCCCCGGCGACCTGATGCGCACCATCCGGTTTATGGAAATTTACGCGCACGGCTTCGGCGTGCTGCTGATTCTACTGACGGTTTACACCCTCGACGAACGTGGTTGGCGTCCGCTGCCCCGTCTTCTCTCGATGTCGTTTCTGCCGGGGCTGGCGGTGAACATGGTCAAATTGACCCTCGCCCGTTATCGTCCGAACGAATATCGCTACGTCCAAAAGCCGTATTCGTTTGAAGAAACATTTGTCGGCTGGTTCCCAACCTTCAATCTCCCGGAAGAAATCGCTACCGATCACACCATCCAGTCCTTTCCCTCCGCCCATACCGCGATGGCGGTGGGACTGGCGATGGGATTGTCGATCGTTTATCCCAAGGGCCGGAAGCTGTTTCTGTTCTTTGCGGTGCTCTCCGGGATGCAGCGTCTCACCGATCACGCACATTTTCTGACCGACGTGATCGTCGGAGCGGGGATCGGATTTTGCGTCAGCAAACTGCTGACCCGTGAGTCGGGTTGGCTGGAACGGACCTGGAGGAAATGGGAATCCGGTCCCGAGACCGCTTCTGAAGCGGTCACCATTCCGGAATCAACCGACGAAATGACTGACCGCCGCGCTGCGTAAGTGGCCCGCGATTACTCCTTCTCAACCTCGACTTTCAACGATTTTATCTTCCCGTTGAATTTCCCTTTCGGGCTTTCCGGATCGACGGGGTTCCGCTCATCGAACCCGACGCTCAAATCTTCCTGCGGATGACTTTCGATTATTTTTCCGGCTGCGGAAATGGTTCCTGTCTCTTCGCGCTCACTCAGTGACTTCATCAATTTCATGACACCGTTCTTCGTCACTTCAGCTCGAATCGGTCGTTCCGGGTTTTCCCAGGGAATCGAAACGCGACGGACTTCGTCATTCGAAACCCGCATCGCAAACACGATCTTCCCCTCCTTCGCATACAGACTATACCCCACCGCGGAACCGCCGTGAGACACGATCACACCTTCCTGCTTCTCTCCTTCAATCACGGCTTCAATGATGAAGGGCTTGCCGGCGATGGCGGGCGCTGAGCCGCTGGCATACACGTCGCCAATTTTGACGTTCTTCCAGTTCACGGGCTTCCCCGACGGCTTGTTACGTCGTCGATTCGACACCGACGGAAAGAGCGTGACCGGATTCTCGACCGTGCCCGGCGGACGAACGCCCGGTCCCGGTTTACCGCTACCGATGTCGGCGATCATCTCATTCGCCAGCTTCTGCAACCGGGCCACGACCTCGGGATTTTCTTGCGCCACGTCGAATGTTTCGCCGATATCTGTGTCGAGATTGTAAAGACGCAGGTCCGACCGGATATCCTCCGGCTGCTCGCGAAAGCCCATCCCGATCGACTGCGGCGCCAGCGCCAGTTTCCACGGCCCCGAACGAACCGCCATCAACTTCGTCCCCTTGTAATAATACCACGCGTCGCGCTCGGTTCTCTCCGCCTTCCCGGTCAGCACCGGCGAAAGATCGTAACCGTCGATTTTGACGTCCGGATTCAGTTGGCCTCCCGCTAGAGAAACAAAGGTCGGCAGCACATCAGGTGTCCCGGCAATACAATCATTCGCAGTACCGGCTTCAATCGTTCCCGGCCACCACGCAATCGTCGGCTCGCGAACTCCCCCCTCGAGAGTTCCTCCCTTACTCCCCCGTAACGGCGTGGCAACTCCGCCGTCTTTCCCCTTCGACGCCCAGGGGCCGTTATCGCTGGTGAAAACCACGAGCGTGTTCTCTTCGAGCTTGTGTTTGCGGAGTGTGTCCAGAATCTCACCCACGCTCCAATCAACCTCTCTGATCCAGTCGCCGTAACGTCCGTTGTCGGACGACCCCACGAAATCGGGATGGGGATAAATCGGCACGTGCATCGCCGTATGAGGCAGGTACAAAAAGAACGGCTCGTCCTTGCTCTCTTCGATAAACTTCACCGCCTCCTGGGTGTATTGACGGGTGATTTGCCGCTGATCTTCATTCTCAATCTCGGCGGCAACCTCCTCATCCCGCATCAACGGATGGACGGCTCGACCGTCGGTTGCCGACTTGCGGGCCATGTCGTTCGAGTAGGGAATCCCGAAGTAGTGATCGAACCCTTGTCGCGTCGGCAGGAATTCCCGCTGATCACCGAGATGCCATTTCCCGATGCAGGTGGTCGCGTAGCCTGCTTCTTTGAGGTAATCGGCAATCGTCAGTTCATCGGGATGCAATCCTTTGGGACCGGCGGGAAAGAAGACCCCCGGCACCGAGACGCGCGGAGCGTAACTCCCCGTCATCAACTGAGCACGCGACGCCGAACAGACAGGAGCCGCGTAGAAGCTGGTCAGCTTCATCCCTTCGGCCGCCATCCGATCGAGATTCGGCGTCTCGTTCACCTCGGAGCCGTACGGGCCGATGTCGCCGTATCCCATGTCGTCGATGAAGATGAGGACGAAGTTGGGCTTCTCCGCTTGTAGAGAAGTGGGCAGGATCGAAAGTAACAGAGTAATGAGGGCGAACGCGTAACGCATGAGGACCTCTCCGGATCAGGTCGAGAGCTGACAATCGGGGCTGATTCTTTAGACTGACGGAATCTCGCACCGAAATGAAGACGGATTTTCAATTTCGGTCCACGGAATGTCGATGAATTCCTTTTTCCACCCGGTTAGGGTGGACTCTTCACCAGACAGACCGGATCACTCCATGACAGAAAAGCGAAGAACACTCATCATCGGCGGCGGATCGATCGGCGAACGACATCTGCGCTGCTTCCAGCAGACCGGCCGCGCCGACGTGATGCTCTGCGAAATCAATGACGACCTGCGGGAGACACTCCGCGACCGCTACCAGCTCGCGCAAGTCTTCGGCACTTTCGAGGAAGCACTCGCCGCCAAACCGGACATCGCCGTCATCTGCACCCCGGCCCATCTGCATATCCCGATGGCGAGGCAACTGGCGGAGCGCGACATTTCCTTCCTGATGGAGAAACCGGTCAGCACGTCGCTCGAGGGGGTCGCCGAACTAGCGACGTTGATCGACGAAAAAAATCTGCTCACCGGCGTCGCCTACGTGCATCGCTCGAATCCGTTATTGGCCGGTATGCGGGACGCCATTCGAGCGGGACGCTTCGGCAAGCCGCTCCAGATCAATGGTATCTCGGGACAGCATTTCCCGTATTACCGTCCCGCGTATCGGGAGATCTATTACACCAAACACGAAACGGGAGGCGGAGCGATTCAGGACGCGTTGACCCATCTCCTGAATCTGGGAGAGTGGTTCGTCGGACCGATCACCGATGTCGTTGCCGACGCCGACCACAACGCGTTGGAGGGGGTCGAGGTCGAAGACAGCGTGAATGTTCTCGCGCGACATAGCCGCCTGATGGGCTCCTACACCCTCAACCAACATCAGTCCGCTAACGAAACGCAGGTCACCGTTATCTGCGAGAACGCCACCGTCCGCTTTGAAGGACACAAAGGCCGCTGGTCGTATCTGACCGAACCGGAAACAGAGTGGCAACTCGGCGAGGAACTGACGTTCGAACGTGATACCCTGTTTATAAATCAGGCGAACGCTTTTCTCGATTGCTGGGCGCAACGGACGCCGTTTGTCTGTACGCTGGGCGAAGGCGTGCAGACCTTGAAAGTGGCGTTAGCGATTCTGGAGTCTGTCTCTGATAAATCCTGGAAGAAGATTTCTGTTTAAGGTAACGGTTAACGAAATGCCAGATAAATGACTCGATCATTCTCCAAGACGATTGTTGCATGTCGTAAATGTTCTGGAACAAACAGGAGCGCCCAGTCTGGTATCAAATCGTAATGCCACTTTTCCAGCGGTTGATGTTCGGAATCTAAATACCAGATTTCTTCTCCTTTGGCGGTCTTCCGATCAGGTTGACCTTTTAGAAGAACCAGTTCTTCTGTTGTTGTTCCAACAGGAATATTTTGTCGAAAACTCTGACGGTTAAAAAAACCAATCCCATAAGCAATGAACATCGTCAGGAAAAGAATTGAAAGCATCGAATAGAAAGCTCTATCCGGAGAGTTCCAGAACATTTTCCCGGCAGAACTGATTTTTGAAGCGAGATACTTCATCATACTCTCGCAGGAATTAGCCGAGTCGATATTACCTTTGAACCATACACTTATTGTTTCTGGGGACAACGAGCGGTCAAGAACAAAAAGAAAGATTCATTCTGCACATCAAGGCAGATACCGAATGTTGATTTCTACTTGCGATTCGAGACACAGTCGCTTCTTATCAGTAGACCTCTCAGTGCACTAACTGAAACCTGTTAAAAAATGACCGAGCCGACCATCTCAAAACTGTTTGATCTCACCGGACGAGTCGCCCTCGTCACGGGCGGGGCTGGGTATCTCGGTTCGGCGATGTGTCGCGCACTGGCCGAGGCGGGAGCGTCGGTCGTCGTCTCCAGCCGCGATCCGGAACGGGCGCAATCCGCAGCAAAGGAACTCCCGGTGGTCGGAGACGCCCGACATGTGGGGGTGGCACTCGATCACAAAGACGAACAAAGTCTTCAGCACGGTTTCGCCGACGCGGTGACTCAAGCCGGGCAGGTCGATATCCTCGTCAATAACGGACAGGGAGGAGTCGCCAAGGACTGGACCAACGTCTCCGCTGAGGAGTTCGAATCCCAACTGCAAAACGCGACCGGCTACTTTCTCCTCTCGCGCGTCTTCCGCGATCATATCGTCGAACGTGACGCCGCTGGATCGATCGTGATGATCGGATCGATGTACGGCATGGTCGCCTCGTATCCCGAAGCGTACGAAGATGTCTGCCCGGCAAGTCCGGTCGGCTATCACGCGCTCAAGGGAGGCATCATTCAGATGACCCGGCACCTGTCGGTCTATTGGGCGACGGACCAGATACGCGTGAACTGCCTCAGTCCGGGGCCGTTTCCGAAAGAGACCGCCCCCGCAGAGATGGTTGAACGACTGAAAACCAAAAGCCCGCTCCGCAGAATGGGACAACCGCACGAACTGAAAGGAGCTGTGTTACTGCTGGCATCAGACGCCGGCAGCTACCTGACCGGACAGAACCTCGTCATCGATGGAGGCTGGACCGCCTGGTAACTTATCATGAACGATCTTGTCCTCCTCGCTGCTGACGAATCACGGACCGCCATCGAATCATCGGGCCTGACTCCGATCGATATCGGCATCATCGTCCTGTATGCCCTGGGGACGATTGCGCTCGGCTGGTACTACGGACGCAAACAGGAAACCACGTCGGAATACTTCACCGGCAGCGGAAACATGAACCCGATCCTGATCGGGATCTCGCTGTTCGCGACTCTGCTCAGCACGATTACCTATCTCTCCTTGCCGGGAGAAGTGATCGGCAAAGGCCCCGGCTATCTCGCCAATTACCTCGGTCTGCCGATCGTCTACCTCGTGGTGGCGTACGTCTTGCTGCCGGTCTACATGAAACAGAAGGTGACCAGCGCCTACGAACTGCTCGAAGTGAAACTCGGTGTCGAAATTCGTCTACTGGGGGCCACGATGTTTCTCATCTTGCGGTTGTTCTGGATGTCGTTGTTACTGTATCTCACCGGAAAAGCTCTGGCGACGATGTTGGGACTGGACGATAACTACATCCCCGCCGTCGTCGCCGTCACCGGTGTCGTCGCCATCACTTACACGTCTCTCGGCGGATTGCGAGCGGTTGTGATCACCGACCTGATGCAGACAGTTTTGCTGTTTGGCGGGGCGTGGCTGGTGATTGGAACGATCACCTGGCAGATGGGAGGCTTCGGCTGGTTCCCGACCGAATGGGACCCCAACTGGGACACCCAGCCCCTGATCAGCTTCGATCCCAGCACCCGAATTACGTTTCTGGGATCGTTCCTCTCGATGTCCCTCTGGTACATCGCGACATCGGGCGGCGATCAGGTATCGGTCCAGCGATTCATGTCCACCACCGATGCCAGAGCCGCCCGCAAATCGTTCTTGATTCAGCTTTGTGTCTCGGTGACGGTCGGCGTGACGTTGGCGCTCGTCGGTTTTTCACTGCTGGGATATTTCCAAACGTTCCCCGGAGCACTCCCCGCAGACATGCACCTCAAAACCACCGCCGACGATATCTTTCCCCACATGATCGCCCATCACCTGCCGGTCGGGATCTCGGGACTCGTCGTGTCGGCGATGTTCGCGGCGGCGATGTCGAGTATCGACTCGGGGGTGAACTCGATCACCGCCGTTATTTTGACCGATTATCTGGATCGTTTCGATCGCGCGCCGAAGAGCGAACGGGCTCACGTGCTATTTGCCAGAGGGCTTGCAGTAACGATCGGTGTGATTGTCGTGACGTGTAGCGGTTTCATGGGATTGATCGAGGGCAACATTACCACTGTGACCGGAAAAACAACAAACCTGCTGACGGTGCCGATCTTCTGTCTGTTCGTATTCGCCTTGTTTATTCCCTTTGCCACTCGGCTGGGCGTCTGGGTGGGAACGATTTGCGGAACGTCGGCCGCCATTCTCGTGGCGTTCTCCAAGGAAATATCGGTCTCTCTTGAACTCATCAAGGATACCGATGTCGCGCCGGTCAGCTTCCAATGGATTCCCGTGACTGCATTCGTGGTCACTTTGACGATTGGTTGCACCGTCAGCTACCTGCAAACCAAATTGTTTGATGATGATTCTTACCACCAACCCTCCTGATAAAGAACCCGCCATGAGAAGCTCCAAATTTCTGGCCAAAATTCGTTCCGGCAACGTCGCCCGCGTCTGTGCCCTGGGACATTACATCCCGTCGTATGTCTGTCACGCAGCCCATTACGACTTCGATGCCATCTGGCTCGATTGCGAACACCGGGCGTGGACCGATCGCGAGATTCAATCAATGCTCTCTTACTTTCATCAGTTCGACATCGATTGCATGTTGCGCGTCCCGACGCTCGAAAAAGCGCGGCTTTACCGCTACCTCGAAGACGGCGCCACGGGACTCATGATCCCCCACGTCTCCACTCCCGAACGAGCGAAGGAACTCGTTCAGTCGATCAAGTTTCCGCCGCTGGGAGATCGCGGACTCGATGGAGCGAGTATGGATAGTGAATTTCATTTCGCCGGCGGGGAAACCTATACCGACGAAGCCAACCGCGAAACGTTTCTCGTCGTCCAGATCGAAACCCCCGAAGCGGTGGAAAACGTCGACAAGATCGCGGCGGTCGAAGGCGTGGATGGATTGTTTCTCGGCCCCGGCGATCTCGGACTCAGAATCCGGAAACTCAATCTCGATTTCACCATCGACGAAGCCCGCGCGAAGGTGGCTGAGGCCTGTAAAAAACACGGCAAAGCGTGGGGACTTCCCGCCGCCGATGAAGCGCAAATCAAACAGTTCGCCTCCGAAGGGGCCCAGATTCTCGCCCACGGCGGCGAATTCATGACGCTGAAAACGATGCTGGCTGAAGCATCTGAGAAGTTCGACCGGGCGGTTGAATGACGTATTCCTGGTCCAATCCTGTCCCCCGGTATGGCGATCTCGATCGACATCAGAACTGGTTACAGGGACAACTGGACCGCTGCGATGATCGGGAATTTGGGCACGACTTCGCCCGGCATTGTCCCCTGGACGGGGTCGATGCCGACGCGTATCAACATCGCGTGCTGACGGTCGGCGAGGCGAAGCTTCTGACCGGTATTCGTTTCAAAGGATGCGATGTCACCCAACCGTTCGTCGATTTAATCGCCTGGACGGGAAACCCTCAACGCGATTGGATCACCGCGGTCGCGGAAGAGTACGCCCCGTTTCGTCCTCTCTGGATGCGCTATGCCTGGTGCGAAAGAGAGCCGGAACCGTGGGGCGGCGAGGTCGATCAGTTCGTTTACGCTGGACCCGCGCGGGGAGAAATCGATGCTGAGATACGGGAAGCCGATCACCTCGACTGGTTCGACGAGTTTCAAACAGACTTTGAGGCGTGGCGTCAAGCGGATCCGCTCGGACAGGAAGTCGCTCCCGCCGAACGACAGGAGCTTGAAGCGTGCCTCGAACGGGGGAAGATCGTCATTGCCGAACGGGACGACAGCTTTCTCGGGATGGCGGCCTGTCTGTGGAGCGAAGATCGAGCCTTCGCCGGCTGGATGATGATGGAAGAGTACGTCGTTCGAGACCAGCGTGGTCGAGGCTGGGGAAGTCGCTTGCAGCAAGCGCTGATGGCGACATTGCCTCAAGAAGATCTCGTCTGGGGAACGATCCACAAGGACAACATTTCCTCTCAGAAAACGGCGGCACGTTGCGGACGCGAAATTGTGGAAACCTGGTGGTTGACCCAACTCGAATTGTGAATCACGGAGTCGATCTCTTTCTGTTTCGTCGTTGGAAAACGACATCAAAAAAAGCCGCCCGGCGGAAATCCACCGGACGGCTTTCGTTCTGCTCAGTGAGTCAAACTCACTCAGCGGCAGGTGCTTCGAGACCCGCCATCTCGGGAGTCAACAGTTCCACATCGATCTCGGCGAGAACTTTCATCTCGGCATCGAACAGGAACAACTTCGCGGGAGTCGGTTCGACCATTCCGATCATCGGAACGTCGAGAACCAGTTGCTCGTTGTTCCAGGCGACCACTTTCAGCGGCAGGCCGAGGCCGTTCACTTGCAATGCCGCGTTACCGGCCACATTTCCGAACCCTTCCACCACGAGGGTGTTCTGGCGGTCGGTGACCAGTTGCAGAACCTGCTCCACCGGCTCTTCTTCGACGATGGGAGCCACCACTGCCGGACGGCAAACCGTCGTCACACAGGGAGGACATGCCACCGGGGGAGGTCCGATCGGATCGATAATGATCACGGGCGGAGGACAGTAAGGGGGAACGTGGCCGCCGGGAGGACAGTACGGCGGAGGAACATCTCCCGGAGGACAATCGATCGGAGGAGGCGTATCGCCGAGGTCAGGTCGTTCCGGATCGATGATCACGGGAGGTTCGGTCGGATCGAGCTCCGGACGTTCCGGCAATTTGACACCGAAGTCCGGATCGTTTCCGGGCCAGTACCCTTTCCAGTCCTGCGGCTTTTCCTGATCCCAGAACGGATCGTTCGGGTTATCCCAGGGAGCCGGTTGACCGGTATGCAGGAACTCACCGTCGTTGATCAGATCGACAAAGTCCTGATCGACGACCTTCCCGTTTCCGGCAGTAATATCGCCTTCCTGGTAGTTGCCGCCCTGATCGCCGTTGTTGCCTCCATTGCCTTGTCCGGGGAAGGCAGCGTCAATCGGTTCGTCGATGACGGGAGGAGTATCGCCGGGCAGGATGCCCTGAGTCGGCGTTCCGATCTTGCCGGGCTCACCACGATTCGGAAGCGGCTTGACCGGGTTACCGGCATCAGGATCCCCACTCTGTCCGGGGAGACGTCCCGGATTGGGAACGCGACCTTTGATTGGTCCGGTGGGAAGAGGAGACTTTCCAGGACGGGTGACGATCGGTGACTTACCGGGCAACGTTTTAATCGGTGAAGTTCCAGGACGAGTCAAGATCGGTGATTTGCCGGGAGTCGGAATACGACCTTTGATGATCGGCGACTTGCCGGGGCGAGTCGTGATCGGAGACTTGGCAGGTCCGGTCAAAATCGGCGCTCTCTTGGGACGAGGCATCGTGGTGGTTTTGATCGGAGAATTGTTCACCGGTTGTCGAACGTTTACGTTGAGAATGCGATCTTTATTCGTCGGTTTGAGGTTCGGACGAATCGGCGTTCGCATTTGGGGAGCATCGGTGATGTGACCAAATTGCACCGGCTTCCGGGGATGACTCGGCTTGTAGCCGTATCCCTTCTTGGGAAGATTCGAATGCTTCTTGAAACCGGGATTCGACTTCGATCCGAAGGAAGGAGTTCTGGACATTTTGGAGGAGGAGGAAGACTTGCCTCGGAACGAGGAAGAGGACTTGCCGCGACTCAATGATTTCCCTCGACTGAAGGAACTTTTGGACCGGGACATACTCCCTTTGCGGAAGTCTCCGGCATCCACGGATTCGATGGCCAGCAGGTTGGCCACACACACGACTGTCAGGATTAGTTTGATGGTCAGTTTCATGGCTGGGTTTCCTTATGAAAGAGGAGGATTGTTGTCTGACACCCTCCCCAGCGAAACTTCCCGGTGACTGTTACAAGAAAAACCACAAACGGTCTTGAAATATCCGTAACCCCTTACCTGGTAGTCAGATAAGGTTTTCACGAGGCCTTCTGCGGATGCGAAACGTCTGCCACCACTTTCAAATCCTTCTGTGTTACTAATGATAAAAAGTTTTGAAAGCTGCGCAAATTTCTGAAGTTTGATGAGTGGATGACCTCCTCACCCCGGCCCTCTCCTCCAAAGTATTTAAACCGGGTACATGGGTAACAGGCGTTCGGAGACATGGGTGGCATGCAGGTCGTCACGTTGCATAGAAATTCGGCGATGATTGCGGCCTTCTCCTCCTCAGGAGTGTCACCGAGACCGCCTCGCGATGAGCGAGGAGTCAGGTCGAGGGCGCAAGAAAACGTACTTCGATTTTCAGGTGCCCGAAGGGCGGATGAGGAGGTTTCTTTCCTTACTTTGGTTGCGGCCACAGGCCGCGTTGGGAAATCCGTCATTTCTCAAACTGGGGGCTACCTGCGGTCGTCCCCAGCCACCCAGCAGAAGCGTTCTCAGTGGGTCTCCGTTTGCTTCCGTTTCATCCGTGTTCTTACTGCTTCCCTTCGCGTGATCTCCACAACGAGCCGCAGAGCGGACCCTACAAAATTGACCTTGCCGATCCTCGCGTACCAGAGTTAGCGTTGATCGATTTTGGATTTTGGAGTTTCGATTTTGGAATCCGGCGTCTTTGAGCGAACTGTGTGCAAAAAATGATTTCAACGGAACCGTGGGGAAAGGCTAAGCAACCTCTAGCGCACTCGCTGTCGCGAGTTTGCTCGCCCAGCGGCTGATTGGGTTGGATATGTCTTCGACGAAATCAGCCGGAAAAGGGAGGTGCTTTTTCTAGCGCCGTCG
>JABURQ010000077.1 GCA_014762625.1 Planctomycetaceae bacterium | reverse complement strand
AGACAGGCCGGACGCGCCGTGGCGGAATGACCGGAAATGAGTAAACCAGGGCCGTGGGTTCGTACTTCCAAGCAAGCGTGAAAGCGCGCCTCGCCCGTGATGAGAGCATCGGCCCCCTGACGTCGCGCATCTCCCTGGAATTCCGCTGCCGAGCCGCAGGCGATGGCGAGTTTGGAAATGCTCTGCTCCGGGTCACCGACGAATTGTATTCCTGCGTCGGACGGGAGACGTTCGCCGACAAGCTTTGTGAGCTCCGACAACAACAGAGGTTCGGGAAGTTGCCCCATCCGGCCCGAACCAAGTCCCGCCAGCTGAGGGGACCGCTCGCCCAAGTCGGGAGCGAGTGGACGTATCGGAACAACGTTTTGAAGCCCCAACCGTTCCGCGAGCTGAGCGTTGATTCCCTCTTTCGCTGAGTCATAGGCGGTGTGAGGGCTGTAGACGGCAATATCGGCCTGGATCAACTTGATTAGCAGCGCTCCTTCCGCGGAATCGAAAGTAATCGTCTGACGCGGTCGAAACATCAGAGGGTGATGGCTGACGATCATATCGATCTGCTCAGCAATGGCTTCCTCGGCGACGTCGGGAGTGAGCGTGAGGCAGGTCATCACGCGTTCTACGGATTCGCCGGTGCGACCGACGAGCAATCCCACATTATCCCACTCTTCTGCAAGTTCGAGGGGGGCGAGGTCGGCGAGCGATTTCAGAACATCGGAAAGTGAAGGCATGGTCTGACATTCGACAAAAGTGACGTGCGTATGCAGCTTACTCCCCGGCGGTAAATCGCATCAAGGCTGGAGGCTGTTCAGTTCGGCCCGGGGGAGATAAAATATACCCATGAATTTTCAATACGCCTTGCCGACTCGTTGTCTTTCCTCAAACCTCAAACAGGCTTTGCTCTCCGCCGCGCGTATGCAGGTGGCGGGAATTCAACTCGATGTGCGTCAGGAACTATCTTCAGAACAACTGGGGAAAACAGGTATTCGCGATTTTCGCAACCGGCTTGAAGAACTGAATTTGAAAGTCGCGTCCGGAGCGTTCCCGTTGCGACAGGCGATCTACGATCCACAGTGGCTCGAACGACGACTCGAAGCGCTGCGGGCAGCGATGGTTTTTACCTATCAACTCGGTTCGGAAGTTCTGACGGTCCGTCCCGGTCGCTTACCCGATGCGGAAACGCGTCCCGACGAATGGCAGGTGCTAGTGGAGATTCTCAATGAACTGGCGCGCTTTGGGAATCATTCCGGCGTGACGTTGTGTTTGAGTTTGTCGCTGGAATTTCCCGAGCGCGCTCATCGGTTGTTCGAATCCGTCACCGAGGGGCCTCTCGGAATCAATTTCGATCCGTTGAATATCCTGGCGGGCGAGCAGCGCGTCGACGAGATGTTTCGTAAATTTCACCACCGCGTGGGACATATTCGCGCTCGCGATGGCTTGCGCAATATTGATGATGAAGTGGAAGAATACCCGATCGGAATGGGAGCCGTTGATTGGACGGAGTTTCTCGCCCTCCTGCACGAAGCCGACTATCAGGGATGGATTGTTCTCGATCGGACTTCAGGCGAAGATCGAGCCCGCGATTTGTCCATCG
Source organism: Planctomycetaceae bacterium (assembly GCA_014762625.1). Taxonomy (GTDB): domain Bacteria; phylum Planctomycetota; class Planctomycetia; order Planctomycetales; family Planctomycetaceae; genus JABURQ01. Next base: position 14,436 of record JABURQ010000077.1, on the reverse strand, counting down.
GTTTGTCGTATCTTCAACAGCTTCTGCCATTTTAGCGAATCCCGCGAAATACTGTTTGACGAATTCCCACGTCGAGAAGACAATGGAAGGCAGCCTGAGACTGGTCGGTTCCCAGCGCTGATGCGGACGGAGACCAGTGGGAAAGGATCCTGTATGTACCGAATATTGAAGATCGCTTGCGGTATCGCCTGTTTGTCAACCTCTGTGTTCACAGACCTCTTCGCTCAAGATTTCTCGCCTCATACGCACGACGCGTTGGAAATTGAATCCGCTCCCATCATTAACCGTCTTCCCCTGCGAACGCGTCAGATTCGTCGCCTCGTCGAGCAGCCGGATGGAGCGCTCTTGATCGCAGAGTGGGAAACAGGCTCGCTCATTCGGCTGACTCCCGATGGAACTGCCCAACGATTGGTGGAAGGGCTCAATCAACCTTCCGGAATTGCGAATGGGGGCTCGGGGGAAATCTTCGTGACGTTGTACGCGGCGGGAATGCCGGGTTCGGGGGCCTTGATACAAGTGAATTCCATGGGGGAGGTGATTCCTCTGGTCGAGAATTTGAACAGCCCCAGCGATGTGGTGATGAGTCCGCAAGGCGATCTGGTGTTTTGTGAATACTCGACCGGGCGTGTCTTCCGTTGGGAAATTGGGGGCGAACGTGAACTATTGACGGAAGAAATTTCGACGCCGACCGCATTGGCCCACGACTCTAACGGAACCTTGTATATTGCCTCTCACAATGAAGGGGCTATCTATCGACGAACTTTTGACGGCACTCTGGAACGTATCGAAGTGGGTCTGCAACACCCCTCCGATCTGGTTCTCCACCGGAGCGGTCTACTCATGATTTTGAATTCGCAGACCGGACTGATAACCGCTTGGAATCCGCAGAGTGAAAAATCACAATCGTTTGCTCGGGTTCCTGCCGAGACGACCTGTTTCAGTTTTAATTCCGAAGACAATTTTATCATCGGGCACTGGAACTACGATTTTCTGATGCGTATCACGCGCCATCTCACGATCCCCTGCCCTCACTGCGAGCAACGCATCCCCCTCAACCTAATTCCGCCTGCGAATGTGGCATCACCGGATGCTTCGCTGTAACTCTCAGACGCAAAAAAAACGAGGCCGTGTTGAACACGACCTCGGTAAGCGAAGCTTCTATTGGGTATCGATCTTTAGAAGTCCAGGGCGTAACGGGTTCCGTAGATCGTGTAGTCCCCGCCGGTGAATCCACCCACCGGTTCATGTCCTTCGATCGATCCACGAATGAGGTTGAACTGAATTCGTGAATAGCCCGAGAACCACCAGTTCACACTATAGGTCATGCTTCGTCCTACACCCCCCCGGATGTCGCCGTCGGTAATATCGAGCATCGAATAGCGAAAGGCGACTTGCCACGCTCCACAGGTAGGATCGCAATTCGAGAACGGATCGAAGACTTGCCGAATTTTCGGTCGATCCAGAGAGCCGACTGAGCGTTTATAGCTCATATGGTCTCCCGTGAGGAAGTAAGATCCCTGGATATAATATCCGTAGAAGTCGGCTTCCGGCCCGACCGATTCGTTTCGATTCACGTGGGTAAACATCGCTTCGGCACAAAGATTCAAAGGCCCGCGGTTATACATTAATTCGGTGGCGATGGTATCGGCGTGTGTTTCGCCGTCGATGCGTCCCGTATTGAGCCAGCGGGAATCGGTCCTGGCTTCGACCCGGGTCCGATAACGTCCTTCGTTGGCGTTCGTGGCGCCCGGTCCCACATCGCCGTCCGGCCAAGTGACCTGCCCGACCAAAGCCCAGTGAAACCAGTTGGCTTCGTCGTCGTAGATGCTCCCTCCCAAGCGTCCATTCAAGCTGATTTGCAAATCATCACCGACAATTTCACCGTCGTTCACCATGTTCTCATTGTGGTAGAGGCCATATTGCCAGAAGAGGGAATTATCATCACTTTCTCCCCACATGGCGAGCCCTAGACGCCGGGCGTCTTCGTTATGAGCTTCGACGACGAAAGGACGTTCGATGAATGTATTGAATCGACTACTGTTCCAGTGATCGAGCCCGATCGGGCGTTTCTGGTGCCCGACGATCAGTTTCTGATTGTAGGGCAGATTGTCCCAGCCGATGTAAACATCCTTGAATTCACTGTTCTCCGCTTTGGCGAAGTCAATCTGGAACCGCCAGAACATATTCGCCGGGTTTTCCCCTTTGAGTTCCAGACGTACACGTCGGAATAGAAAACGGTCCTCCGGGTCTTGGCCGTAGTTCGCGGCCATCGGATCGGGGTGTTCAAAAAAGCCGATTCCCGGATCGGAACTGGCAAAGGACCAGTGATCGATGTGAATTCGACCGCCCAGAGAGTAAACCGGCTTTTTGATTTTCTCTTCAAGATTCGCAACCATTGTCTCGCTTTTCAACGAGTAAAGTTCCGCTTCCAACGTAGAGAGGCGTTCGAGAATGGCGGTGGTGTTGACGTCTTCGGTGTACGGAGCCGGAGCAGGAACTTCGACAGAAGCGTAGGTCGTTTCGGTGATCGCGTCGGAATCAGATTCCGCCGTCACTGGGAGAATGGACGGTTCCGGCTCCTGCTTGTTTTCGAAGACCGGGCGGATGTCGCTACCCAGAGAAATGAATTCCGAAGTCGGAGGGGTGACTTCATCGGCGAAGGGAGGACGTTCCACGTGTTGAGCGAACACCGAACTCCCGGCGATGCTGATGATTCCTGTAACAAGTAAAGAACGCATCGAGCGCTTGACCATAACAAATCCTTTTGGCAGACAGTTTCATCCATGAAAGCAGACCCTCTTCCGTGTGGTCTGCCGTCATCGTGCTTATCGGATCGGTCAAGAATGTCGAAGAAGTGAATTCTTAACAGGTTAAAGAGTTCTTCCAATTGCTAATTACAAAGATGTCGTTGTACCTGATCTGCGGAAAGATTCTGTTTCGCGCGTGGAAATAGTTTTCCGCGTCACTCTGATGTTGAGGGGAAAACCGATTATTCCGGTTATACAGACGCGCGAGCGAGACTGAGACTCCGGTTGGGCTTCAGAAGTTGCGTTTAGAACTCGTGCCCTTCCAGATGAAAGAAGCTGTTGAGGGTGACAATTTTGGTCTCTTTGCCGTCATTTTTGAGAATATTGATCCCTGTGTTGGCTTGGGCGATTCCTTTTGCATAGCGCATGTCAATTCCCAGAATCGGAGCGAGTAAGGATCGATTCACGACGTTGTGGGCCACCACCACAAAAGCTTCGCCTCGATGCCTCTCGATCAGTTCGTTGATTTTGGGAGCGGCTCGATTGTGTACGTCGTTGTACGATTCTCCTTCCAGATAAGGATTTTCTGCGGGGTTCTCGAAGAACCGGGCGTGAGCCTCCGGGTATTGCTCCATGATGGTTCCCCAGTCGAGCCCTTCCCACGCACCGACATCGGCTTCTTTCAATTCGGAGTGTTCTTCAATCGACAAGCTGTGATGGCGGGCAATCGTTTCCGCCGTCTCGATCGATCGTTTCATGGTACTGGCATAGACCGCCGTTATTGGATACTTCGCCAGAAAGTTACCTACCGCTTCGGCCTGCCGACGTCCATTCTCCGAGAGGTTCAGGTCGATGGCGTCTCCTTGCAGAATATAAGGACGCTGTTCGTTGGCGTCGGTAGCACCGTGACGGACCAGCAGTAAATAAGTAACGTTTTCATCGACGGGCTTAAAATTAATCATTCTGTGTGTCACTTCCTTGACGTGATGAAGAAGTTTCGGGAATCAATCGGCAGCACATCTCCAGCGCGCTGCGCATGCCGGTCGCATCAGCACGACCTTGCCAGGCAATGTCGTACGCTGTGCCGTGACTCGGGCTCGTTCTGACAATCGGTAATCCCAACGTGATGTTGACCGCGTGGTCGTACCCCAGCAATTTGAGAGCGATATGTCCCTGGTCGTGATACATGGCGACAACGCCGTCAAAATCGCCGGCGGCCGCCCGTCTCATCAAGGCATCCGCGGGTATCGGACCGGCGACATCAATTCCCGCAGCGGTCTGCTGTTGGACGGCGGGAGCGATCAATCGCCGTTCTTCGTCTCCAAACAGTCCCTCCTCGCCGGCATGAGGATTGAGAGCGGCGACTCCGATCTTCGGATGAGGATGTCCGACTCGTCTCAGAAAGTCATCCATCAGTGCGATCTTCTCGAACACCCCTTCGGTGGTGATCAGATCGGGAACACTTCTGATTGAGGTATGTAGTGTGACGTGGGCGACGCCGAGACCGTACTCTCCGCGGACGATGGAACCGGGAGGGAGGTACAACATCATTGCGTAATCGGAGACGCCGCAACGATCTGCAAGAATTTCTGTGTGTCCGGGGTAATCGATTCCCGCCGAGTGCAGAGCGGCTTTGTTCAAGGGAGCGGTGACGATGCCATCCACATGCCCCGCCATCGTTGCATCGATGGCGGCGATCAGATAATCGTGCGCCCCCTGCCCTGCGCTGGCATCGACGATTCCCGGCTCGACCTTCGAGGCGTCTTCCGGTCCGCATTTCAGACAGACGATCGGCTCAGCGATTTGTGCCAGTTCCGAAGTCTTCATCGTGACGGCGATCGATCTGACGGCGCCCCGTCGAATCAGTGCGCGTTCCAGAATCTCGGGATGACCAAAAACGACCGCTCGGCAAAGATCCTCAGTGACAGGATTGCAGAGCAGATCGGCAATCAACTCGGGGCCGATACCGGCCACGTCTCCCATCGTCAGTGCGATTGTGGGGCGAGGGTCAGTCATGTTCGAACACCTCCGCTGAGGCAAGCGGAAGACCTTGTTGATCTTTTTCAGAGAGGATCGGTTCCGCTCCTCCCAAAGGCCACGCAATATTCAACGCAGGGTCGTTCCACAACAGCGTTCGTTCGGATTCGGGGCAATAAAAGTCGGTGCATTTGTAGATCACATCCGCGGACTCGCTGAGGACCAGAAACCCATGGGCGAATCCGGGGGGAATCCAGAGTTGTCGAGACGATTCTCCATCGAGGCGAACCGAAACCGATCGACCGAACGATGGGGAGTCTCGTCGCAGATCGACCGCAACGTCGAAGATTTCCCCGCTCAGAACCTGAATCAGCTTTCCTTGAGTCTGCTCCAGTTGATAGTGCAAACCTCGCAGGGTCCCTTTCACCGAACGAGACAGATTATCCTGGACGAAACGGGCTTCGATCCCCTGCTCGAAATAGCGCTGTTGGTTCCAGACTTCCTGAAAGCGCCCGCGATCATCGCCGAACAGATCCGGCTCGACCAGCAGAACATCAGGCAGATCGGTGGGAGTCACTTTCATCGGGAAGTCAGGCTTGCCTCATACGTGTTTTGGGTGTCGGCGACATCAGATCGGCAGTTTGACGGAGTTGTATACCGATCAGTTTGTGCCCTTCGCGTTAATCGTTTGCAGGAGTTTCGGGCGATCGGTGGTGATCCCTTTGACGCCGGCATTTTTTAGACGTGACGCTTCCTCGACGGAATTCACCGTCCAGATGTAGAGCGGCAGGTTGTGCTTTTCCAGCTCCGAAACATAGTCCGCGTCGATGACTTCGACCTCTCCTCCCAGATCGAGACCGTCGGAGTGAACTTTTTTCGCTGTGGTAATCAGTGACTCGATGGAGGGCTTCACTGTCCGGGTAATTTTGTCTCGTTTGAGTGACGCCAGCCAGTAACGTTTGAGTTTGGGAAGCTGTTCGGCGGCTCCGGCAATTACCTCTTCCGAAAAACAGATGATGGCGGTTTGTTCGTCTTTGAGATCAGCCTCCTCCAGAACCTTCACGAGATAAGGCAAAATCTCCACGCCGCATTTGATCTCGATGAATAATCGCTTCCCGGCGGGAATTGTTTTGAGGATGTCGGACAGCAGAGGAATCGGTTCGCCGGCGTATTTTTTGTCTTTCCAGCTTCCCACCTCGTGCTTCCGTAATTCGGCCAATGTCATCGAGGCAATCGGTTTGTCGGGACCGCCGTAGCGTTTGAGAGTCTTATCGTGGACCGCCACAATCTGGTTGTCGGCACTTAGGTAAACATCGACTTCCACGGCATCTGTGTCCTGTTTCCAGGCGAGATTCACCGAGGCCAAGGTGTTCTCAGGGGCCTCGTAGGAAGCACCACGATGTGCGACGATCTCCACGGAGGCGGTTGATGTGGAAACCGGCGTCAGTTTTACGGAACCGCTCTGTTCAGATTCACCCATGAGTTGATGACAACCTCCCAGCGTCAGAATACCGAGACACACTAATTGAAGGGAACAACTCTTCCAACCAATCATGTCGATTCATCTCCTGAAAGGAATGCTAAAATCTCCCGACAGAAGGCGGGAAGATCACTCGGTCGACGGCTCGTAATATGGTGACCGTCACGCACCACCTCCGCATCAACCCACTCGGCTCCGGCGTTGATCAGATCGTCCTTGATACCCGGCGATCCGGTCGTCTTCACACCTTGATAAATTCCCGCCGAAATCGGCATCCAGCCGCCGTGGCAAATGGCGGCAATCAGCTTTTTGTCCGCGTCGAATTCTTTCAGCAGCTCTAGAACTTTCGTATCGCGTCGCAATTTGTCGGGCATCCAGCCGCCGGGACAAACCACGCCGTCAAAATCAGCCGCTTCCATTTCCGAGATCGCGGCATCGGTCTGGCAGGGATAGCCATGTTTGCCAGGATAAACGACATCGGCTTCCGATCCCGCCAGGGTAACGTGAACGCTGGCTTCTTCGAGCCGCAGCTTCGGATACCAGAGTTCCAGATCTTCGTAGGCTTCCCCGGCGAAGATCAGAATTCGCTGTGCATCGAGTTGTTTTGAGGTCGGCATCAGATCGGCCTCCTTTCCTCATCATTATCAGTTGCTGCAACATTTATTTCAGGGTAACAATTGGCCCGGAATACGAACAGCACGTAAGTCCCATTCGCTTTACGAAGTGAGAGAAATTTGAGTCACCGTCTCATTCGTTGACGGTCGGAAACGGCAGACATACACTGAAGAGACAGAATCACTGATTTCGACCCCATTCGTCTTCAAACTATGAACGACTCCTCACAGATTGAAATTCAGGTCAACGGCGAATCCCGACACTGTCCGGTTTCGTTCACGGTGGCCGAACTCCTCTCTTCCCTGGAGATGAAGCCGAAATTTGTCGCGGTCGAACAAAACGAACAACTTGTCCCCCGGGCACAACATGCCGATTGCCGACTTTCGGAAGGCGACCGAATTGAAATTGTGACTCTGGTGGGAGGGGGATAACGATGACGACAGTAATTGCCGCCGATCAACCGCTTAAAATCGGTTCGCTCGAATTTCCTTCCCGTTTGATCGTGGGGACGGGGAAATACGCGACGTACGAATTGATGAAAGATTGTCTGGCGGCGAGCGGTGCCGATGTGATCACGGTCGCCGTCCGCCGCGAGCGACTCGTCGATTCCGAAGGTCGTAACATCCTCGACTTTATCGACCTCTCGCGTTACACCATCCTCCCCAATACGGCGGGTTGTTTTTCGGCGGAGGACGCGGTTCGCGTGGCTCGACTCGGTCGCGAAATTCTGGAGGGACTGGAAAATCCGGGGGCCGACTGGGTCAAACTGGAAGTTCTCGGCGATACCAAAACGTTGCTTCCCGATCCTGTCGCGACTCTGGAAGCGACCGAACAACTGGTCAAAGACGGATTTCAGGTACTTTGTTATACGACCGACGACCCGATCACGGCGAAAAGATTGAAAGATGCGGGAGCCTCCTCGGTGATGCCGGCGGGAAGTCCGATCGGCAGCGGACAGGGGATCTTGAATCCGAATAACATTCGCATCTGCCTCGAATATCTGAAGGAAGAGGATCCCGAGTATCCCGTGATTGTCGATGCGGGAGTCGGAACCGCCTCGGATGTTTCGATGGCGATGGAACTCGGCTGTGACGGTGTCCTGCTCAATACGGGAATCGCCGGCGCAAAAGACCCGCTCCGGATGGCGGAAGCGATGAAGCTGGCGACTCAATCGGGACGTCTTGCCTATCAGGCAGGACGGATTCCCAAAAAACTGTACGCCACAGCGTCCAGCCCTGAGTCCGGGACCATCACCGATCGCCCTCAGTAACCGGCAATCATGTTTGCCTTGATTGCTCGGCCATGTCTAGTTATTCCATTATCGATCTCGTTATTCGTAGTAATAAACGCTCACTCCCGGCAGGGCGGCTTCCAGTTCTTCCCACTGTTTCGGTTCGAGTTCGATCCAGATTTGTTTGAGATGTTTCAACGGCTTCAGTTGCTTGAGCGATTTCCAATGGTTCTCATTTTGAAGTGTTGACCAAGCAACATCGAGATATTCCAGACGTTCGAGTTCCAGCAGATGCGGAACATGCTCTGGAGCGAGCGACGCGCGATAGAGTCGCAATTTTTGGAGCTCGTCGAGATTTTTCAGATGCCGCAACCCGGAACCTGTGATCTCATCGGAGTACAGGAGCAACGATTTCAGCTTCGTCATATTGCGAAATGAATACAGAGCTTTGTCGGAAAGAGCTCCACCAATCCGAATATGCTCTAGATTGGTGAGTTCTTCGAGATGATCGAATTCGCCATCATCTTTTAATTGGTAGGAAATATCCAACCGCTTCAGCTTCTTGAGGGGCGAGAGATGTTGCAGGTATCCTTTCTCCTTCTTCATTGAATAAGTCAGTTCCTCGAGATTGGTGAGCCGACTCACAAAGCCAAAATTTTCCGGGTGGACATCATTAAGCCCGCCCCCACGGAGCGACTTGAGTTCCTTCAATTCCCCAATGGCCTGAAAAGTTTTTGTGGAGACCCCCGGTCCATCGATAATGAGGTGCCGGAGCTTCGGAAAGCAGTTGAGCACTCGCTGCCCGAGCAAATCGGCCTGTTCGCCCTGTGGGTACAAAGTTAGACGAGTCACGGATTCCATCTGTTTCAACGAGGCAGCCCCTTCAGCAGAGAGAGACTCCACTGAGATAGAGAGCTCTTCGAGGTTCTTCAGTTGAGAAAGAGGTCGGGCCGTGTTGTCATTGATCCTGATTCCGGCCCTTATTCCTTTAAGTTCCTTGAGCGATGCGACGGCATCGATAATGCGTTCCCACTCCCCGTCGGCATCTGAGGGCATTTCAAAATGAAGATGATGGATACCAGGAAACGAAGCGACGAGACGTTTCACTTTTTCGGAGGTTGGTCTGTTCATCCTGACTCTGCTGACTTGCCCATCCGCCGGTAGATGGTACGGTGAGGAGGCATCTAATTCACTGAGCAGAAAACGATCTGCGTCACTGATTATGGGGTGAGATGATTCCTCGGCGTGAGCGTGGAACAACATCGTGAAGTTCAAAGCGATCAATGCTGAGAGAAATGTTTTCATGTCTCTATCTGCCTTGCTGTGATTGATGGATAACCCTGAAACTTAGCTTACGGATTGGCTTGCCAGCCAGTGTCAAATGCGCCGTCCTTGATCGGCAGCCAGTCGGTATTGATGCGAATGTTGCGAAACGAACGTGTATGTCGTCTTCCTGAATCAAGAGAGGACCGACGGATTCTACTTCCACGATCACACTACTATACAGATGTGTCATGATTTTCCTGCGGATATCGCCGAGGATCACCAACACTTCACCGAGAACCATATCGCGTAAGACGAATCCGTTTCTCAACACGCTGCTAATTTCGCTGTTCGACCATCGCGCCGGCTTCCACCTGATCGCCGGGATGCACGATGACGGTCTCGCCCTCATCGAGTCCTTTCAGCAATTCCGCCTGTAACCCATTGCGTTGCCCGATCTCGACCGGTTGGAGGACCGCTTTTCCATCCACCACCTTGAAGACCGCCCATTGGTCTCGATCGCGGAATAGGGCGCTGGTGGGAACGATCAGGACATCGTCCCGCTCCCACACAATGATGCGGGCCTCGACGCGGAAGCCGTCCCCCAGCGTCTTCTTCTTTTCGATCGGTTCATCGAAATCGATCACCACGTTCACGCGCTGTTCTTCCACTCCCAGCGCGGAGATTTTCGTAAAGCCGGAAGGCTCCACCAGACGAACCACTCCGCTCAAAGGCTCCCAGCCTCCCCAATGTTCCAGTTGTACGCGAGTGGGGGAGTTGCCTTCGTCCTGCATGTGGGCGTTGATGCGGACCGCATCCGAAGAAAGCACATCGACGACGACTTCCAGATCGGTCGGGTCTCCCAGTTCGACCAGATTCTCTCCCGGCGAAACGACTTTGGAGCTCTCCTGAAACACTCGTAACACGCGTCCCGTGATCGGGGAGATAATCGAGAAATGGGTGTTCTCAGGAGATTCTGATTCGTCGTCGACTCCTTTGGTCTGGATCAAAGCTGCTTCCGCCAGACGCAACTCGAACTCAGCTACCTCCTGAGAAAACTTGGCGGAACGGTAGTTTTGCTGGGCCTGTCGGAAGACGAGCTCCGCTTCGTCCAGTTCGCGCTGGGTGATCGTGCCTCGCTTTTTCAATTCCTGAGCTCTGCCGAAATTTGACTCGGCCACTTCCATTTCCTGCTTGATACGTTGGACATTGGGATCCGTTTGCTTCAAACGACTCTCGGCGGCGTTCCTACGCGCTTCGGCTTCCGCGATGGCGCGGGCATCGAGTAGCGACGGATCGACGGGTTCAATCGCCGCCAGTAACGTTTCTCCTGCGGACACATTATCGCCGGGATCGAGTTGAATCCGTTGCAGACGTCCCGCGAGCGGAGCCGCCACGACAAACCGTTCCTGGATCCGCGTCATGCCGTCTTCCTCGACGCTGACCTGCATCGGTCCGCGTTCAACGACGGCGAGATCCACTTTGACCGGTTGCGGCATAAAGGCTTTGACGAGGGCCGCGACGACCAGTCCGGCAATAGCCAGAACGGCGAGTTTCGGCAGGAGCCGGAGCAGGGGATTGCGGTGACGAGGATTGGTCATGACAGGTTCCGTTTTAATCTCTTGACTTCAAGACGGCAATCAAATCGAAGTGGTCTACTTTCCGGCGGACGATAAGACCGGAGACGAGCGCCGCCAACATAATCACAACGGCGGAAAACCCGAAAGAGTAGGGCTGCAAGGCGAGGGGAATGCGATACATGTCGGTTTCGAGGGCTTTGGAGAGAAACGCCGAAAACCCGTACCCGATCAGCAGGCCGATCGGAATGGCAATCAACGTCACGAACGCCAGTTCGCCGAGCAGGATGGAGGAGACTTCCGCTCGCGTAAATCCGATCACGCGCAAGGTGGCCAGTTCGCGAGATCGTTCCGAGAGAGAGATGCGGGCAGTATTATAGACCACTCCAATGGCGATCACGCAGCCGAAAATGACGTTGAACAGGTTCATGATCAACAGGTTCTCACCGACGGTCTTCTGAAAACTCTCGCGAGCGGCACTCAATACGGTCACTCCCGAGACGCGGGGTGTTTCTTTCAATTGCTTGTAGAGCGTATTCATTTCTCGTTCATCGACTTGCAGATACGCTCCCGACAAGGTCGCTCCCTCTCCCAGAAAATTGCGTAAGGCATCGATCGAGAGGTAGGCGTTCGTGCCGCTGAAGTCAGAAATCGTACTGGTGACTCTCAACCTCTCGGTCTGCCGTTCTCCGTCGAGGACCTCCACTCGAATTTCGTCGCCGGGCACCACATGCAGAATCTCGGCCAGCTTCTCGGAGAGGATCACACCTTCCGGGGGCAGGGGGACCGGCTTGGCGTCCGCATTCATGATGCGGAACAGTTCGCCGTCCGGTTCGATGCCGGTCAGGGAAAGTTCCTTTTCCAACGTTCGATAACGCAGGCGAACCGGAACTTGCCGAAACGCCTCCGCGTGCATCACGCCGGGAAGATTGCGGAGTTCGTGGAACGCCCCCGAATGAGATTCCTCGACCAGATTCACGGTGATGTCCTGTCGCTGAGTCACCGAAAATTGATGCTCCATGATGTAGGTAATCGCATCGATGCTGAAACGTCCCAGAACCATCACCGCGACGGCGAGCGAGACTCCAAACGCCGACAACGCGGTTTTGAACGGACGTCGTTCAAGTTGACGAAGAATCATTCGCGCAGACGCCGAGAGTAACGCGGCAAAGCCGAGGCGTTCCATCACCGTGGCCCGAAACTGGGCGGGAGGTTCGGGACGCATCGCCTCAGCGGGGGGAAGCTTGGCGGCGGAAAGGACGGTTCGGAACGTTCCCGAGAGTGCAAAAAAAAGCGTCAACGCCATCCCCAGCACTACCACACGCACATCGAGTTGGAAGAAGATGATTGGGAAACGATAAAACTCGGCATACATTTCCGTCACGCTGACCCCCAACACACTCCCCCCGAGAATGCCGACCGCGATACCGATTCCCACAATCAGCAGAATCAGTTTCAGGTAATGAGCGAGAATGTTCCGATTGCTGTAGCCGAAGGCCTTCAGCATGGCGATTTGTTCGCGTTGCGTGCTGATAATTCGAGCCACGACGACGTTCAGCAGAAACACCGACACACCCAGAAAAATGGAGGGGGTGATCATGCTGGTCGCTTTCAATTGCGAAAGCTCGTCACTCAGGAACGCATACGAAAGTTGATCCTCGCGTCCGTACGATTCAAACCCGCCGTACGGTTCCAGCAACAGGTCCAGCCGCTGTAACGTCTCTTCGAGTAACGCTTCCCGACGCAACGTCAGGGAGACATCGTTGAAAGCTCCATCCATATCGTAGACCGTGGAGAGCGATTCATGATCCATCCACAACACGCCGAAGCGTCGGTCGTCGGGGATAATCGACCCTCCGCCAAGCGAGATAATGTATTCGGGAGAGAGGACCGTTCCGACAATCTGGAGTTTCTGTTTCTTGCCGTTCAGGACGGCGGAAATGGCGTCTCCCGGTTCAAGCTCGTTGGCCAGCATAAAGGCCTCGCTGGCCAGAACTTCGTCCCGCCGATACGGTTCCGGAAAACGTCCGTTGCGAAGGAACAGGGCGTTCAACGAGGTCTCGTTCGTTTTGGGGAGGGAGATCAAGCGTCCCGTCGCCGGCTCCGGCAGACCGGGAACATCGAGAGTCACTTCCTTCACGATCCGCGTCTGCACTTGAGAGACGCCGGGGATCTCTCGGATTCGAGTCGTGAGCGAATCGGGCGCCCGCTGCAACTGAGCGAAGACGTCTCCGAATCGGGAACGATCGAAATACGTTCGGCTGGTGAGATCAAGGGAGCTGTACGTGGAGAGCGACATCACGAAAATCGCCACGCCGCTGGCGATCACCAGGGCAATGGCGAGCGCCTGGCCACGAATATGCCAGAGGTCGCGAAGCAGTTTTCGATTGATGGCACGAATCACGGGCGATTACCAGTTTAGTTCCGAGGCGGTCAATTTGTGGTCGTTCTGTTCGATGCCGACGACCTGTCCGTCCGAGAGTGAGATCACCCGGTCCGCCATCTGCGAGATGACCTGATTGTGAGTGATGACCGCGGTCGTGGTTCCCAGTTCCCGATTCACGTGGGCAATCGCTTCCAGCACGATGATCCCGGTATGCACATCGAGGGCTCCCGTCGGTTCGTCGCACAGTAACACGTCCGGTCGTTTGGCGATGGCGCGAGCGATGGCGACGCGCTGTTGCTCTCCGCCCGAAAGCTGAGAGGGGAAGTGGTCCATCCGCTCTTTCAAACCGACGAGGTCGAGGGCTTCTTCCGGCGTCAGTGGATCGAGAGCGATCTCGGTGACGAGGGAGACGTTCTCACGGGCCGTCAATGAGGGGATCAGATTGTAAAACTGAAAGATGAAGCCGACGTGGTCGCGACGGAAGCGGGTTAACGACGCCTCATCTCCCTCAGTCAGATTATGATCGAGATATTGCACCGTGCCGGAAGTGGGAACATCGAGCCCCCCCAGAATATTCAACAGGGTCGATTTCCCGGAACCGGACGGCCCCAGGAGCACGACGAATTCCTTCTCGAACAGTTGCAGGTCGATCCCCCGTAGTGCCTGCACCTGAACCTCTCCCATGTCGTAAGTCTTGGTCAGACCTCGGGCGGTGAAGACGGGAGTCGCCGTCATTGTTTTTTCATCGTGTGGCACAGGCAAAACTTTCGGAGGCGAGGAGGCTTTCCGGTCGATCTTCCGTAACCAATGATACCGAATCCGGTCCCGTTGTTCGCGACAGATTTGCGGAGGGCCACCGCATTCTGAAAACAAACCCGCCGGCTCCACTCGACTCAGTTTCATTTTAAATCAACCTCCTCTCTTTTTTGCTTTCACTGTTTCGTAAACTTTCGACTGTTTTGATGCGGAACCCCGAGGGTTTTCAAAGATGAGCTTTTTGCAAGACCCCATCTTTGAATCATTGAGATCTTTGGACGAAACCCGAGAGTTTTGCCCGGTTTTGAGATCGTCCGCCGCGAAATCTGAAATTGCGTCTGTCTGGGAATGGCCCGTTGTGCTGCGTTTACAGTCAATTGTGAGACCACATCAGAAGATTGGGG
>JABURQ010000103.1 GCA_014762625.1 Planctomycetaceae bacterium | reverse complement strand
GAACCTGTTCCCGGAATCAATCGCTCAAACGACCCACGAAGTTCCGTGAAGAACCAATCATCTATACGCCAATGACTGACGGCCGTCTACTTCTAGAGCAATGGCGAGTAAATAACGGGAGGCCGGAAAGCGGAGAACCGATTATCACCGGAATTGCAGTCCGAGTTGAATAGAGTAGAAACAAGCTAACTGCAAGTAGTTACGTGAAATCTTCCGATCACCAAACGCCGGAAATCAAACCGGCTCTTCCTCGATTGTTGTTGCGACAATCGAGGAGTGACACACGATGAGCGCACAAATCAAATTGTCGCATCGTGTGCGGCGATTCCAGTAACAACCAAAGGCGATCTATTCAAAATAGAAAAGTACCCCCGGCAGGATTCGAACCTGCGACACCAGCTTTAGGAAAGCTGTGCTCTATCCCCTGAGCTACGGGGGCGTTTCCCGTTGGTTGGACAGTTTAGCAGCCGGGTCGGTTCCTCGAAAGCAGGAATTCACACTCCTTTCCAGCCTCTGAGAGTCGTCTTGGCCCTCCGAACCATCACGTCATCTCAAATTCCATTCGAACGGACTGCCGCGAACGAGTAGCATGAAACACATCTTTTCTGCCGACCGAATGATTTCAGGGAGTCGAAGCTGATGAAACTCGTTTCCACAGTGCTCGTGGTATTTCTGTCGTTGCTGACGCAGGCAACGTCCGCCGAGAAGAGGCCGAACGTGATCGTGGTCATGACCGACGATCAGGGATACGGCGAATTCTCCTGTCACGGAAATCCGCTGATCCAGACACCGCACATCGATCGTTTCGCCGCGGAAAGTTTGCGGCTGACCGACTTTCACGTTTCGCCGATGTGTACTCCGACGCGCGGGCAACTGATGACCGGCGTGGATGCGTTTCGCAACGCGGCGATCAATGTGAGTAGCGGACGCACATTGCTGCGTCCGGAAATTCCCACGATGGCGGACACTTTTCGAGCCGCCGGATACCGGACCGGGATGTTCGGCAAGTGGCATCTGGGAGATAATTACCCCTTCCGCCCTGAAGATCGCGGCTTCGAGGAAGCGCTCTGGTTTCCGTCGTCTCACATCAATTCGGTTCCCGACTTCTGGAACAATGACTATTTCAACGATACCTACATTCGGAACGGTCAACGAAGGAAATATGACGGCTACTGCACCGATCTGTTCTTTGACGAAGCGATCGAATGGATCCGGAAGGGAGGAGACCAACCGTTCTTTGCCTACATTCCCCTGAACGCGGCTCACTGGCCCTGGTTCGTTCCCGACAAATATCGCGAGCCGATCCGTCAGGCCATGCGCGACAACCCCGACGTCGTGAAGCATCTCAAGCCGGGGAAAAAAGACTCGCTCGTCAGTTTTCTCGCCATGGGAGCCAACATCGACGACAACATGGGCAAACTCAACGAAGCCCTCAATACGTCGGGACTGATGGATGAGACAATCGTCGTCTTTCTGACCGACAATGGCAGCACGATGGGACCCGATTATTTTAACGCCGGGATGCGCGGCAAAAAGACGACGCTCTGGGAAGGGGGACATCGCGTTCCCTGCTTCATTCGCTGGCCGGGAGGGAATCTGGGAAGCCCGCGCGATATTCGGGAACTCGCTCACGTGCAGGATCTGTTACCGACCTTGGCCGATCTGGCGGAGGTACCTCTCCTGCGAAAAGAACTGGACGGCGTCAGCCTGGGTTCTCTTTTTCGCGGTGAGCGGGAGACGCTCGACGACCGAATGCTGGTGATTAATTACAGTCGCATGCCGACGTTTCGAGTCACTTACACGAAGGGGAATCCCGCCATTCCGCAGATGAACGGGGCCGCGGTAATGTGGAAGGGTTGGCGGTTTCTGGAAAACCGGATGCTGTTTAACATTGCCGACGATCCTCATCAGGACACGAACGTTGCCGACCAGCATCCGGAAGTAGTCGCTCAAATGAGACAACATCTGGAACAGTGGTGGGACGGCGTTCGCGATGATGTGTTCGAACCTCAGCGGGTGATCATTGGCGACGACCGGGAAAATCCGATGATGCTGACCGCGTGCGAATGGCTCGATGTGTTCGTCGATCAACAACGACAGATTCGACGCGGCGACCTTAAGAACGGCGTCTGGCATCTGAACGTCGCCCAATCGGGAACGTACACATTCGAATTACGTCGCTGGCCGCGCGAAAGCAAGACGAAACTCGCGGCCCCCGTCCCCGCCATCAAAGTAACGGACGGCGAGTATCCCGCCGGGAAGGCGTTACCGATCGCCCGCGGAAAACTGAAGATCGGCGACCGGGAACTATCCGCCGAACCGGAGGCGAACGGACAATCCATTCGCTTCACCGCCAACCTCACCCAGGGAGACACGACGCTGCAAACGTGGTTTCTGGATGAGAACGGCCGGGAGGTCTGCGGCGCGTACTATGTGTATGTGAAACGGTTGGAGTAGCGAAGAAGAACTTCGGAGACTGATAGTTTTTGAAATCAGTCGATCGGGTTGCCGTAAGCATCCACCTCGAGATTTGCGGCGGGCGACAGTGGCGGTTGCATCATTTGATCGATCACCGCCCGTAACTTTTTCCGCGCAGCTTTTGTTTTCGGTGTCGCCAGGGCCGGGTTCACGAGTTTCTCGCGGAACCCCTCTCCTCGAATATCGAACAACCGTCCGTCTGAAAACAGTTTGTAATGGTGGTCGAGGGCGAAGACGTGGCGGTCGAATTTCTCCTTATCCCAACCGGGACGCGGATCGTACCAGAAGAAAGCCGCCTCGCGAGGTGTTCCCGCACGACCGAAGAGTTGCGGGGCGAAACTGACGCCGTCAGTAAACCAGTCATCCGAGAGTTGCTTTCCTGAAAGCTCCGCCAGCGTGGGTAAAAAATCGGACGCGTCGATCAAATCGTCACAGGTCCCAGGTTCAATGTGCCCCGGCCAGCGGGCAATCAACGGAACGCGAATACCGGTCTGGGTCGGAGCGGCTTTACCGCCGGGGATTTCCTTCCCTTTGAACTTCGAGGTGATCCGTCGGTCGGTGCCGTTATCGGAATAGAAGAGGATCAACGTGTTTTCGTTGAGCCCCAAATCGTCCACACCGGCAATAATCCGACCGACAAGCTGGTCCATGTATTCGACCATATCGGGAAAGTAGGCGGTGCTTTCTTCGAGTCGTCGCGTTGGATCGGACCAGACCTCCGAAATCGGAGTCGGCACCATCGGCCAGTGAGGTAACGCCATCGGGTAGTAGACGAACATCGGTTTGTCTTGGTTCTTCTCCAGATATTCAAGAATGTAATCGACGGTCAAATCCCCGCCGTACTGACCGGTCACTTCTTTGTGCAATGTCCCGTTTCTCAAGAAGGTGGGATTGGCATATCGCGATCCCTTGTCTTCGGTCTCCTCCGCATGGAACAACATGTATTCGTCGAAGCCGGCATCTCTGGGATGGGTGCCCGTTCCGCGTCGTTTTTCAGCTCCCGGAAAATCGGGAGGATCGTACGACGTGAGTTGCCACTTTCCGGCAATGAGAGTCTCATACCCCCGATCGCTCATCAGATGGCCGAACGTCTTTTCTCCCTGGGGCAGGATGCCGAACGCCTGCCAGTTGCGCTGATTGTATTTCCCGGTCATGAGCTGCACGCGAGTGGGCGTGCAGAGCGGTTGCGAATAGGCGTGCGTGAAGCGGAGCCCTCCTTTCGCCATCTTATCGAGATTGGGCGTTCGATAGCTTTCTCCGCCATAACAGCCGAGCCCTTCGATTCCGAGATCATCGGCCATGATGAGAATGATGTTTGGTTTCTCGGGAGACTCGGCGTGGAGCCGGTTTGCTGAGAGGGTGATGAGAATCAGAACGAGCGCGGTCAAAGGTCGCATGTCGTCAGCTTTCTAGGCAAGAATTCAAGGATGCTTCGATTCTAAAGCAGGCCGCATACAGAGGCGAACCGGAATTCTCGAAAAGCACGACCGGAAGCTTATTCCCGCACGTCAAACCCGACGGGAGATTCGTCGTGCGGTGCGCCGTTGTAGTTGATGGTGATTTCCTCACCGGTCACGATATCCCGGAGAGCGCGGTAGATTTTCGTCTGCGGCGCCCGATCGAGGTATTCGGCGTTGGGATCGTACGAATGGTTGTAGAGCGCACCGTAACCGAGCGGAAGCCCCACCTTTCCCTTCGACCAGAGGAAGCAATGCCCGGCGAGTTCGGTCGTTTCCATATCCTGTTCCGAAACGACCAGGACCGGCGCAGTTTCGATGACGGTTCCCGCCGGGATATCACAACGGGCAAAGACGCCGCGCCCCTTTTTCGGAATCCGTTTCACTTCGATCAAATCGGAGGGAACGATGGGCATGGCGATCTTCGAGATCGAGACGGGGAGTTACGATTTGAAGGTGCGTTGTAGTTCTTCCAGGGATGTGATGCCTTCTTCGACCAGACGCAAGCCGTCTTTTTGCAAAGTCAGCATATCGTCTTTTTTCATCTGGGCGCGAATCGCGTCGGGACTCGGTTTCGTTCGAATTACTTCTTCCATCCCCTCGGTCATTTCGATCAGTTCGAACATGGCGACTTGTCCCTGATAGCCGACGTCCTGGCATTTGGGACACGAGTCCCACGTTTCTCCCTTCTGGAGTTCCTGCGGCTGGACGCGGTGCCGGTAGAGGGCTTTGGTTTCTTTGGGGAGACCGATTTTGGCGAGCAACTTCGGATTCGGGGCGTACGCCTGTTTGCAGCTCGGACACAGTTTACGAATCAGCTTGGAGGTGATGATCGCGTTAACGTTCGAGGCGACCAGTTCCTGGCTTCCGGTCCATTTGATGAGTTGTAACAAACCCGAAACCGCATCCTTCGCGGGAAACTCGGCGATCAACGCCGATTTGGAAGCGGCTTCCAGGATGACTTTGGCGTCTTCTTCGGATTTGATGGGAGGAGCGTAAACGACGTCCGCTTCCGATCGCTGACAGCGGGCGATGGTCGTTTCGAGATCGTGCTCCGCTTCCCGTTCGAATTCGGTCACATAAGGAATGTCCCAGGTGCCCGTATCGAAAATGGAATAAACGCCGTAGACATACGCATCCACCGAACGGACCACACCGACCGTTGACGTCGTCAAACCCGATCGAGGACCGCCACATACGCCGATGAACCCTTCTCGGGTACCGGCGATTTCGCGAATTTTCTCTTTAAGTTCTTCGGAGATACCGATTTCATCCGGTTTGTTGGGACGGGTTTTGAGATTGATGATGTAGATACTGAGTCGTTCGCCGTTGGGTGTTGGGGTGATATCAATGGAGATTTCGTACGGCTGACCTTCGTATTCCGCTTTGATCGAACCCCGTTGCGGGCGTTTTCGTTCCTGAATGTTGAGACCCGCGAGGAGCTTCAGGATTTGGGTGACGGCGTTGCCCTGCTGCTTCTGCAGGCGGGGTCCGGGATATTTCATCCCGTCCACCATCATCATCCCGAGATAGCCGGCCCCTTTCGGGTCGAGACGCAACAGTTGCGCATCTCGGGAAACCGCGTCGGACACAATTTCTTTCGCAGGCACGAGCCCTGCACGAACGAGCCCCGGATTATCGTTGAGCTTCGGAGGCGAACCGGAAACCGGCCCCTGGAACGTGATCAATTCCAGTTCTTCATCACGATCGTCATCAGCGTCCTGTTTCTTTTTTCCAAACCCGAATATCACGTGTCGGCTCCTCGCAAGTATCTGATCTACTGGAAAATTTGATCGTTCCGATCGGGGCGTCTTCCCTGCCAACACCCGACAACATTGTTTTATAATAGTCCGTAGGCAGTGAGTGTCTTCCGCAGTTGAGCTTCCTGATCCGCGGTTAGGGGAGTCATCGGCAATCGCAGTTCCCCCGTATCGCGGCCGAGCATCTGCATCGCGGCTTTGATGGGAATCGGATTGGTCGATAAACCGAGCAATTCCCGACACATGCGAAACAGCTTGTGATGCCATTCTCTCGCTTTCGCCAGGTCGCCCGCGTTGAAGGCATCGAGCATGGCGATTACGTCCTTAGGAACGATATTTCCCACCACCGAAACCACGCCGCGTCCGCCGAGCGACATCAGCGGCAGCGTCAGAGAATCGTCTCCCGACAGGACCGTCAGATCGCAATCGGCGATAATCGACGATGCCTGATCCATCGAGCCGGTCGCTTCCTTGACGGCGACGATTTGTGGATGCTCGGCCATCCGCACGATCGTTTCGGGTTCGATATTTTTCGCGGAACGTCCGGGGATATTGTAAACGACGACCGGCAAGTCGGCGGCATCGGCAATCGCGATGTAATGCTGATAGAAGCCTTCCTGGGTCGGTTTATTGTAGTACGGAGCAACAATCAACACTCCGTCCGCTCCAGCGGACTTCGCATGTTTCGACAAGCGGACGGCTTCCGCCGTACTGTTGCTGCCAGCTCCCGCCATCACCTTGATTTTTCCGGCAGCCTGTTCGCAGACGATTTCGACGACTCGTTCGTGCTCGGTGTGGGACAGAGTCGGGCTCTCACCGGTCGTTCCGACCGGTGCGAGGCAGTGGGTTCCCTGTTCGATGTGCCAGTCGACGAGATTGCGGAGAGCCGCTTCGTCAACTTCACCCTCTTTGAACGGAGTGACCACGGCCACGGTCAGACCGGCAAACATTTCACCTTTGGTCTCAGACATTCTCTCGATTCCTCAGTACCCTCGCTGCGGGCAGTGTTGATGTGATTCAGGATTTCATGAAGTCGATCATTGATCGCGATTGACCCAATCGACGCCGGCCAGATTGGCGAAGACGTGTTGCAAGGCGTGAGTGCCGTCGCGACCGTGTCCCTGGGCTTCCAGAGCGAGATACAGTTGATGCGAAAGGGCGAGCCCGGGCAACGACAATCCGAGATTTTTTCCCTCAGAGAGCGCGATCGTCATATCTTTGATGAAGTGTTCCACGAAAAAGCCGGGATCGAAATTGTTATCCATGATCCGCGGACCGAGATTCGATAACGACCAGCTTCCCGCCGCTCCGCTGCTGACCGATTGCATCACGGTCGGCAGATCGAGTCCCGCTTTGTGGGCGTACAGCAATGCTTCACAGACGCCGATCATGTTGGTGGCGATCAGAGTCTGATTGACCATTTTGGTGTGTTGTCCGGCTCCGGCACCTCCCTGATGCACGATGGTTTGCCCCATCGCCTCCCAGCAGGGTTGCAGCGCTTCGACAACATCTTGATCTCCGCCGATCATGATCGACAGAGTGCCGTTCTTCGCGCCGACGTCGCCCCCCGAGACGGGAGCATCGACCGAGGAAACACCTTTCTCTTTGGCGGCTTCGTAGATTTCAATGGCCAGCGAAGGTTCGCTGGTCGTCATATCGACGAGCACGTTTCCTTCTTTGCACCCCGCAAGAGCGCCGTCTTCTCCCAGCATCACATCGCGGACATCATCCGGAAACCCGACGATGCTGAAAATGACGTCGGAAGCTTCCGCGACCGCTTTCGGAGTATCGGCCCAGGTGGCCCCTTTTTCAATCAGGGCTTCCGCTTTGGATTTAGTGCGGCTGTAAATCGTGGCTTCAAATCCGGCGTCCATCAAATGGCCCACCATGCTCTGTCCCATCACGCCAGTACCGATCCAGCCGATTTTTGTTTCTCCCGGTTTGATTTCAGGAGCTGCCATGTCGAATCCTTCTCTATTTCAAGTAGACTCTTGCGAATGATCAATTATGTTTTGAGTACAAAGACCCGGGTCGGGCAGTATATCGTACTGAAACAGCGAAGTCACACGAGCGGATCGGGATTCCCCCCACCGAATCCGCTTCCCGCGAGCATTCTCCTGAATTCCGATCCGAAGCGGCCCTGCGACCGATGAATTTTCAAGACGAAAAACAGGCTCTACGCCGCCAAACGCGAGAAAGTCGCATCAATCTGGTTCACCGCGAAGACCGCAGCACCCGAATTCAACAAGCCACGCTGGGGCTTCCCGCATTGCGCAACGCCCGAGAGATCATGGTCTATGTCGGCTATCGCTCCGAAGTAGCGACTCAGAAACTCATCCGGAAACTCCTACAGAGCGAAAAAACTGTGTACGTTCCGTGGTGTGAAGAGAATGAGTTGAAATTGTTCCGACTGGAGTCGTTTGAGGAGCTACAGCCCGGAGCCTACGACATTCCTGAACCACCCGTCGAACTGCGGGATCAACGGGACCGACAGGGGAGCGCCGAGACTCTCGATCTGATTTTTGTGCCGGGATTGGCCTTCGATCGTCGCGGGAACCGGTTGGGACAGGGAAAAGGGTATTACGACCGTCTCCTGTCAGCCGTCTCGGACGAATGTATCTTGATCGGGTTGGCGTTCGGTGTTCAACTCGTGGAAAAAGTTCCCACGGAGGCCCATGACGTTCCGTTGGATCTGATTGTCACGGAGGACGAAGTGATTCGATGTCCGTAACTGAGGAAAGCCTAGATCATGATGATTATGTTCCGAAATATTCTTCTGTTGCTTTCTCTCGGCGTGGCAATCGCTCCGACAAACGTCGCAGCAGACGACCGTCCCGCGATCGAACAGATTCGCGAATACATCACACAAGCGACTGCCATGCGGCGATCTGACTTCAATCAGATGGCACGCATGACGTCGTCTCCCGAACCTGATGACTTTCAGGACAAATCACTCACACTACTGCTCTTTACGTATCGTTTCCCAACCGATGAAAAAACGGAACAGTTCCAACTTCTCTCCGAGTTTCCCCCCAAACCTTCGGAACTCGCCAGGGTCATCAACCGAGGTTTCGGCAGTGGAGCCCTATTCATTCCCACCGCTCCCGTTTCACTGATTCAACAGGATTACATCACCGACCTCACTTGCGACGTGGAAGGAGATCGCGCTTCAGGTGTCGTCTCGTTCCGTGTTCCCAAAGTCTTCGCCGGGAAGGTGAATTACATCGCCGAGAAGACCGCGGCGCGCTGGCAGATCACCGAGCTGATGATGTCCGATCTGGATCTGCATCTGGTGCGCGGCGATGAGGGGCTGTGGAAAGAGAAAGAATAACTCGCTTCTCCCCTCACCGAATGAGGCCTGATTTTCAGAAGATGCTTGCGAAACTGTCATCGAGTCCGGAAGATTCATGCACGTTTCCACACACAACGATCGATGAGGTTTTAAGATGCAGCGTTTGCTTACGGGAGTCCTGTCGGCCTGCCTGATCATTGCCGGCTTGGGTTGCGATTCCGGCGGACCAACGGAAAGCCGGGATACCAATACCCCTCCGGTCGACGAGATCGAAAATTCACCTTCCAACAACGAATCCACTTCCGAGGACTCTTCCATGCGTTCCGAATCCGAACCTTACGGCCAAATGCCCGACGGCACCGAAATCACTCAGTATCTCCTCGCCAACGGGAACGGCATGACCGTTTCCGTGATCAACTACGGAGCCATCGTCACCTCGGTGATTGTGCCGGATGAAGAGGGAAAGACCGAAAACGTAACGCTCTCGCAGCCGAATTTCGAAGGCTGGCTCGATAATGCTCCTTATTTAGGAGCGCTTGTCGGACGTTACGCCAACCGCATCGCCGACGGCAAGTTTTCTCTCGACGGAGAAGAATATACGCTCGCCACCAACAACGCTCCCAGCCACTTGCACGGCGGCGTCAAAGGATTCGACAAAGTGGTCTGGCAAGCGGATTTGCTGGAGCCGAAGGACGATCAGGTGGGCGTGGTGTTGAACTACACCAGCGCGGACGGAGAAGAAGGGTATCCCGGCACGTTGAAAGCCGAAGTGCGTTACATTCTGACAGCCGACAATGAACTGCGGATGGAGTACACCGCCACTACCGACAAAAAGACGGTCGTTAACCTGACCAATCACTGCTATTGGAACCTCGGCGGAGCCGGGTCGGGAAAGATTCTCGATCACCTTCTCACCCTGCACTGCGACCAGTATCTCCCCGTGGACGAGAACGCGATCCCCAGCGGGGAATTAAAGTCTGTCGAGGGGACACCGATGGACTTTACCGAACCGCATGCGATCGGCGAACGTATCGACCAGGTCGAAGGAGGATACGATCATTGCTGGGTGATCAACGGGGACGCCGGTCAGCTACGTCCGGTCGCGAAAGTTGTCGATCCCGATTCCGGTCGCGTGATGGAAATTCAGTCCGATCAGCCCGGCGTCCAGTTCTACACCGGGAACTTTCTGAACGGTGATCCGAATAACGGCGGCTTCAACAAAAACGAAGGATTCTGCCTGGAGACGCAAGTATTTCCGGACTCGCCGAATCAGCCCAACTTTCCGTCGAGCGTGCTCGAACCGGGACAGGTCTACTCACACACCACCGTCCATAAATTCTCCGTCACTGAATGACGCCGAGGACAGCTCAAAGCTCTCGCTTCGTTCGTGGGCGGAATTGCTCACAGCAATAGAAACGGTTTAGTTGGCGACGCCGCCTGCGGCTTCCGCTTGCATGTCGTCGTTTTCGGGCATTGGCTGCTCAGTCTCAGGAGTCTCGTCAACCACGACGTCCGCAGAGTCCCCTCCTCCGCACCCCAGTGAAAGAGAGCTCACCACCATCAAACAGAATAAAAAACCTAATCTATGCATCGTTTACATCTTTTCTAATGAGAGTCGCCAGAAAATCGCTACTCGAGTCACAGCCGAACGTTGACTCGAGTAGCGAATTGTCGATACGTGCCATTTTGAGAAAGTTAACGAGGATCAGAAATCTGAGACCACGACCTGGTCAGAGACTCGATTGAGCGGTTGGAAAACCTGAGCGAAATCGGTGTTCTCGGAGATAAACCGCACGGCCCCATCCCCCATCAGGAATTGGGCGCCCCCGGTATGAGTGCTACCGAATCCCCAGGCATACTGCCGACCGGAGCCATCACCGTTCCAATCGTAATTGATGTGGAAACGCTTATCGGGCGTGTAGCCATGACAGCAGGTATGGGTTCCTGAGCCCCAGTAAGGTCCGTACGAAGTGCTGGTATGAATTTGCTTCGACTCGCCAACGACAATCGTCATGCTAGTGCCATCGGAGAGGTCTCGCATCTTGGCGGCACCGTCGTTACCAAAAGCACCACGAACGGTACGCGAAGAGGTCGCATAGGGACCGCTGTAATCCGTGTAATTCCCCGTCGCAAAAAGGTAGTTACTGCGACGCGCATTGTTTCGCTCATAGAAACTGGTTGAGTTGGGTGAAGAAACGACAACCTGTCCACCACTATCATCGGAAGGACATTCATAAATGACAACACGCTGTGAAACGATATCGCTGTTGATGTCCGAGTTGGGCGTCCCCGCAGCAAAAGGAACGCCGTAGGGACTCGACGTGCTGGAGGGATAATTGAAATCGTACTGGTTATACATCGGAGCCTGATCGATGAATGGCAGTAACAGCACCCAGCCGGTCGTATTCAAAACATGCCGGTTATTCGAGGTGTTGTTGTAACGCCCAGAGCCGATCAAGGCCGGGGGAAACATCTGGTGACTGTCATGGTAATTGTGAAGTGCCAGACCAATCTGTTTGAGATTGTTTTTGCAGCTTGAGCGTCGGGCCGCTTCCCGCGCCTGCTGGACGGCAGGTAGCAACAGGGCCACCAGAACCGCAATAATGGCAATCACGACCAAGAGTTCGATGAGAGTAAATCCGCGCAGTCGGCGCGACGACGTGTAGTCAGACATGATGCAGCTTCTTCCTGATTGTAAAGAATCGAAAATGAAATAAGCGAGGTATTCGAAGAAGCGCTCTCGAATGGCAGAATTGCCGTGATCTTTAAGATGTTGCAGCTAGCGTGCCGTTTATTTCGATCGAAGCGAACTTGTGTTGCTCAATCATCGAGAAATCCGTTTGTAGCATCCGGTTACAAGATCCGCACAGCGCGAATTCGAGTCACAAAGTAGGGAGATCCCGAAGTCGATCGATCGAGTTACTGCTCAAGATGGATCCAGAACAGCAGGCAGATCTGCGCGAAAAGCGGACACCGCGAGAATCAACAAACCGGGGCTCATTCGGTAGGAAGGGGAGGAAGCTCCGGTGTTTTTTGAAGCGTTGCGGGAATAAAAACTCCTTGCGTGTTCACTCGACCAAGTTGCCGTGGCTGTTCCCCGCGTGAATCGATCACGTCGAGACGATTCTTCACTCCCGCTTGACCCACAACGCCGGCCAACTCTTCGTAAGTAAACAGGCTGGGATCAAAGGTTCCTGCCGGCGGATTGACGCTTTCCCAGGTCACGTGAGTGTTGCAAGAGCGGGCAACCTCTTCTCCCTCATATCTCGTCCACGAGGTATTCACCGGAACCCAGACATCATTTTTCTCTACCCAGTCCGCCGTCCCCAACATCAGAAGAGAATCCGAAAGATTATCTTCTGCTTTGTTTTGGTAGATTTCGATCCGGGGGATCGAATAACCGCGGGAAGGATCGATAAAAAGAACTTGGCGTCCGCGAAATTTCACGACTTCTCGTCCCGGTTCGAAATACGAAAAATGGAATAAAATCTCCAGCCTCTTGAGTCCATCCGTCTCTTCCTCAATCTTGACTTCTGACTTATTCTGTGCTGTTGGAACCGAATAACGAATCAACCTCTCCCATGCCGATTCCAGCGTTTGAGCATTTCCAAACTCCAGACCAAGCATCAATGGACTGAGGAATTTAGCTTCACTCAAAGGTGATAGGAAAGAGCTTAATCTGGAGAAATTTTTGTCCGGCTTCAAAAGCGTAATATTGCCATATGATCGATGTCGCTGGCCGGGCGATCCTGAGTAATCGATGATTGCCAGAGACTCCATGTTTCGCACCGAATAGTGGTGTCGCACGGGATGCTCGACCTGGAATTTGGCGGCTCGCTCTCGAGTACGTTTGAGATTCTGCGGAGTCAATTCCAAAGGTGTCAGAAGACCGCGAGAATTTTCCTGATGAACCTCCAGATACTCCTGAGAATTCGATCGATCGAAAATGCTCCTCAGTTGTACGATCCGTCCAAGCTTCTCATTCCTATCAGGATTGCGCATCTCCATGTCCGTAGTCAGTCGGTACATACCGCGTTTGAGCTGACGACGAGCTTCCAGATAGTTATCCCGAATTTGCTGGAGCTTTTCAGTTTGGTTGTCAGCCGCAAAAGCATCATTCGTCGGTGATAACAAGAGAGCTGCATAACAGAAGACGACGGTCACAATCGGTCCGATTCGGCGAAAGTCCACGAGGCAATTCATTCGGATGCTCCTTATTAGCTGTACTGGTCCAGAGACACATGACCTCATGTCTACCCTGATTAATGTAAATATTAGCAGCACCTTTGTCCAACAAATTCTTTCCCATCAGTAGATCTGAAATTTGGATTCCAAAACTCTTTTTGACACTGCTATTGGAGATCTGGTATCATCAAAGACGATTGATGTGTAGGGGCTGCCCCGATACCTCCCACCTTAAAATTCAGCCCTGCATTCCTCACACTTACGATCTCACCACGGATCCCGCCATGAAATCGATCTATTGCCCCGGCCCACAATCCCGCCGATCCTTCCTGCAGGCCGGCTTTCTCGGACTGGGAGGGATCGCACTCGGCGATCTGTTACGCCATCGCGCCACTGCCGAGACCGCGCCGCCGCAGGCCGACAACCCCGCCGTCATTTTGATCTGGCTGCAAGGGGGACCGAGCCACCTCGAAACCTACGACATGAAGCCGATGGCTCCGCGCGATTATCGCGGTGAGTACAACCCGATCCCGACGAACGTTCCCGGCATCGACATTTGCGAGAAGCTCCCGCTGCATGCGAAAGTCGCCGACAAGTTCACGATCATTCGCTCGATCTCGCACAAGTTTGCCAATCATGCCGGCGGCGCGGGACGGTTCCTTTCGGGACGCGATCCACTACGACCGCTGGAACGAACCGCGCAGTTCCCGACGCTCCCGACGATTATCGGCAAGTTGAAAGCCGATGACACCAGCGGCGTGCCGCCCTATGTGGCGAGTGCCAACTGGGTGTATGGCGGCGGGAGTGCTTATCTGGGTGAGTCGGCGTTGCCATTTGTGGTCTCCGCCGATCCGAATGATGAGAATTTCAATGTTCCGAATCTGGCGTTGCACCCGAAGTTCAAAGGGGACCGCCTGAACGATCGCCTGAGTCTGTTAACATCGTTTGACAACATGAAACGGGGTGTCGATCTCAACGACTCCGCTTCCGCGATGGACGAGTTCAACGAACAGGCGATGAGCATTCTCACCTCCGACAAAGCTCGCTCGGCGTTCGATATCGCTCAGGAAGACGACGCCACCCGCGACAAGTACGGACGCCATAAATGGGGCCAGCGGGCGTTGCTCGCCCGCCGACTCGTCGAAGCGGGAACGACGTTCGTCACTATGCAGATGCAGAACCCGAGAACCACGGGAGCCGCCGGTAACTGGGACATTCACGCCGTTAACGGTCACCTCTACGACGACATGAACGGTCGCCTGCCGATTTTCGACAAGGCGATCTCCGCGTTGATCGAAGACATTCACGAACGCGGCCTCGACAAACGTGTGATGGTGATCGTGTCGGGAGAATTCGGTCGCACGCCGCGCATCAATCCGCAAAAAGGAACCAAGTCGGGCGTGATTCAACCGGGACGCGATCATTGGCCCGGTGCGATGTCGGTACTCGTCTCAGGAGGCGGTTTGAAAATGGGACAGGTGATCGGTTCCACAACCGCCAAAGGGGAATACGCGAAAGACAACAAACTCGAACCGAACGATCTGCTCGCCACCGTCTATCGACATCTGGGCGTCGATGCGTCGCAACCGTTTTACGATCATACGGGTCGTCCGATGCCGATTCTGCCCCACGGCGAACCGATTGCGGAATTGATCTGATCGGTGGAACCCCGCTACTTCCTGAAGCTTCACGAGTAAACGCCGTCTCGAAGACGTAAAAAAAGCCCGGACAGTCCAACGACTGCCCGGGCCGGTCAACACACCTCTGCTGCGTAAGTTTTCCTATTTTGTCTCGGCGGGAATTTCCATCAACAGTTCGACCGGAATCGAGGCCAGCGGTTGCCCATCGGCATCGATCAGGTGCATGAAAGCCGTGGTCGGTGCTTGAAGACCGATCAGGGGAACTTCGATGCCGAGTTGCCGATCTTCCCACATCGTGATTTTGGCGGGCAGCCCCAAGCCGTTCACTTCAAAGACCACCTGGCCGGCTTGTTCGCCCAATCCTTCCGCTTCCAACGCAGCCGGTTGACCGACCACCAGTTGCAGGACCGGTTCGAGTTTCTCTTCCTCGACGACCACCTGTTCTTCGACGACGACGTTCTGACAGGTATTCACCACACAAGGCGTGTGAACCGGAGGACAAATCGTGATCGGGGGCAGGCAGACAATCGGGCGGCGTCCGGGAGGACAGAAAATCGGAGCATGCGGACGAGGTTTCGGGAACACGATGTCATTCCCATACCCCGGATTCGGTTTATGGACGCCGAGTTCCGGATCGACCGGCATAATGGTTTTCCATCCGTCCTGGCCCGGTTTCTTACCGTCAAAAAGACCTTTCCCTTTCGCGGGGCTCTTGACGACCGGTTGGCGAAGGTTGTCGATTTTCTTGAGGTTGTTCAGATCGCGAGTCCGTGAGTTGTTCGTGATGGTTTTCAACCGGGAATTATTTCCGATCGACTTCAATCGTGAGTTGTTGCTCATATTCTGCAGACGAGACGAGTGGCTCGAACTTTTTTGTTGCAGAGCCGGTTTTTTGAAATTGCTGAAGCTGCGCGAGTTTCGGGAACTGGAACTTCCGCCGCGCTGCTTGTAATTGAAGTTGTGGTGAAGGTTGGCGGTCGAAGGACGACGAACGGTTCGACTTTTGAATTGTGATCCTCCATTGATCTTGCCGAACGATTTTCCCGCCTCCGAGACGGATGTGATCGACAAAGCAGCAACCATAACAGCGACACAGGTGATTTTGAGTGAGAGTTTCATGATTCGGTTCCTTTCAGAGGAGTGTGATGAAGGAGGCAAACTTGATTGCCTCACACCCTCCCCAGCGAAACTCTCACCTCGGTGTTACAGTTTTTTCGGAAAAGATTCCGCCAGAAACCATAAACCACTAACATGAAACAACTTAAGAATAACCCCTTTCAGGTTTTCCGCTTAGAAACGCGGAATTCACTTCACTCGCGGGGCGGCGTCGGGACCGAGCAGGTCCTGTAACTTGCTGAGCGAACGGGAGAGCATCACCCGAATCGCGCCATGACTTTTTCCGAGCCGTTCGGCGATTTCATTCGAACCGAGTCCCTCGAAGTAACGCATCTTCAACGCTTCCCGTTGCTCCTCGGGAATCTCTTCCAGCGCTTGCAGCATTTTGAGATGCTTCTGCTCGCGAGAGAAGACGCCGCTCGGCGACGTCATACTGGCGACCAGCATATTGGCAACCCCCGCTTGAGATTGATCCCGCCCCCCTGCACCATCTGCCGACACTTCGCGACCTGCGTCTCGTTTGGCGGCTCCGTAAAATCGGCGATAGGCGTCCACGACCCGTTGCTCACAGATGCGGCCACTGCCTCTTATAAACATCTCAGAGCCCAGGAGACCG
>JABURQ010000198.1 GCA_014762625.1 Planctomycetaceae bacterium | reverse complement strand
CTAGCGTCCGGTTACTCACAATAACCGTGGGCTAGCGCCCAGCGGCTGATTTCGTTGATCAAAATTCTACGCGTTTATGTCTATTTCAGAAATATTGTCAGTCACAGCCTGACCCACATTCAATGGCCGATGAAACCGACCCCACGTCTCGGGATCTCCGTCTCGAACATCCGAATCGAGTCGCACGATCGACACGGAAATTTCCGCATTTCCTAAAAAGAGTTCAACTCTTCTTAAACTTAACATAGTGCAAGGATCGCGCAGGTTTCGATCATTCAAATCGCGGCATTTCCCCGCGTAAGCTGTCACACTCTATCGATTAATCGGAGCAGGAAAGAATGCGCGATCAGGAAAGAAAGACGCGGTTACAGAGGCGCGATCTGAGACTCGATCCACCTGAATAGCTTCACTGCCACTTCAGGTTTCGCCCCCCGAAACTGGGCCACCGTCTCCGCATTCGGATTCAGGACCTCAACATCGTTCGCATCGGCGGCGATCGCGGACGTATCGTTGAGAACGATACAATCACAATTCTTCATTTTCAGCTTCCGCATCGCGTTCTCGCGCGGGTCCTGAGATTCCAATGCGAACCCGACAATCCACCGATTCTCTTTATGCTTCCCCAACTCCGCAAGCACATCGGCAGTTTCGATGAATTCGAATGTAACGGCCGTTCCGGTTTTGGTAATTTTTCCGCGTACCCGCTCGACCGGTCGGTAATCGCAAACCGCGGCCACGGCGATCACACCATCGCAGGACGGGAACAATTTGACGCAGGAGTTGAGCAAATCATCGGTTGTCTCGATGTGGTGAACTTCACATCCCGCCGGCGGTTCCAAGGCAACCGGCCCCGTCACGAGCACCACTTCATGCCCCGCCTGCAGCGCGGCATCGGCGATCGCATATCCCATTCGTCCCGAACTGGCATTCGACAGATAGCGCACATCATCAAGATATTCGCGAGTCGGCCCGGCAGTGATGAGAATGCGCATTGTTGTAGCAACTAGAAATTAGGATGTAGGGCAGGGGCCTCCCTGCCGATGTTCTAATCGTTTAATGGCCAGTGGAACCCCAATGCCACCGACGACATGGCAACTCCAATCACCGACTCAAACAATCGTGCTGTCCAGAACGTTCTCAACCGCCGTCAGAATTTCCATCGGCTCCGCCATCCGCCCCGCTCCGACGGTCCCGCAACTAAGCCAGCCTTCTCCCGGTTCGACGAACAGAAAACCATCGGCCTTGAGTTGCTCGACATTCCGTTGCACGGAAGCCTTGCTCCACATTTCCGAATTCATCGCCGGGCAGACCATCACCGGACCGGTAAAAGCCAACGCCAGCGTGGTCAACAGGTCGTCGGCCATACCGTGAGCCAGCTTCGCCAAACAGTTCGCCGTGGCGGGAGCAATCACCAGCAATTCACCCCTGCGGGCCAGGCCGATATGCTCCCCCTGGTAATGCTCGGTGGGAGTAAACAGATCGTCGTTCACCGGACGATTAGTCAACGCTTCGAACGTAACCGGCCCGACGAACTCCTGAGCCGACTCGGTCATCACGACAGAGACTTCGGCGCCGGCTTGCGTCAGCTTGCTCGCCAGATCGGCCGCTTTATACGCAGCAATGCCACCACTCACGCCAAGGATGATTTGTCGATCCTGCATGGTCGGGCCTTGCTTTTGGGGGTCGTAAGAAACTGTTACAGGTCAGCGAGCGACGGACCATCGTCGGTCGGCATATCCTCGGAACCTTCGGCGGCGACGCGCAGGTCACCCGAAGTGTCGAGATAGATTTTGTCCTGCATAATCTCTTCAACAACGATGGCCAATTTGTCTTTGGTCTGCATTTCGACCAGAGCCGGAGCTCCCCGATTCAAAGCGACCAATCGCTTTTGAATCAGTGACGACAATTTGAAACGACCGCCCACTTTGTTGACGATATCTTCTTCTTTGAAAGCCTCGTGCACGCTAGTCCGCCTCTTCTGTTCGCAAAATTTGTTGTATTTCCTCGACGGCCCTTTCCAGATCGTCATTGACAACCTGATACCGGTATCGGTCCGCCAGAGACAATTCACGCCGGGCCGTCGCCAGACGTTTCTGGATCACTTCTTCAGATTCCGTTCCGCGGCCTCTTAACCGCTTTTCGTATTCGTCGTCGGAAGACGCGCGGATAAAAATTGTCACCGCGTCGGGATATTCCCGCATCACGTTGAGGGCACCCTCGACATCAATTTCGAGAAATGCCCAAGCGCCTTCTTCCGCCGCCCGCGCAATTTCTGATTTCAACGTACCATACCAATAGCCGGAACTAAACACTTCGGCGGTTTCCAGAAATTCTCCGTTTTGACGCCGACGTTCGAATTCCTCCTTGGACATGAAATGATAATGTTCGCCGTCGATTTCGCCAGTCCGCGGAGGTCTGGTGGTCGCGGAGACGCAAATTCGGAGCGGAACCGGGCTGTCTTTCAACAATTTCCGGACAATGGTCGTCTTTCCGCTGCCGCTGGGTCCCGAAAGAACCAGCAATCTGGCTGCGCGACCGGAATGCTCACCGACGCTCTGTTGAGGTGCATCACTCGACATTCTGCAGCACCTCCCGCATTTTCTCGACGGCGGCCTTCATTTCCACGACACAATGTGCAATCTCGACGTCGTTGGCTTTGGAGCCGATCGTATTCACTTCGCGATTGATTTCCTGCGAGAGAAAATCGAGCCGTTTCCCTTCCGATTCCTCACTCGCGATGAATTTCTCGAAATGCTGTAAGTGCGATTCGAGCCGGATGATTTCTTCGTTAATGTCGCAACGATCGGCGAATTGACTCACTTCGCGCAGGACATCGGAAGCCTGCAATTCCACATCAGTATCTTCGAGCAGAGACCGTACCCGTTCGAGAATCCGATCTCGATATTGAGTCACCACCAGCGGAGCGCGTTCCGAGACGGTTTTGACCTGTTCCGATATTTTGGCGATCTGCGAACGCAGATCGTCAGACATCGATTCTCCCTCGTGCTTGCGAAATGCATCAAATTTCTGGAGTGCTTCACGCAGCACCGGCTCAATCTGCGCCCAGGCTCGCTCCATGTCAAAGCCGCTTTCGTCCGGCTCGACAACCACTCCGGGAAGTTGCAGCAAATCCCCCGCATTCAAAACCGGAAGCTGATGCATCGATTCCCGCAGCTGGTCCCATTGTTTCAGATACGATTCCAGCACTTCCGGATCGAAGGAAAACTCCGTCCCGGTCTGACCGACCGTCCGCTTGATGGTGACCGTGATCGTTCCGCGAGAAATCGTTTCGCGAACCACTTTTTCCACAACCGGTTCGAGCCCCGAAAACCCATCGGGAAGTCGCGTATTGAGCTTCAAATAACGATTGTTGACGGCTCGAATCTCGACCTGATAGCCAATCTCCCCCGAGGCCTGCCGAGCGTCACCATACCCTGTCATACTCAGTAACACGGCGGTTGCTCACTTTCTTCCTGGGGATCGCCACGGGCTCCGAAGCCCCGCGTCGGGGAGACTCAAAACTCTCAGCGTCCGGACGATTTCATTCATCCGTTTTTTCTTCAGCCGGAGCCTTTTCCGCAGACTCGCCTGACTCTGTACCGGATTCTCCGGGAGCTTTTGACTCTTTGGTCGGTGGCAGAACGGAATCCAGACCGCCAGCCCCTGCACCCTCTTCTTCAGAGGAAGCTCCTGCCTCCGCCGTCGGGACAGTAGCTCCCGCCTCTTCACCACCCTGGTAGTTTCCGGAGGCGGCGTTATCCATCAGACGGATACTGGCTCCTGCCAGAACCACCCAGACCACAGCCACTCCGACAGTGATTTTGGTAAACACATCGCCAGCTTTGGTTCCGAAGGCGGACTGTCCACCCATGCCGCCGAACGCGCCGGCCAATCCGCCGCCGCGGCCGCGTTGAACCAGAATGAGCAGAATCATGAAGATGCCAGCCAGCATCAGCAAGGTTGAAACGAAAGTTGCCATATCCGCCTTGATCCTCTGACGTCTATTCCGATCCTCCAGGAATCGATGACGTCATCTATTGAGAAAAGAATATTCCTGTCGCGGTCACTCCGAGAACTGCGATCTTCCCTGATGGCTTATCCAGCCGCTGCAATAATTCCCAGGAACGAGTCCGCTTTGAGACTGGCTCCGCCGACAAGAGCACCGTCCACATTGGGTTGACCAATCAGCTCGGCGGCGTTGTCGGGTTTAACGCTTCCACCGTACAAAATTCGCGTATTTTCCGCAACATCAGCCGAGTAATGACTTTCCAGCCAGCCACGCAAATATTTGTGGGCTTCCTCTGCTTGATCGGGAGTCGCCGTCAAGCCGGTTCCGATCGCCCAGACCGGCTCGTAAGCAATGACCACAGAAGCCATTTCGTCAGCCGTCACACCGGCCAGTCCCCAGGACATCTGCTCGTCCAACACTGCTTCCATCTGCCAGGCTTGTCGCTCCTCGATCAATTCACCGACGCAGAGAACTACCTTGAGGCCATCGGCGAGCCCTTTGCGGGTCTTTGTATTGATGAGCTTGTTGCATTCTCCGAGGACGTGGCGTCGTTCACTGTGCCCTACCAAAACGTGAGTACAACCGACATCCTTGAGCATCGCCGTGGAAACTTCCCCGGTATAGGCCCCATTATCCTCGATATAGAGATCCTGCGAGCCGGTTTGAATGGCGGAACCTTCGGCAGCCGCCACAATTCCCCCCAGATAAGGGAAGGGGGGGAAGACGAGCACTTCAGCAGACGTCTCGCCCAATCCCTCTTTGATTCCCGAGACAAGGGCCTCTCCCTCGGCTTTGTTGGTATTCATTTTCCAGTTGCCGGCAACGATAACTTGTCTCATGACGAAAAGAATCCCTGTATTGATGGAGTCGGTTTGACGATTTTCGGCTGGAACGCGAGCGCCCCAGATCTTTTGCGTTCAGGGAGAAATAACGAACCTGAGCCGTTAGTTCAAGGTTTCGGAGCGTGGATATGTCCCTAAAATCTCCAACCGGACCGCTCCCTTCTCAAGT
This sequence comes from Planctomycetaceae bacterium, assembly GCA_014762625.1. Lineage (GTDB taxonomy): Bacteria > Planctomycetota > Planctomycetia > Planctomycetales > Planctomycetaceae > JABURQ01. The sequence goes on along the minus strand of JABURQ010000198.1, from coordinate 11,726 downwards.
TGAGAGAGCGTTTTGCGGACTTTGGGGTCGTTTTCGTGTCCCTCAAAATCCAGGAAGAACAGATATCCCTGCTCCTCTCCGCGGAGTGGAAACGACTCGATCCACGTCAGGTTCAGCTTGTTTCGCTTGAAAATATTGAGCGCGTCGGAAAGCGATCCCGGCTCGTGAGGAATTTGCAGCAGCAAGGCGGTCCGGTCGGAACCGGTTGGTTTTTGCAGGTGATCGCCGATCACCGCAAAACGTGTCACGTTGTCTTTATTATCCTCAATCTTTTCCGCCACGATCTGTAAGTCGTACTCAACCGCCGCCTGTTGACTGGCAACTGCCGCCGCTCCAGGCTTCTCACGAGCCAGTTGAGCCGCCGCCGATGTACTGGTGACTTCAATCAACCGGGCATCGGGCATATTGCGGGCCAGCCAGTCCCGACATTGCGACAGTGCCTGTGGCTTGGAATAGATCTCGGTAATCTCACTGCGCGGACAGCGTGACATCAGATTATGGTGAACGCTGACCAGAACCTCGCCGCAGATGCGTAATGGCAAGCGGGTAAACATGTCGAGAGTATCGACCACTCGACCATCGGTGCTGTTTTCAATCGGCACCAATCCGAACTCCGCATGACCGCGATTCACCTCTTCAAAGACCGATGCAATCGTACTCACGGGAACGAGATCGGCCCCTTTCCCGAAGCGTTTGACCGCAGCAAAATGCGTGAAACTGTACTTCGGACCCAGATACGCCACCCGCGTCATTTTCACATGACTCTTCGCCGAACTGATAATGTCGCGAAAAATCGAACGCACCATCTCATTCGGAAGCGGACCGGGATTCGCCTCCATCAATTCATTCAACGTGGCGTCATCGGCGTGCGGATCGTAGATCGACGCTTTCTTCTCGGGGCGTTTCTCGTACAAACGTTCGGTCAGTTGCGAGCGTTTATTAATCAACTTGAGAATCTCTTTATCGACTCGCTTGATGTCAGATTCGAGACCGCCCCCCTTGCGGCTGGATGATTTTTTGCGGGTCGTTTTTTTCTTGGCCGACGACTTCTTTTTTGACGTGGATTGACCGGAGCGTCGGGAACTCTTCTTCGAAGCAGTCTTTTTCTTGGCTGTCGATTTCTTTTTGGCCGCCTTGCGTACGGTCTTTTTCTTTTTGGTCGTGCGTTTTTTCGCCATCAAAAGCGGTCCAATTAGCAGGGATTCTGTGACGGCACTCCATTGGCTTACGCGTGCATAGGCGTCAATCAATCACGGCCTCATTGTCGTGACCCATGTTTGTAATGGGGCTCACGGCCAAAATCAAGCAGCGGATTCACGGTTCCAGCGGCACTGCCACATTGACACCCACTTATATTTTCAAGAGGAATCCATAAATTGCCATTTTGGCACCAGTCAATTTTTATCGCGTCACAAAGAAAAACGTATCACACTATACGACAACACCTTACAACAACTTGCCTGCAACGCAACTGAGTTGGCACACCCGTTGCATTCTAGTACACCAACGTCTTTCAGGCTGACCGCCTGACAGGAAACCAATCACTCACAAATCAACAATCCTACTCACGATCCCGGAAGATCGAGGAGCTTTTCAAATGGCAGTGGAATCAGAAAAAATTATCGGTATCGACCTCGGTACAACCAACTCAGTCGTCTCTGTGATGGAGGGTGGCGAATCGAAAGTGATCGCCAACCTCGAAGGAAACCGAGTGACACCGAGTGTCGTCGCTTTCACCGAAAAGGGAGAAACCCTTGTCGGTGAGCCCGCCAAGCGACAGGCCGTCACCAACCCCAACAATACGATCTACTCGATCAAACGATTCATGGGGCGTCGCCATAAAGAGGTTCAGGCCGAAGAAAAAATGGTCCCCTATGGAATCGTCGGTGGCGACGAAGACTACGTCAAAGTCGACGTCAACGGCAAGGAATACACTCCGCCGGAAATCTCAGCCCTGGTTCTCCGCAAGCTGAAGGAAGCCGCCGAAAGTTATCTCGGCCACAAGGTCAACAAGGCCGTGATCACCGTTCCGGCATACTTCAACGACGCCCAGCGACAAGCGACAAAAGACGCCGGTCAAATCGCAGGACTCGAAGTCTCGCGTATTATCAACGAGCCGACCGCCGCGGCACTCGCTTACGGATTACAAAAGAAAGAAGAAGAGAAGATCGCCGTCTTCGACCTCGGGGGTGGTACCTTCGACGTCTCGATTCTGGAGGTGGGCGACGAAATGGTCGAAGTGCTCTCCACCAACGGAGACACCCACCTCGGTGGTGACGACTTTGACGAAGTGCTCATCGATCACATTGCCGACGAGTTCAAGAAAGAGCAGGGGATCGACCTCCGATCCGACGCGATGGCGTTACAGCGCCTCCGCGAAGCGGCCGAAAAAGCGAAGAAGGAACTGTCGAGTTCCGCCTCCACCGATATCAACCTGCCGTTCATCACAGCGGACTCCTCTGGTGCGAAACACCTGCAGATGTCGATCAGTCGATCTGACTTTGAAAAGCTGATCGACCCGCTGGTGGAGCGTTGCCGGGGTCCGGTCCAGAACGCCCTCAAAGACGCCAAACTTTCCGCCGGCGATATCGACGAAGTCGTGCTGGTCGGAGGCTCAACCCGCGTTCCGAAAGTGCAGGAACTCGTCAAGAAGATGTTCGAGAAGGAACCGCACCGCGGCGTGAATCCCGACGAAGTGGTCTCTGTCGGAGCCGCGATCCAGGGGGGAATCCTCGCCGGTGACGTCAAAGACGTGGTTCTACTCGACGTGACGCCGCTTTCTCTCGGTATCGAAACCGAAGGAGGCATCATGACGAAACTGATCGAACGGAACACCACTATCCCCGCCACCAAAAAAGAGACCTTCTCCACAGCCTCCGACAATCAAACCGCGGTCACCGTGCGAGTCTTCCAGGGGGAACGCGAGATGGCGAGCGACAACCGCCTGCTCGGACAGTTCAATCTGGACGGAATCCCGCCCGCTCCACGCGGCATGCCTCAAATCGAAGTCTCCTTCGACCTCGATGTGAACGGTATTTTGAATGTGTCGGCCAAGGATGTGAAAACCGGCAAGGAACAGTCGATCAAAATCGAAGAGTCGAGCGGACTTTCCGAGGATGAAATCGAACAAATCCGGAAAGATGCCGAGGCTCACGCCGAGGAAGACAAGAAAAAACGTGAACTCGCGGAAGCCAAAAACATGGGTAACACGCTGGCTCACGAAGCGGAAAAAGCTCTCAAGGAACACGAAGACAAAATCGACGAAGGTTCCAAGACAGCAATCGAGTCCGCAGTCAAGAAAGTTCAGGAAGCGACCGCAGGCGATAACGTCGACCAGATCAAATCGGCCACCGAAGAACTTTCCACCTCGATGCAGGCCATGGCCCAGCATATGCAAGGAGCGGAAGGCGCAGCTCCCGAAGGTGCCGAGACCGCCGGAGCCTCAACCGAAAGTAGCGGCGGAGATGACGACGACGTCATTGACGCTGAATTCGAGAAGAAAGAGTAAGCGATCTGAATTCTCTCCCCGGCAGACACCGGGGAGAGAATTTCCTCCCTGTTCTGAGAATTCCTCTCAAAACATCCGCGACGTCCGTCGCATTCCCGATAAACTGACCACCAACGAGACGTTTTTTTTACACGGTTCCACCGTGACGGAATTCGTGCGCACTCAGGAGATGAACTATGGCCTTTCAATTTGAAAAACTGACCGCGAAAGCGCAGGAAGCTCTGCAACGGGCTCAGTCTTTCGCCATCGACCAGGGACATCAGCAGCTCCAGCCGATTCATCTGCTCAAAGGACTGCTCGACGAAACCGACGGCATCGTCCGCCCCCTCTTCAAGAAGATGAACGTCAACACCCAGCAACTGCAATCGGTGGTCGAAGCGGAACTGAAGCGTCTCCCGAAAGTCTCCGGAACCGACACCCAGCCGCAAGTTTCTCCCGCCGGAATCCGGGTTCTCGAAGCGGCCCAGAAAGAGGCCGAGACGATGGGGGACGAATTCGTCTCCACCGAACACCTCCTGCTCGCGCTCACAAAAATCGACGATCAGGCCCAACGGCTCATGAAAATGCACGCCGTCACGGAAGATGATCTCAAAGCAGGACTTCAAACCATGCGAGGAACCCAGAAAGTGACCGACCGCCACCCCGTAGACAACTACCAGGCCCTCGAAACGGACGGCAAGGATCTCGTTGAACTCGCCCGCGCCGGCAAGATCGACCCGGTCATCGGGCGCGACAAGGAAATCCGCCGCGTGATTCAGGTTCTCTCCCGCCGCCGCAAGAACAACCCGGTCCTCATCGGGGAACCGGGGGTCGGAAAGACCGCCATCGTCGAAGGGCTCGCTCATCGCATCGTGCTCGGCGATGTCCCCCAAGCCCTCAAAGACAAACGGGTGGTTGCCCTCGATATGGGGGCGCTCGTCGCGGGCGCCAAATACCGGGGTGAGTTTGAAGACCGTCTCAAAGCGGTCCTCAAAGAAGTCGAAGAAGCGGCGGGCCAGATCATTCTCTTCATCGACGAACTCCATACCGTCGTCGGAGCCGGAGCGTCCGAAGGTTCGATGGACGCCTCGAACCTCTTGAAACCGGCCCTCGCGCGGGGTGAACTCCACTGCGTCGGTGCCACCACACTCGATGAATACCGCAAGCACATCGAAAAAGATGCCGCTCTCGAACGGCGTTTCCAACCGGTCAAAGTCAACGAACCGTCGGTCGAAGACACCATCGCCATCCTGCGCGGACTCAAAGAACGTTACGAAAAACATCACAACATCAAAATCAAAGACGCCGCTCTCGATTCCGCGGCCACGCTTTCGGACCGCTACATCACCGACCGTCATCTCCCCGACAAAGCTCTCGACCTCGTCGATGAAGCAGCCGCCCGGGTCTCGATGGAATTGCACTCCGTTCCCGCCGAGATCGACGAAGTCCAACGCCGATTAACGCGTCTGGAACTCGCCGCACGACAACTCGAAGAGGAGAAAGAAGAGCACGCCGAGAAGGAACGGGAAGACATCCGCCTCGAAACCGAACAACTCAAACAGAAACTCGCCTCGCTCAAAGAACAGTGGGAAGCCGAGAAGCTGGGGATCGGCGACGTGCAGTCGCTCCGCGAAGAACTCGAAAACATCGAGCGCGATTATTCACAGCTCGAAGCCGGCATCCGCGACAAACAGGCCTCCGGTCAAGTGGTCGACGAAACCGACTTCCAGAACCTGTACGAACTCGACAGCCGACAGAAACAACTCCGCTCCCAGATCGAACGCGAAGAAGCCCAGTCGGAACAAGCCGCAGCCGAAACAGAAGAAGAGCCGAAACAGAAGCTGCTGCGGACTGAAGTCGGACCGGAGGAAATCGCGTCGGTCGTCTCCGACTGGACCGGCGTCCCCGTCACACGCATGCTCCAGACCGAGCGGGACAAATTGCTCAACATGGAAGCCGGCATTCACCGCCGCATGATCGACCAGAGCGAAGCGGTCACCGCCGTCTCGAACGCCGTCCGACGTTCGCGCTCCGGCCTGCAGGATCAGGACCGCCCCATCGGGTCGTTCATCTTCCTCGGACCGACCGGCGTCGGTAAGACCGAACTCTGTAAAGCGCTCGCCGAGTTTTTGTTCGACGACGAACGGAACATGGTCCGCATCGATATGTCCGAATTCATGGAGAAACATTCGGTCGCGCGACTCATCGGGGCCCCTCCCGGATACGTCGGCTACGAAGAAGGAGGCAAACTGACCGAACCGGTCCGCCGGCAGCCGTACTCCGTGGTCCTGCTCGACGAAATCGAAAAAGCGCACCGCGAAGTCTTTAACGTCCTGCTGCAGGTGCTCGACGACGGTCGCCTCACCGACAGTCACGGCCGCACCGTCGATTTCACGAATACCATTATCGTGATGACCTCCAACATCGGCAGCCAGATGATCATGGACCTCGCCGGCACGCCGGACGAATCGCAGATTCACGACCGCGTCATGGATATCATGCAGCGGGAGTTCCTGCCGGAATTCCTCAACCGGATCGACGAAACGATCGTCTTCCATCCGCTTGGACAGGACGAAATCCGCCAGATCGTCGACCTGCAACTGATGAACCTCGAAAAGCTGCTCGCCAAGAACGACTATCAGCTCGAAGTGACCGACGCCGCCAAGGACCTTCTCGCCCGGGAAGGTTACGACCCGGCGTACGGAGCCCGTCCTTTGAAACGAGTCATCCAGAACCGCCTGCAGAACTCACTCGCGAACGAGATCCTCGCCGGGTCACTGCCGGAAGGCTCGACGATCAAAATCGACGCCGCCCCAGACGGATTCATCTTCACGCACGAGTGATTGGGTATTTTTGATTTTGGATTTTTGATTTTGGAACTGTTGGCCACGGTTGCCGCAGGTCGAAACGGATTGACGATGGTGACCCCGAATGATTCAGCAGGGCGAAAGGAGTCAGCAAGCACACTGAAAGTAAAGTTTGCAGTGTCACCCTGCTTAGGATAGAGTCAAAAACGTCATCAGTTTTGAGACAGAGGTCGGATGATGTCTGACAACGCTCCCCGCAAGAAACTGGCGTTCACTCAGCGTGTCGCGATTCTTCTCTTTCTGCTCCTTGCTGCCTATCCAATTTCCCTGGGACCGACTTGCTGGATCCTGTCCCGATTTCAGTGGGACCATAAATTTCCACACTTGGCTTACGCCGTCTCAAATTTCTACGAACCGCTCACGAGACAGATTCTGTTTGGCCCCAAGCCGGTGGAGAGATCAATGAAGTGGTGGATCTCGGTGGGAATGTCATCTCGCACCACCTTTCAGGATCAGCCGAGAGCCATCAGGTGGGACCAGCCGGGTTACAATTACACTCTCATCAGCTACTGAAGCTGATACCCTTCATCATCACGATGTTCGACAGATGGCCTGATTCCCACCACCCAATGTCTTCAAGCTTCTCGCCCCTTCGCGTCTTGATGCAACTCGTTTCGACATTCCTCGAACGTAGAATGGAACGTTGCTTCTCGCGCATAAAAAAAGAGCCGGGGCCGAAAGAGGATTCTCGCGGGGCGACTCTCATGTGTCTCAGTTTCCGCCAATTAGAGGGGGCGTACGTTTTCTGCGCACGGTCCTTTGGGACCTCGACCTTCCGTGAAGGAAACTTTTTGTCCTTCAGTCAGCGAGTCGAAGTCAGTCCCTTCAACGTTCGACATATGAAAGAACAGGTCTTTCGCGGATCCGGTGTCAATAAAACCGAATCCTTTGTCCGTCAATCTCTTAATCGTACCTTCCGGCATAGCAAATCACTCCAGTGTTAAGAATTAAGAAGCGATAACAACCCGAACTGCTCGAAAGGTCACGCCGCTCTGGCAATCAGACTATCACAACCTCGCCGTGTTGGATAGCTCAAGGTAGGTTTCCGACCGTTGACTTCGACGCCGCGAAGCGTTTCCATTCGGCATCGAGAGCATCCGGCTGCGGCGGGCCGTCGTGGATCACGAAACGGTAACGCGATGAAAACGGCTTTTCCGGCGTAATTTCGAATGCGGACTCGACCATCGGCGAAAAGCAGAAATACGGTTTGCTCGGATGTAGGCGAACGTGTTGCGGAGCGCGGAAATTCTCCGGATGGCCGAGGATAGCAACGCCCGCAAGTTGCTGATCGATGGGGCCGTACAAATCAACCCACTTCGGGCGGCTGTGATTTCCCTTAAACTGCGAGTCCCCTTCGCTGGTGAGAAACTTGTGTCGCATCACCTCCATCGACGGAGCCGGCGCGTCGGGATCGGTCTGTAATTCTTTTTGCCACGCTTGATAGGCGGCGTTGGCTCCGTCATCAAACCAATCGGCGGTGCCGCGAAACGCCATCCCGCCGTAATGATACTGACTCACCGTAACCGGCAAAGCACCGGCGCATTTGTGTTCGACGCGCAGATCGAAGACGTACGTCTCATCGTCCCGATCGTAGATATCGACGGTCCAGATTTCAGTCAAGACCGGTTGCGGCTGGTCCGGGTCGATCATATCCTCCAGGAGATGTGCGACGACAAACTGTCCGTGCTGAGGCTTGTTGGTGACGGAGAGAACCTTCGCGTGTGAGACGCGGCCCGTCTTCGCGGCCTGATCCCAGAAGCTCAATCGGCGTCCCTGAGACTCAACCTTCCTCCAGGCGTGAAAGATCGCATGCTGATGAGGATGATCGACGGGAAAGTCGCCCGAGACAATCCGCCCCTGCGGCGTGTAGACGGGATGAATGTGTCCGCCGCGACGGTAAACAGGATCGATTCCCTCAGGGGATTCGAGCGTCGCTTTGTTGTAAGTGAAGAGAGGACGACCGTCGATCGTCACCTCGATGGCGTCTTCGGTTTCAACACACAAGACGCCCGCATCGGGAGTCTCCGCCGACAGCAGAGAAGCAACTCCAGTCAGGATCAGGAAAGTATAAAGTGATCGAATTCGCATGAGTCGTTCCTTAAATGCCCGAACAGGATGATTGTAAGGGACGGAACCGGCGGATGAAACAAGCGAATGGGGAGAGGTACAATTCTTGAGGCGCTGTGCGGTTCAAACCGTCGTCGGCAGGTACTTTTCAATCAGCGTTTCGGCGGCGCGGCGGGCAATCGCCATCACATCGCTCTCGGGGGAGACCTGCTTCGTCACCAGTGCCCCTTCGATAATCATGTCGATTTCCTGCGCCATCGCTTCGGGATTCGAAGCCCCTGCTCGTTCCGCGAGTTCTCTTAACATCTCCACACCGTCCGCTTTCGCTTTCCGCGCCGATTGATGGGCAGGGTGATGCGGCAATGGAAACTCAACCGCCGCGTTGATGTAGATACAGCCGCGATAATCGGGTTCGTTCAGAATCTCTTCGGTGATGTCGAAGACCGCCAGAATCTGGTCCCGTGGATTGGGCCCCGCAGTACGCATGAGTCGTTCGGTCAGTTCCTTACTCCACCATTCGTGGTGATGGTCGATGACGGCGACAATCAGATCGTCTTTCGACTCAAAGTGGTTGTAGAAGGTCTGCTTCGAGCACCCCACTTCATTGAGCAGACGGTCAAGTCCCACCGCAAGGAATCCTTCACGATAAAAAATCTCGTGTCCCGCTTGAATCAGTTTTTCGCGCATCGACAATGTCGGCATAACGTTACGTCTCCTTCAGAGCTCTGAATAACTCTCGAACTTGACCACAAGTCAACCCGATTAGACTCAGAGTCAATTGTTCTCCCACGTGTCGACTTCTATTCTTGTCTCGGCAACGCAGGGTCGCGGAGCGAAATGGAATGCTTCCCGACTTGCGTTCAGTCTAACCTGACCACACACCATCGCCAAGGAGAAACAAAATGTCGATCACAGCCCCTAATCAGGACAACCCGGCGGAGGAAATGTTCGATTCAGAACGCCACGAAGCGTTCGGCGACCGCGTCGTCGGCATGCTCAACGATGCCGCCCTCACATTCATGTTCAGTCTGGGGCATCGTTCCGGTTTGCTGGACAGTCTGCGACGACTCAACCGACCAGCCAACACTCACGATATCGCCGAGGAATCCGGTCTCAATGAACGGTACGTCCGCGAATGGCTGGGAGCGATGGTGACCGGACGCGTCATCGATTACGATCCCGACCAGCGAACCTATCACCTCCCCCCCGAACACGCCGAATGGCTGACCCGCGCCGCCACCCCCAACAATCTCGCTGGCGTGATGCAGTTCATGGCGTTGTTCGGCAGCATCGAAGACGATGTGCTCGACTGTTTCCAGAACGGCGGCGGTGTGCCTTACGAAAAATTCGGACGATTCCACGAAGTGATGGCCGAAGAATCGTTCCAGACGGTGGTCTCTGCTCTGGATGAACACATCCTGCCACTCGTCGATGGGTTGACCGATGATCTGGAACGGGGCATCGATGTCGCCGATGTCGGTTGCGGTCGCGGCATGGCGTTAATGCACATGGCGAAGCGATTTCCCAATTCGCGGTTCGTCGGCTTCGATTTCTCGAAGGAAGCGATCACCTGGGCTAACGCGGAAGCAAACAACCTCGGTTTGGAAAATATTCAGTTCGGGGTACGCGACGCCGCGAACCTGAACGAAGAAGGTCGCTTCGATGTAATTTTCGCCTTCGACGCGATTCACGATCAGATCGATCCGCACGGCATGCTAGCGGGAATCCGGAAAGCTCTAAAGCCAGACGGTCTGTTTCTCGCGCAGGACATTCGCTCATCGAGTCAGGTGGAACGGAACCTCGACCACCCGGTCGCGCCGTTTCTGTACACGATCTCGACCATGCACTGCATGACGGTGTCGCTGGCCCACGACGGCTGCGGACTCGGCACTTGCTGGGGCGAGGAGCTCGCTGTCAAAATGCTGAAAGAGGCCGACTTCAGTAACGTCGAGATCAAGACCCTCGATCACGACATCATGAATAACTATTACATCTGCACGTGATATCGCAGATCGGTCCGCGTCAACGATTGAAGAGCCTCCGGAGCCACCACACTTCGGAGGTTTTTTGCGTTTCACGGGACTGCGTAATTTAATTCAGTCCCCGTAACCCTCCGGGTGACTCTCAAACCAGTTCGCGGCGGTACGCACGATGTCGTCCAGTTCCGTGAATTTCGGGCTCCAGCCGAAGGCGTCCCGAATCTTGCCGGCATCAGCGTACAGGGTCGGAGGATCGCCGGGCCGACGGTCGCCCATTTCCACGCGGATCTCCTTTCCGGTCACCCGTTGGACTGAGTCAATCACTTCCTTGACCGAAAATCCGCGTCCGATGCCGAGGTTGAAATACTGATAGTCACCCGGCACGAGATGTTCCAGCGCCAGCAGATGCGCCCGACCGAGGTCTTCCACGTGGATATAATCGCGAATGCAGGTGCCGTCCGGAGTGTCGTAATCGCTGCCGAAAATCGTGATCGAATCCCGGTTCCCGAGCGCCGCCTGCAACACGAGCGGGATCAAATGTGTCTCAGGCTGATGATCTTCACCCAGGTGGCCGTCTTCCGCACACCCGGCGACATTGAAGTACCGTAACGCCGTCACCGACCATTCTGGATCGGACGCAACGAGATCGCGCAGAATCCGTTCGACCATCAGTTTCGAGTGACCGTACGGGTTGATCGGCTGTTGCGGGAGTGTTTCCACAATCGGCAGGGTGTCGGGCTCGCCGTAAGTCGCACAGGTGGAGCTGAAGACCAGTTTCTTGACGCCGGCCGCGGCCATCGCCGAAAAAAGCGTCAGCGAGCCGTTGACGTTGTTTTCGTAATACCACAAAGGATCCTGTACCGATTCGCCGACATAAGCGAGGGCGGCAAAATGCAGGACCTCGGTGATCTCTTCTTCCTCGAACAGCTCCGTCAGCACGTCGCCGTCCTGGAGTGAACCTTCGTAAAACGGCACGTCTTCGGGAATGGCCGCTTTGTGGCCGCGATAAAGATTATCGACGACCACCACCTCGCGCCCGGCGTCCCGCAGAAGTTTGACGGCGTGAGAACCGATGTATCCCGCTCCGCCGGTGACGAGTACGCTCATGAGGTTTCTCCGGGAGTGGTGAGATTCGACGAAATCGTCTGACGCTTACTTTTCGTCATCCGCACAGACCCACTCTCCGAGGGTCGGCTCGTAATCGAGAAGTTCGCCCGATTGGAAGTAGATCCCGAGTTCGCGTTCGGCGGCTTCCGGACCGTCGCTGCCGTGAATGCGATTCATCTGGCGACTGACCCCTTAATAGCCGCTAATGGTTACCCTGTC
>JABURQ010000174.1 GCA_014762625.1 Planctomycetaceae bacterium | reverse complement strand
TAAGGCATCTGAGACTAACAGTTTATGATCGTCGTCATACTTGTTGATCCAGTCGATCTCCGCCTGCCCAAAAAACCACCGATGATGACATATGCTTTTTTTTTGCAAGCACAACACGGCATCCGAGATCATCTGATGGGTCGGCAGGTCGTTGCTGTGAACGAGGTCCGGCTGTTCGTTGAGGAGAATGTCCCGGACGCGGTTTCGCGAACGACGATATTTGAGCCAGGTTTTCTTGTCGGTAAAACGCTGCTCGACCACCAGACAGCGAATCCCGGCCGCTTCGAAGCGTTCCAACGCCTCCCCTTTCGTGCCGACGATCAGAAAGACGACGTGCCCTGCCTCTTTGAGACCGAGGGCGAGACGCTCGACCGCGAGTTCCGCCTCGCCGATAAAAGGCGCCCAGGAAGCCAGTGCGATTTTCAACGGGTGATTCATAATATTTGGATTCTAAGACCGAGACGACTGAACGAGACCTGCCCCAGTTCGTGCCCTCGCCAAAACAGACTGATAAACCTCGAGATGACGCCGGGCCGATTCTTCCCAGGAAAACTGTCGAGCCCACTCACGGGCATGCGAGTCCGGAGTGCCTCCCGCGCTTCGCTCGCTCAGCACTTTTTGACAGGCGGCCACCCAGGCGCCGAGATCCTTGGGAGGCAACACAACCGCCCCCGGACCTTCCAACTCGGACAAACTCCCTACCGAACTGAACAACACCGGCGTCCCCGTCGCCTGCGACTCTAACGCGGGAAGACCGAAACCCTCGTACAAAGTCGGATACAACACGGCGACCGCATTCTGGTACAACCGCGGCATCACGGCTTCGGGAATAAACGACGGCAAACACAAATTCTCACGACGCTCGGGAGAAACACTCTCCATCAGCCGAGAACCGGCTTCGGTTTCCAGACCGCAGACGACAAGCTGCAAACCCGGATCGTTGAGTTCCTGCCAGACTTTAACCGCCCAATCGACTCGCTTCCGAGGAATCCCTCCTCCCAGATAGAGCAGGTACGGCGACCGGATCCCCTGGGCTCGTAACGGCTCATCGAGAGGCCCCGGCTGAATGGTTTGATAATGAGACTCCACGCCGTGAGGAATCACATGCAGTTTCTCTTCCAGGTCGGGCCATAACGACAGAATGTCTTTTCGTGAATTCTCGCTGATCGTGATGATGGCGGCGGATTGACGATAGGCGCTCGGGAGAAGCTTCCTCCAATACCAACTGTCGCACTGTTCGCCTTCCCCCTCCCAGGGGACGGTATCGTGAATCGTCACCACAGTCGGCACCGGCTGCCACCAGGGAAGACTCGTTGACGTCGCGTGCAGAACGTCGGCACGATGCCTTTTAGCCGCCCGCGGCAATCCATATTGCTCCCACAACTGAAACCGATCACCTCGTTGCTCGAACAGGTCCACGTCGACCGCCGACAGATCCGGAATATGGCGAGGCAAATCGGGACGATCTCCCAGCACCACCCATTCGGGAGCGTCCTCTGGAGTGTTGGTCATCACATTCCACAGGTACTTCCCCATCCCGCGTAAATGAGCCCGATTCAGACACCGGGCGTCGAGTGCGATTTTCATGGTTAGGCGCGCCCCAATGCCGACTTGACCACTTGCTTCACTCTCCACAGATTACACGGATCGTTCAGCCACGCACGCGTGAAATATCGAACCGCCGAACGTGGATTGGTCGACGCCGCGGACCAGCCTAACACGCCCCAGGCGGAAGCCCGGGCTTTGCGGCGAGTGGTGGCGTCCAATTGTTGTCCTCGTTTCGAATCGAAGGCCACATCGAGGGCATTGAACAGGTTGGTTTCCATCGTATTGAGGTTGCGACTGATTCCCGTCTCGTGAAATCGATACTGGACCAACGGCTCGGGACACACGGCCACAGCATGGCTTGACGCGATCCGCAACCAAAACTCCCAATCCTCGACCGCTTTGAGCGACAGATCCTCGTTGAATCCACCTTCAGACTCAAACACATCCTTACGAATCAACACACTCGACAACGTGATAAAATTGCCGCACAACAGCTTCTCGTAAAGCTCCCCTTCCGCCAATTCCACGCAATCCGATTGATAACGCGAGACGTGATCGCAAACCCCGATATTCTCGCGATCCGTATAAATCAGCGGGGCTCCGGTCTCATTCGCCCGTTCTAATTGAGTCGATATTTTGTCCGGCATCCACAAGTCGTCCGCATCGAGAAACGCCAGCCATTCTCCGCTCGCTTCGCGAGCGCCCCGATTCCGGGCCGCGGCGGGACCGGCATTTTGTTGACGGATCAGCTTCACCCGGTTGCCGAAACTTTCGGCGATCTCGCAGGTCGCGTCGGTCGAGCCGTCATCGACGACGATAATTTCCTGCTCGTCGTGAGTCTGCGCGAGGGCACTGTCGAGAGTTTCCCGGAGAAACGCCTCGGCGTTGTACGCCGGTATAATTGTGGAAACACGCGTCATTTGGCAGATTCAGCAAACTTGGAAATCTTCAGGGAAGGAGTTTCAATTGACGCTGCGCGTTGTGCAAAGTCTTCCTGAATTTGCCCCCACACAATCGATACATTGCAGCGATAATAGAAACGTTTGCGAGGGCACGATTGAAACCACGTCCGCAGATAATCGCCCCAGGCTTCGAGAAGTTGGCGAAAGAGATATCGTTTCACGCCGAACACTCTGGGAGTCGACAAGCCGTTGATGTGTTGTAGCCGTGAGAGTACGCGACCGATACCGCACAATCGGTTTCGAAAATAAGCTTTCGATATTTGATTTCTTTTGAGAGGATGTAAGACGCAGGCCTCTGCCACATACACGAATGACTCGCCTTGCCGACTAAGCCGATGAAAATACTCGGCCTCTGCTCCCGCGACGAGCGAACCGGGACGCAATCCAAAATTCGTATCGAAGACGCCATAATCTTGAAACACAGACCGCTCAAACGCCATATTGGGACCGACCGGCCCATCAACACCATTCGCGTCGAGTTCCGTCTGAAATGTCGTCTCGCCATTGTCGCACCGCACAACAATGGAGGGACGTGAATATTCGCCCGTCAGATCGAGCCAACGGGGAACCTCTCCTTCCACTTCGCCGACTTTCACTCGTCCGGCGAAGATTCGCTCGTGCGGATATTCTTTAATCGCCCGGCGATAGCCATCCAGCCATTCAGTGGAGAACTTCAGATCATTGTCAGTAAATATAAGATACTGCCCGGAAGCCGCATTGAGTCCTGCGAGCCGCGCTGAATTCACGCCGGGTTCAATTTCTTCCACGATCCGCCAGGGGAAGAGGACAGATTCCAGTTCCGATTCGACAATCGCGACAGAATCATCGGTCGAGCCATTATCGACAAGCAACAATTCATAATCGACTGGAGCGTGATTGGACTCCTCCAATGATCCGCGCAGCGATCTCAATGCACGACGCAGGTAATCCCCCCCGTTGCGATTGATCATGATGATGGAGATGAGCCGCTCAGTTGAGCGAATCTTATGTTGGAGCATTAATTACGCCCACGTACCTAAAAACAGTCTTGCGAATTTATTCCATGCACGCCATACACGGGGTTGTGTCCAACGATCCGTCGGCGCCGGATTGGAAGCCAGCGCGACCTTTTCGTCAAATCGTAAACGGCGATTTCCTCTCAGTTGTGCTAGCCATTCGAAATAATTGGTCGGATCTGATGGCAGAGGGATACCTTTCTCAATTGCTGAATAGAGTGCTTCATAACCCCGTGCCGCATTCTCCCAACTGAGATGTGTGGCAGCTGCTCTTAATCTTTCCGGAGAAATCATTGGATATTTCCCGGAAATGAGCTTGGAGAGAATTCGTGCACAGGCAGCGGCATTTCCTTTGGGAAACAAATACCCCAATCCAGTACCGGCCAGCAGATCGCGAGACAGCCCAACAGGGGACGAGACTGGCGTAATCCCCAAGGACATCGTTTCCAGGAGTGGCAAGGGGCCGCCTTCGAGATCGGAAGTACAAAGAAAGACATCGAAATCAGCACAAAATGCCTTTAATTCATCAAAGGACACTGACTCCTGATACTCAACATCAACGTTACAAGCCTGTAGTTTGTTGATGATTTTTTCCCAACCGACACCAACAATCGATATGCGAAACTTTCCCTCTGGAAGTTGATTGACGATATGAGGAACCAGCCTTTCCCCTTTTCTACCATCCGGGTAACAACGACCAACAATCCCAATGTTGAACTTTTTCGAAGCAACAACCCGCTTTCGAAGAGGCCATTCTTCAGGATTTACCCCATGCGGCACGATCGAAACCCTATCTTTATTGACACGAGTTTGAAGGAACCGGAACCACTCGCTCGACATTGTAACAAGACTGATTTTTCTGTTGGCGATCTCCTCCATGGTTTCGTTCCAACGTTGGAGATGGTGAATCGTTACGAGTGTCTTTTCGTCGCGTTGCTCGACGACACGATCGCGATACAGATACCAAACCGCATAATGACACAGAGCCTGCCTATCACCTGACACCTCGCTATAATCAACGATTTCTGGCGATGGGGACATTCGGTCACAGAGTTCGTTGGCGTATATCTCGATTGCGCCACCGGCCTCTTTGTCTATTGCGAATAAATTGGACAAAGGAATCACTCTTGGCTTTCACTATTTACGAGCTTCGATTCTCATATCTCGACCGCGTTTGTGCGTCCAGGTTCGGTGCCCGACAACGACATCCCGATACCCTATCTCTTCGAGAGTCTGCTTGATCTCCCGTCCAGACCAGACATACCGGTGAGTCTCAAAGTCATGCCGATCCCATTGATTTCCATAAAACATATTGAGAGCAAGCTGACGTTTCTTTGACGATGGATGAAACAGCCACAGAATACACCTCGTAAAATCCGGCGTTTCCATCACCAGCTTCGCTCCCGGCTTTAACATCCGCAACCAGTCATTGAGCATGTCGACCGCTTCCCACCGTGTGAAATGCTCAAGAGTATGAGAGGTAAATATTTCATCAATGGTGTCATCCGGCAATTGAAGATCTCGCATATCACCCACAGCATCCGCGATACAGCCAGAGCGGGAGGAATCCGGCTTATCCGGATCGTAGGCATACAGATCAACATTCAAATAATCTTTCCATCGTTCGCCACCACATCCTAGATGGAGTTTGACAACATCGGGCGACAAATCGCGTATGTATTCAGTCAATCTTGGAATAGATTCAAGCGTAGTATTCATTGTAATTAACATTGCCCTACTTATTTATTATTTGCTATTCAAGCCACTCGTGATCTAGAAAAAATATACCATCATGCGAATTAGCATGTTTTCCACATCCGTAGAAATCACCCGGTAACACTTCGAGCGATGTGGCGTTATGAATGTGATCAGCAACTGCCCCATTTACCATTAGCATAACGTCAAATGAATATTCACCGGAAGGAAGAGGAAATCGTGGTATTTTACAACGAATACTTCCAGACGATGACTTCAGAAATGAGGACCTCTCACTCATCTCTGAATCAATATGAAAGATTTTTTTTCCATCAGAGGAGAAGCAACTCAATGCAACTTTTGTAACGCGATAACTCACATCTCGGAGAGTGTAATTTAACTCGATTGAAAGACTATCGCCAATCGATATCGATTTTATAGGCGAATTTATATAATCGAGAAATCGAATATTCGTCATCAGCGCATCAGACGTCCCTGTCCTGTCTTTTCGTTCGACTAGAGGTTTGCCATTCTCTAGTCGCGACACGTTCAGATATTTTGCCACTTGTTTGGATGTATCACCATCCCCTAGAACTGCGCCATTAGATATATGAATCGCGCGACTGCACAGACTTTCGACTGCCGCCATATTGTGACTCACGAACAGCACCGTTCGTCCGCTGTGTGAAACATCCTGCATCTTGCCCAGGCATTTCTTCTGGAACTCGGCGTCACCGACCGCCAGCACCTCATCCACAATCAGAATCTCCGGCTCCAGATGAGCGGCCACCGCGAACGCCAGCCGCACCTGCATCCCGCTCGAATACCGCTTCACCGGCGTATCGAGAAACTTCTCGACTCCCGAGAAGTCGACGATCTCGTCGAACTTGCGGTCGATCTCTTTTTTTGTCATCCCCAGGATCGTGCCGTTCATGTAGATGTTATCGCGACCGCTCAGTTCTGGATGAAATCCGGTTCCCACTTCCAGCAAACTCGAAACCCTCCCGCGAAGCTTGACGCAGCCGGAGGTCGGTTCGGTAATCCGCGAAAGAACCTTGAGCAGCGTGCTTTTGCCGGCTCCGTTACGACCGATGATGCCGACCACTTCACCTTCGTTGACTTCGAAGTTGACATCCTTCAGCGCCCAGAGGATATCGTCGTCGCTGCCGTCATGCCCCGACGTGTCGAGCTGACGGAGTCGACGGAAGTTCTTCAGCGGCGCCTTGGCGACGCCGGCCATAGCACTGACGAACGTATCGGGGACTTCTTCCTTGAGCCCTAGCCGGTACGCTTTACTTAAGTTTTCAACAGAGATGATTGGTTTGGTCATGAGTATTTAGTTAGTTGGATTATTTCTTGTCGATTGAGTCAGGCAATCGCCGCGATCTTGCTCTTCCAATTTGAAAGATCTCGTTCGATCAACGTTTCCAACCGTTCGATATCGTTATCAAATCGACGTCTTAATTCTGGCGAGATTTGATCGTCGTTCCGGCTTTGCTGGAGTCGTATTTTTTGTTTGTTTTTGGCGAAACGTTTGATCGTATCTGCGATGGGCGTCCGCTTGATCAGGTCCAGAGTCCAGGTCAGATGCATTTTACTGAACAAGGCCTGTGTTCGCGGAAACAAAATGTGATTGAATGTCTGGTTCAGTTCTGGTGGCGGAGGGATTTGTTTGACATTCAAGTGCCGGCAGACATTCTGATAAACACCGACCGGATCGGTGTTAATTTCGTCGTACAACGCAACCAGCACCTGTTCTCTCGGAAAGAACGAATAAAGTTGCTCCAGTTTTTCCGCGTACAGGCTTTGATCGACCAGGTATGACTCCGTTTCACAAGCCTTTTGAAATGTCATCGCCCCTAATTTTTCATGCAATAATCGATAAGCAGAGAAAGCCCGTGAGACCGGTTCTCTTAAAATCACAATAAGTCGTACATCGGGAAGCGTCTCGCAAATACGCTCTAACGGTGCTTCATGCAGATAATTCGGTGTGATCTCTCCGACCGCAGAAGCATCTCCGGAAGAGTCAAAATGCCCCTCGTACCAGGCAATCCCTTGATTCCAGTGAAAATTGAAAAAATGCAATTCCTTCTCATCTGGGACAAAAACATCGGGATGAGCCTCAAGACATTTATGAAGCCAAGTCGTTGCCGCTCGCTGAACTCCTATACAAAGGAAATTTGGTAACGTCATTAACAAGCCTTCAATCTGGATCGGTTGCTACTCGATGCATTACGCCACGTCGGCGAACAGTCGCTCTTTCTTCCGGAAGAACAGGCAGCCGGTCACCGCCAGAATCGACGCCGAAAGCGTCCCGACGCCGATCAGTCCCCACGGCATCGGATTTGTTCCCAATAGCGCCGAACGGAAACCCTCGATCACGCCGACCATCGGATTCAACGCGTACAGCAGCCGGGGATAGAAAACATATCCCTGCCATTCGTACGTCCAGGGAATCAGGCTGGCCGCATAAACCACCGGCGTGCAGTACATCAGCAGTTGCACGACGAAGTTCATCGCGAATTTGATGTCGCGATACTGCACCGCCAGCGCGGTCAGCCACATCCCGATGCCGGCGGCGGTCAAAATCATCAACCCCACCAGGTACGGCAGCAGCAGGATTCCCCAGGTGGGCACGCTGCCGTAATAAACCATGAGTGCGGCGAGTATCGTCCCGGAAATCGTGAAGTCAATCAGTTTGGCGAACACCGCCGAGAGAGGGAGCATCATCCGCGGGAAGTAAACCTTGCTGAGCATGTTGGTATTGCCGACGAGGCTGTTGGTCCCCTCGGTCAAGGCGTTCGAAAAGTAAGTCCAGGGGACGAGGGCCGCGAAGGAGAAGACGGCGTAGGGGACACCGTCCGAATCAACGTTGGCCAATTTCCCGAACACGATCGTGAAGATGACCATCGAGAAGAGGGGCTGAATCACGGCCCAGCCGATCCCGAGCGTGCTTTGGGCGTACTGGACCTTGATGCTCCGCCAGATGAGGAAGCGGAACAGGTCGCGGTATTCGTAGAACTCTTTCCAATCGATCAATTGCCAGCCGCTGCGCGGCTGGATGATGAGTTCGTAGTCGGTGAGACCGGTTTCGGTCGCCGCGTCTTGTTTCACGGGTGGCTGTTCCGCCAATGGTTCTGTGAGAGTGCTCATACGTGGAGGGGTTCGGGGGGTTGAGGAGTAGATGTGGGAACCATGATAATTCGTCGTCGCGGTCGCCGGCCTGAGGAATTGCCGATTGCATAAACCTTGAGAGCCCCGGCGCCGAGCAGGGTCACGTAAAAGGGGACTTCGAGTCCTTCGAGAGAAACGAACTGAGCCGCCACCATAAAACCAGCCAGCGAGGTAATCACCATCTGAGGGACGAGTCGGTCGAAGGGGTCCTGGTCTTTGGTTTTTCCGTGTGTCCACAGGTGGATCGTCAGCAGCGCACAGGTGCCGAGATAGAAGCTAAGCAGAAACAAGAGGCCCGGTATTCCCAACTCAGCCCCGATCGTCAGCCAGAGCGTATGAGCTTCCGAGCCTTCGTTATTTCCCGCGTAATTAAAGACTTCTTTCGTGAACCGATCCGGCCCGACGCCGACGAGGGGGCTATCTTGGATCATTCCCAGACAGGCGGTCCACAGCACAACGCGGTTGCTGGCGGCTTCATCACGCTCACCCTCGTCCACAAACGCAGACGCGAAGCGTTCCATCACTTCATTTCCGGCCATCGAGTAGGCGGTGGTGAGCCCGACCACAAACAGCATCAAATAAGCGGGACGCTTGGGGATGTACCAGAAGGTCACAATTCCCACGACACACAGGGACAGCATCGCCCCGCGGGAAAAGGAAAAGATGACGGCGTGAGTAATCAAGGCAGCGATCGCAAACGCGAGTAATTTGGCCGGCAACTTTTTGGAACCCAGACCGAGAAAAAACGCCAGACCGACCACCGCCACCAACCCGATCGCGAAGGAGTTGTTGTCCATTCCCGCGAAGCCTTGCCGCTGGAGGATGTTGTTCCCCTGAAAGTACGCCTGATTGAGGTCGTAGGCGAGGTATCCCATACTGATCGTGATCGTCCAGGCGAGTTGCATCAGTTGCCGGCGGTTTTTAATGAGCGTGGCCCCGATAATCACAGGCAACACAATCTTGAATTGGCCTTCGACGTACTGAAACCCAAGTCCCGGATTTGGACTGACCGTTGCACTGAGTACCCCCCAGAGGAAGTAAGCCGACAAGGCGGCGATGATCCACTTGCTTTTCCCGAATTGAAAACCGCCGAAGCCGTGAATTCCCCAGCCCACGATCAATGCAATCGCGATGATGCGGCTGTAGTTTCCTTGCGGGACGGACCAGTGCCAAAGAGCTTCCGGCTTGATGATCGCAAAGCAGATATAAATCAACAAACCGTAATAGGGACGGAAGAGCGAGACGATCGCGCCGCCGTAACAGAGTCCAAATGTAAACAGTAAACCTTTCACGAGATCGTCGCGACCTCCTGAGCGGTCGACGCCAGCATCTCACTCAAAGGTTCCAGTGTGGCGTCCCAGGAATGATTCTGCTCGACGTATTCCCGGGCGGATGTTTCCATCGGCTGGCGAAGTTCGGGGAACCGCAGCACCCACTGCGTTTTGGAAAACCAGTCCTCGGGTGTTACAGCTTCCAGGACGTGAACGTCAGGCGAAACTTCCAATCCCGTCAGTGCTTCGGGGGAACCGATCACAACGCGGCCCATCGCCATCGCTTCCAGAACTTTGTTTTGAACTCCGCGGGCAATCCGCAAGGGAGCGACCACCACCTGAGCCCGTGCCAACCAGGGGCGGACATCATCCACGGCCCCGGTCACATTGACGCCGGGAAGATCAGCTAGTGCTTGCACTTCCGCCGTCGGACGTCGTCCGACGATATTAAACGTCAATTCCGGATTCCTGTCTCGTAGTTTCGTCCAGGCCGATTTCACGAACCAGGTAACGGCATCAATGTTCGGTCGGTAATCCATCGCCCCCAGAAAACAGAGTGACTGATCCTGAGTGACGTCCTGTGGCTGGAAGTATTTCAGATCGACGCCGTTGGTGAGGGCGTGAATTTTCTGCAGGTCTTCAAACGCAGCCCCCCGCTGTTGGGAGCAGTCTCGAAAGAGCTCCGCTTCTTTTTCACTCACCAATGTGACGGCATCCGCTTCGCGGAGCAGTTTTTGTTCGAGCTTGGAGATAAATCGATACTCACGCCCGTAAATCAATCTCTTGGGGCCTTGCTCGCGGCGGGAGTAATCGCGCCACTTCTCGCTATCGACGTCCACCAGATCGACAACCTTTTGAGTGCTTCCGGGGAAAATACTCAGATAGCCTCCCAAGCTGGAGGCTGAGATTAATACGGACTGAAATTCGACTTCGGAAGCCCATTGCTTCAAGACTCGATGCAACTTCGAGGATTGAAACATCCCCTCACTCAAGGAACGCCCCGTTACCGCGGCTCCCATCGCTCCACACCAAGAGCTCACGACACCAGACGGGCAGACTTCCACACGATGGGCAATCTGCTCGAGCGTGGCATGGTGCTCGGCTGCTACCGGTTCATCTGCCAACGTAGCGACCCACACCCGGTGATTTTTCGCGAGGTGGCGCAGCAGATTGTACGAGCGGATCCGATCTCCCTTATCGGGGGGATAAGGAAACCGATGCACAATATAAAGGATGTCGGAGGGGTCGTTTGTCATGAAGTTATCGAGAGACTCGCCTCAAGTTGCTGATCCGACAAAACTGTGGTCGGATAAGGTTGCTGACAGGAGTCCCAGGCTTCGGTGAGTGTGCCGAAGCGAAACGTCTGAAGCAGCTTGTCGAGTTTCGGGAGGGTAGTTTTCAGGTTCTGATAATGTCGAAAGCGAGATCGCAAACTGGATTTGACTCGCGGCTGTTCAGGATCAACTTCCCAGGGATGGATATAAAACATGAACGGCGAGAAATGTTGTGAATTTACTTTTCGCAGCAGGTGTCGGCTCATCGGATAAGGGTACAGGCGAAAATAACCTCCGCCACTGATCGGCAAATTCAAAGACCACTTTCGATGCACAGACGGTGGAAACTCGTTGATTGTGGGACCATCGGGCTCCAGTTGAATTTGATGAGGGCGAGGTTCCGCATCAGGTACCCCATAACGATCGTGCACGATCGGGAAGATACTGGAATCAAACTGAATATTGGAATCTTTCAGGATCGAGAGTGCCCACTGCGAACGAGCCGTGATCGAAAAACTGGGTGCCCGATAGGACGTAATGGGTTGGCCGGTAATTTCCTGAAGGATATCGATGCTCTGCTGAAGGTCGTCGGCAAACTCGGTCGGCGTTTGCTCATAAACCAGACGATGCCAATAGCTGTGTGTCCCAATCTCATGCCCGCGGTTGGCGATCTCTCGAACGAGTTGGGGCTCCTTATCAGCCACCCAGCCCAGCACGAAGAACGTACCTCGGACTTGGTGTTTCTCCATGAGATCCAGAATTCGCAATGTATTCGGGACCACGCGAAGTTGATATTGATCCCACTGAGAAGTGGGAACTTCTTTCGCAAAAGCGCTGACCTGAAAGTAGTCTTCCACGTCCACGGTGAAGGCGTTAATGATGCTCATCGATGTCTCGGTCTCGTTAAGATTCAGACCTCGGTTTGAGATCGATTCCCTCGGGGAAATAGTGATCGACCGATTCTGTGATACAGCGAGCATCAGGAACATAAATTCGCCGCCACGCCGCCTTCAAAAAGACCTCGGCAAATAACCATCCGGTGAAAATAAAGATTCGCAAATCCAACCAGGGGCTCACCTCTTGTACATAGAATAGATCGCAAGCCAATTTCCGTCTTACTCCCTCGATATCAGAGTCCGGGGGAAGTCGAAGTTGAGCCAATCCGGTAATTCCGGGTTTGACCAGCGTTCGGTCTTCGTAATGTTTTAACTCCCAGGCCAGCTTGAAAGCAATTTCCGGCCGTTCCGGCCGTGGCCCCACCAGGCTCATCTGTCCTAATAGAACATTGATTAATTGAGGAAACTCATCAATGTGAGTTTTCCGTAAGATACGACCAATTTTGGTCACACGGGGATCGCCAGCTTGAGACCACACCGCCCCCGTTTTGGCTTCCGCGTTGTGAATCATCGTACGCAACTTGATCACTTTGTAGGGTGTGTCGTTCTGACCAAGTCGTGTTTGCAGATAAAACGCAGGCCCAGGAGAGGTCACCTTGATAAGAATGATCCCCAATAGCGTAAAAGGCGCCGTGAGAATCAGTAAAATCAGCGCGCCACACCAGTCGAGACAACTTTTCACAGGCAGATACCAAGCGCGTTTGACGGTCACTGGCTTGATAGCACGTCCCATTGCATCTTGTGAACAATTTTCACCGATGTCAGTAGGCGTGGAAGTAATTCCTTGACCCACATTTTGAATACTAGTCATGTCTCTCAATCCGTTAATCATTGGTTGCTGAAAGTGTGGAAAACACTGTTTCTTTAATTTGTTCCAGGAGCAACTTCACGAACGATTCGTGCAGTTGACTCTCCGAGTCTTCTCCAGGAGGAATCGTTCTCGTCACATATAATTTGAAAAGATAGGGAGCACCGGCGTGCTCAAATCGAGGATTTTCATTAGCTTGCCAGGATTGACCCTCGCTCCAGCTCCACTCCGTCACAATGGTTTGCTGACCAAAATCCTGATCCCTCTGGAACTGGCATTTCCAGAATGACTCTGGGCTTTCGTCTTCTGCGGAATAACTCGAGGCAATAGGCTCCGTCAACTGCCGCCAGCCAGCCCCCGTAAAACAAACTGTTGGAGGATGGAGTGAAATCGGTCCATGATCCCCAACGAGTAAAGTGACCTGAAGTTTGACATCCGACTTTTTGTTCGTATAGAGACGCGACACGTAGTTCGTCGCTCCCGCAATTCTGAGGGCTTGCTCGGAAATCTCCAGAGACTTTGATTTCCAATCGCCGAGCTCTGGGGGGAGTTGCTCCAGGGCTTGGCCCGCCTGAACCAGTGACTGATTCCGGCCCCAGCGATTGGTTTGATAGCCATCCACCAATCCCACCACGAGAATCAGGCTCGCTGAAAGCAGCCAGATCATCACTTGCCGAGTTGTTGACTGTGGTTTCTTTTTCATAACGAAAGATCACGAAAAGTTACGGACACTTAAAACTAACTAGGCGTTCGTTTCGAGCGATTCACGCTTTCTTGGTTCTGGGCCACCTCGATAATGTCGCGAATAATTCGACCGGTAACCGTATTCCGATTCATCCAAGCCAATCACCACTCCTCCCAGGAGATTGCCTCCCAGCATCCGTATTTTTTCGATACAGGATTCGATCTTGGAGATCCGACTCACGTCCTTACGAACCGAAAGCACGACGCCATCCACTTGCTGAATGAGCTGCAGGGAATCGGCCACAGGCAGTAGCGGCGCCGAATCAATAATGACGATGTCGTACGACTCTTTGACCGCATCCAACACTTCCTGCAAGCGATCGCTCGCCAAGAGCATCAAAGTGGCGGAATCCAGATCACCAGCCGGAAGAAAGTCGAGCCTCGGAATCGGCAATGATTCGATGCATTTGGCCGGATTGGGTATCTCTTCCCGCAGAACTTCACACACGCCCGGAAAATCAGACGTTTGAAAGACTTCATGGATACGCGGGCTGCGCAGGTCAAAGTCGATCAACAAGGTGCGCCGCCCCGCGCGGGCAAAACTGATGGCCAGATGGCAACTGAGAGTCGATTTTCCTTCCCCCGACAATGCTGAGGAGACCATCAGTGTTTTTAAGGGGGTCTTCTTTTGTCGGTTCAGCAGGATCGTGCGGATCGAATCCACTGCCTCCATAAAGATCCCCTGATAGTAGGACGCCTTAGAGGAGGAGGAGTCGTCTCCATGAACGAAGCGAGCCGGCAAGTGAGGAATGGTTCCTAATACCGCAAAATCAAACTCCTCTTCGAGACATTTGAGTGAGTGGACGCGTTGATGACGAAATTCAAGCAACGTGACGAGGACGATAAAGAACCCCAATGAGCCGAGACCACCACCGGCGGTCAGCATGTTCCGTTTTTTGGTTTCGCGTTTCCTGGGAACTTCTGCCGAGTAGTTCGTCACGATCCGGTCCCCCGCATCTTGTTCGACTTTCATCTTTCGCAACTCAGCACTCAATTCATCATGGATACGCTGATCATCTTCCAACTGCTTCTGCAAGTTCTGAAACTCCAGACTCGACTCAGAAATCTCTGACTCTTTTTTATTCAGCCCCCGATACTCCTCACTTAAATTATCACGATGCACGCTCAGATTCTTAATTTGTCGTTGAATCGATTCCAACGAGAGCTCTTCTTGCTTCATCTGCTCTTTCTGAAATTGATTCTGATAATACTGACGAAGTTCCTCCCTGGTTGTTTCCAGGTCGGCCTCCGCCTGGGCAATCTCTTTCTTAAGATCGACGATGGGCTGCATCTTTTCGCTGTTAAAGATTTTGCGATTCTGCTCTAGCTCTCGCTTCTTCTGGGTGAGATAGACACTCTGCTCCTCATAACGGGGGTCGGATAAAATGGCATTTTCCAGATCATCTTTCAGCAGTTGCTGAAGACTCTTCCCCTGATCGGCTTCGGCCAAAGCGTCTTTCTGCGAACTCAACTGCAAGATTTGAAGGTCAATGTCCCGGATGACTTTGACGAGCTGCCCTTTATCCAGTTGAATAGACTCCTGCTGCTGGAGCATTTGATCGGCGTTGGCCGCTGAAGCGAGCTGGGAAAGCTCATCAAGTCGTTCCTGATGGCTGGCGATTTTCGCCTTTAATCCAGGCTCCTTATCATCCCCATTGAGCTCTTTCTGAATGTGTTTGTATCGCTCGGAAGAAACCAATTGACTGGTGTTGCGGCTCCGTTCCATAAACGCGTCGCGGACCGCATTCACAACTTCTGCCAGCGCTTTCGGGTCTTCCCCTTCCAGGGCAATGATGAAGAATTCTTCCCCGGAGCTCTGAACCTTCAGTGACTCCTGCAACCAATTCACCGGGTCGAAATCGGGACCGCGATTCTGAAAGAGGGAATACTTCAGGAGATCCCCGGAATCGATCGCCGCAGCCAAGGTCGCCGGATGGATCACATCCTTCATCTGCGTCTGTTTGTAGGTCCGAAAATTCATCTGGTCTTCGTGCAGCGAATAGTTCACTCGAGGACGCGACGAAAAGATGCGAATTTCCGACTCAGCACGATAGGGGGTAGGAATATTGGTGTAAGCCAGATACGACACCGGGACCGCCGCAATCAATCCCAGCAAAACCCCCAGCCACCAACGCCGTTGAAACGCACCCCACAATCGGCGCGGATTGAGTTCGAATTCACTGCTCTCCGAGGCCGATTGATCGCCGATCTCAATGGCGTAAGGCTGGTAAGCTCCATTGGGTATTTCAGATTCAGCCATGAAAGTTTTTTCTCTTTGATTCATCCGGATATGTTTTGAAGTCAAGCAAGTGTGAGCGAAAATTCGTGAAACTAAATCAGCTGACAGGAGGGATTCCGGTGCCTACGGGACGATCGTCGACTTTAATGACCAACCGATCCAAAATCCCTATCTCGATCCACAACAGCAGCAAACCGATCGGCATCATGAACCAACCCGCCCAATCGTGAAAAAACTTCGTCGCAAACTGTTCCCCAGGCATCCCGAACACCTGGCTGCCTGACAGGTAAACAAACATGGTACCTGTTGACGCAATCCGAACCATATTGGCGACGAGTGCAATCGGCACCGCGCTGAACACCAGAACCAGTCGAAACCACCAGGAGTCAGTGATGAGCCAGCCCACCGCCGTCGAGAGGGCAAAGAAAACCATCAGCATTCGCAGACCACTGCACGCTTCAGCAACTCCAATCGCCTGCTCTCCCACAATGATAACATGCCCCTCACTGTAGGCAGGTAATCCGACCGTCTGCATGAAGAATGTCGAGATTTTTGTTCCGACTGTTCGTAACGGGCCATGCATGGCCCCTTCCAAGCTGTGAGGGAGCGGCAGCATGAATACCAAAAACAAGACCGCCGGCAACGCCCACTTCAGCCCTCTCCATCCCCAGACAACAGCCACGGCTCCCGCCACAGAAATAACGAGAGAGGCCTGAGAAATCGCTTCGATGTAATAGTGTGAAGCGTAAAGTTTCAATCCAAGCCCAGTGCCGAGCAGCAGCAGTCCTCTCCACGATGATCGCCATAACTCGGGATGAAACGAATCACGCCGAGCAATCAGGAGAATGAGTGAAAACAGAGGTACGAGATACCCGTGAGAATATTGGGGATCGGACTCCCAACGAATCTGCATGGCCTTCAGACCGGGCCAATACAGCCACGCCAAGCCACAAACCAAACCGGCCTGAAGCATGAAGTCTATTCGAAACCATGAAAGTCGATCACCGTCTGAACCCTGATTAGCAGCAACGCTCTCACCCGAGAATGCCGCTTTATCGTGTTGTTGACCCAACAAAGATGACAAGTGTGTCGTACTCCAGAATGAGTTCAAAAAATAAAGGATCAATCGTTAAATCAGGTATGGTTGATTTCGCACCAATTGTTGGACGAGTGCGTCAAAATAGCGCGGACTCCGTCCTCGTGGGATATGCATCCCTTCGTGCACTTCTCAATGACGTCCCTGCTTGTTGACTCTGGTTAGCCGTTCCGCTTCAGCGAGTCCGACCTGAGGCATGGCACCCTGCCGACGCCTTTTTCCGACACAGCAAATGCTGGTCCACAACAATATCGATTGCTTATACGCGACGGAGCATCCACTCCTCAACGAGAATGGAGACCCCCTGATTAATCATTTTGACGCCCAAGATGACCCGAGACTGACCGTCCAGACGGACAACCTTGCCGCGTAACCCCGCCAGGGAACCACTTACAATTTCCACCGGATCACCTTCCACCAAAACCGGCTCTGCGCTAAGGTTGACGCCTAGTGTCAGTAATTCATGAATCCTGTAAAGCTCCTGATGAAGCTGAACAGGATCCTGAACCGGCAATGCATTGACGACTTTATTAGTCATCAGGGAAGCGCTGAAATCCTCTGCTTCGCCATACAAAAAGAGGTAACCAGGAAACAATGGGCGATAGGAGGTGACCCATCGACGCTGAGTCTTTCTCCGGGATGCCCCTTGAGGTAGAAAATGAGCGACCCCTCGAGCCCTAAGCATCCTCGCCAGTTGTTTCTCACTACGCGGCTTGGTCTGTAGAACCATCCACCGCTTATCGTTGAGCTCGCCCCTGCCATAATGCCCATGCTCCGCACACTCCCCATGCGCCACATTCCCCTCTGTTTCACAAAAGAGATTGTCTGGAAAAAGTTGCGGTTCTGCTTCTAAAACAGGCACGGGTTTAACCTTGCTTAAACAGCGATTGAGGAATTACAACAATATGATCACGATCTAAGGCCGAACCCTGCCAATCCATGGTGGTTTCCCCTAGTCGTTTTTACCTTCTCTGCTTTGGATTAAAACCAGCTGTACAACCACAATCAATACCTGATCCTCAATTTCCTGACATTTGTCCGAATTTAACATGTAATGCTCAAGTTCTCTTCAAACAGTGTTGTCAGAAATCAACAACGTCTGGATTTTTGTTGAGTAAGTTGGGTCGTTTCATCGCTGAAAGCGTTCGTTTTCACTACTTCACTACCAGTTTACCTCGTGACTTAAGTCAGAATTTCATTCAACCAATCCAGGAACGCAGACCGATACTGTTAAATAGAACTGCCTGCCAGCTCTAGGGGACCCTCTATGGACTGAGGGACCATCATGACCACGGAGGAAGCGATGAGCCATTTCAAACATTTGCACCTTCTGATGTGCACCCTACTGGTGATCCCGTTTGCGGGATGTGCCAGCAGTCAAGTTGTGAATGATGAATTGGCGCTGGTCAATTACAGTGGCATCCCCAGAGAATTAGATAAGGCCACGCTTCCTGCTTATCGGATTGAACCTCCCGATATCCTGTTGGTCGAAGCTGTCAACAACATCCGCACCGAAAATGTGAATCTTTCTGTGGGAGACACACTCCAGATTGAGCTCGGCAATCCTGCGCCTCTCCAGATCTCATCAGATCAACCCGGCGTTGCCAATCTGTCCCCCGTTGAGCAAATGCAGAATCAGTACGAATTTGAGCAGGAAGTTCGAAACAAATACGTCAACGGCCCCTTTGTCATTCAACCCGATGGAACGGTTCAGCTTGGGCCCGTTTACGGTAGCGTCAAAGTCGAGGGGCTAACACTGGATGGTGCCAGGCAAGCCATCGAAAACCACTTAGAGACCTACACAACCGATGTTGAGGGAAATCCGGCGGGACTAAAATCGCCACAAGTCGTCGTTTCTCTTCCTGACTTGGCCGGCAAACAGGTTATCGCTGGAGAGCATCTCGTCAGACCGGATGGCTCTATCTCCCTGGGCATTTATGGAAGCGTCTATGTAACAGGGATGACGCTCCAGCAAGCCAAGCGTGCTATCGAACAACATCTCTCCCAACATATCCACAAACCGGAAGTAAGCGTCGATGTACTGGCCTACAACAGCAAATCGATTTATGTGATCACCGATGGAGGCGGGTTTGGAGAGCAGGTCGCCAAATTGCCGGTGACGGGAAATGAAACAGTCCTGGATGCAATCTCTGAAATCGAAGGACTGTCCTCAGTCTCGTCCAAAAAGATCTGGATTGCCCGGCCCGCTCCAGCGGGTGTTGATCAAGCCCAAATCCTGGATGTTCACTGGAGTGCCATCACCCAAGAAGGGATCACGACCACCAATTACCAACTGTTTCCAGGTGACCGTATATACATTGAAGCCGACAAGCTCGTGAAGACGGATAACGTCATCGCCAAGCTCCTGGCGCCGGCGGAACGAGTCCTTGGCTTTATCGCTTTGGGGACAGGCGTTGCACGCAGCATCGAATTCTACGATCAGCAAGGCGCCGGATTTGGAGGAGGCGGCTTTTGACGTTTGCGTCGTCACACCTCATTAGGAGAGAATTGCAAGAAGTGGCCTGACCAGCGGGCACAGCCCGAACAGACTGTGACATAATACGAGGTAAAGACATGACTTTACGAATCATCATCTGCAGCGCAGCATGCGTCCTGGGATTCGCCGTCCAGGCCCATCAGGTCCGCGCGCAGCCGCCGTTTGGACGTCCCGGAACCCCCACGATTCCTCCGGCACTTGATCTGCTCCAGCGCGGTCCCAATCGAGGAACAGCGTTCAACTATTACCGTCGGTATCGTCCTTCAATCGAACTCCGACAAAACGAACAACAGCTGAACCGGTCCATCCAAGAACTCCGTTCTGACGTCAATGAGCGATTTCAATCGATCCAGCAACAGAAGCGTACGAGCTACTTGGGAACCACCGGTCATTCTACATCATTTCATAATCTCGGTGGCTATTTTCGTTCCCGATAACGAGCTGCTCCGGTTGATGAAGTTTTTTTGAGAAAGTACAGGAATCACAATGATCTCGAAATTTCCCGCATTACTGCTGATCACGGGCTTAGCTGTGGTTCTTCCCCTATCATCGTCATGCCAGGCGCAAACTCAAACCCTGGGTGATGCCATGATGGCCAGCCTGGAGAGACCAACAGAATCGCTAATTCCACCTCCGATTTCCACGCAACTCATACAATCGCACGCGGATACAGGGCAGATTCGTCCCGCAAGCTACCACGAGCAAGCCACCCACTACACAGGCTATTCTGAAATCGCCAGCAGTCCCGTCCTGCCAGAAGGACACTCCAACGCCCCTGTGCTCAATTCCAATTGCACACAAAGCTGCGATACCTGCACACAAGGCTGTGAAACGGGAATGAACCACTGTGAGGAGCACCTCTCCTCCCACCAGAAGAAAAAACGCGAACTGCGACGGAGAACCTACTTCAATTACCACAAACACACCAAAACTCTCTATCCGGTGACGAGACCCTATTGCCACCCGAGCTACGGATATTACGAGACCTGTTGGCGAACGCTACAACCGCAACCCTGCTATCATCAATCAGTCGATGGGGTGAATCATTCGCCGCAAATGGTCATTCCTTCGGGAAATCAAACTTTACCACCGGCTCCGATTGCCGAAGAAACGGTCCCTCGCAAGTCCTACGACTGATGGCTAGTAGAATGATGATATCTGCCAGACAGCCATCCCCCTATTAAGCCGCATTGTTACGCAGCAGTGAATTGCAGACATTGAACACATTCGGGTAAAGATTGCTCTAACAAGGTTGTCGATTGCTTTGTGGCCGAGCCATTACTCGTATTAATTCTCCTCCTCATCACGAGCTTATCGCGACTTCTCCAACATACTCTGGCTCCGCCTCTCATTGTTGCCTCATCTTCCCAGTCGCTATTTTGGGAAAAATCATTATCTCTCTCTTGCTTTTGGTTGCGCTCATGTTTTCAATGGATTGTATAGAGGATTCCTCCATGCACGTGCGAACACATTCTGTCATTAGCTTTTGTGTCATCGTGGCAGTTCCAAACGCGGTCAACACCATCTAGCTGAAGACGTCAAAGTTAGGATCAGGACAACCACGCTTTCAAGATTGATGTGACTGAAATATGAATGTTGAAAGCTGGACTCCTTCCTTAACACATCGCATATGTACCTACTGGCACTTCTGTTTTGCCAACGTCATTGAAGCCCCTCTGAATCGATGACACATTTCGCGGAACGGTTCGTTTACTCGAGGATTTTTTCAATGTCCGGCCTAAAGCAGTCAACAAAAACTCGCAAATCAGCATCCACGTCTGCCAATTCTTCTCGGACCGGAGGGGGGCCCAATAATTCGGTTCAGATTAAAAAACTGAACACCAGATTTCTGTTTGGATTAGGAATTGTCACAGTTCTCGTAGGGATCGTGCTTTTTTTCCTGCACGACCTCCAGGTCACACGAAACGCCGGAGTTCTCCGAGATAATGCCCACGCGGCTCTCGAGGAAGGTGACAACGCAAAGGCCATCAGCTTATTGGCCCAGTATGTGAAGCTCGTTCCCGACGACACAGACGCCATGGTGCAGCTTGGAGAGCTGATGGATCAATCTGCCCCCTCGGTTCGAAACTGGCGAACTGTGAGCGGTATTTATGCAAAAATCTTGCGTGAATCGCCTGGCCGATCGGACGCACCGGAATTACGGTACCGCCTTGTCCAACTCCTGCTCAAACTCAATGAATTCGAGCAAGTCCAGGTTCATCTCGATAAACTGCATGCGGTGTTGGACAAAACCGCCCCGCAGGAGCGTGCGGATTGGGAGTGGGATCGCGCGGAACTGTTTTATCTCACCGCCCAGTCAGAGGCGGCCCTCGATCATCCCGAAGAAGCCCTCACCGGTTACATTGCCGCCTTGAGCCAGGATCCCACGCGCGTCGAATTTTACGAACGAGCCATCGGGACGGCCGAGACTCTCGGAGACGACATTCCCTCTGAGAAAGCGATCCGGACTCAGTTGGAAGCCCCTCCTTATGATTGCTGCTCGATCGCTGACGAGTGGCTGACAAGCTTGCCTCAGCCCTTGAATTCTTCCGAGAAAACAGAAGTTTCTGACGAGAAAGACGGAGAAATTCGTGAACTCGATGAGCAAACAATCGACAGCCTCATTTACGGCCAGAACCTTCTGAAGTCGAGAGCTTATCCGCTTGTCCAGTTTTTACTGGACAAGATGCCGAACGAAGTGATTCCTAAGTATGACGCCTACCTCTCTCGCGCCAGATACCATCTCTCGCATGGCGATTTGGAGCGTGTCGAAACAGAACTGCAACAGATCGCCGAAACCGACCAGTCCAACTCCGATGTGGTCATGTTTCGCTCCCAATTTGCCTTCCAAAAGGCAAATAATCTTTATCAATCTGGAAAGATCCCACAAGCTCTGGCAGCGATTCAGGAAGCGGAAGAACAGGCTCTTCTGGGGGATGAAGCCAACCCCACGGACCTGCGTTACGACCTGCTACTCGCCAATGCCAAATCCTACCAGTCGGGTTTTCTCACCAATCCCGAAGAACGGGAATCCACCATCCTGAAAGCCCGCGAATATCTGGAAAACGCCATCGACGAACTACCCGCTGTGCGTGAAGATCACCTGACGATGACCGATCTGGAAGAGCGTGATCGCAAACTCGGAGTGCTCAACGTGCTGGAAATCGAGTTGCGGACTGAGTTGGCTCAGGTGCTGCTCTCGATCATCGAAACCGAAATCTTTTCCTCCAAGCTAGCGCAAGAAGCGTCACAACAACTCGACACACTTCGTGAGGAATTGGCGACGCTGATTCGCGACGACGGCTTATTGGATTACCTGGAAGCTCACCACCATTTTGCCTCTCTGGTGCGTCGTTCCAACCCTGCCATGATTTCCACGGAAGCAAACACAAATAATCTTACGTGGGGTGACGTCGTCGAAGAACTTCAGTCCGCCAAACGTCAGCTTTTCGAACGGCAGGCACTTCGACGAAAAACCGACCTGCTGCTCGCTCGCTGTTACGAACAACTCAATCACACCGAATCGCGACTGGCGTTATTTCGAACCGCGTTTGAGACCGATCCCACCTGGATTCCCGGACGTCTTGGACTCGCCGGGGCCTTAGCCGAAAATGGCCAGATTCAGGAAGCTTATCAACATTATTATGAACTCTCAAAGCAGTTTGGCATCAGCTCGGCGGCGGCTGAAATCGCCCGTTTGCAAATCCGGGTCGAGCGGGCCAAGCCGGAATCCGAACGGGACTGGTCAGTGCCGAATGATCTCGTGGCTAAATTACTGAAAGAGGATCCCCAAAACCCGGACTATCAGCTGCTGGCGGTCGAACTCCAATCACAACAGGGACAATTCGACGAAGCCGCAAATACACTTCATGCGGCTCTCGAATTACCCAACCTGAATCGCGATGAGAAATCCAATCTCTGGCAAAGCCTGATCCGCTTACAACTGCTCCGTCGAGACCAGGACACGGCTCAAAAGGTGAGTCGGGCGCAAACTATCCTCTCAGAAGCCCGACAGGAACTGGGGGACAGCGGCGACCTAGCGCTCTCCGAACTGTTGATCTTCCAACGGAAATCGGACGAGGAACTGGATGAGCAGGCTCAGCGACTCCGGCTCAATCTGGGCAAGTATCCAGCGGACGAACAAATTACCATCCTGGAGAACCTGACGTCGATCTACACTCAGCTCGATCAGGATCAAAAGAAATACGACACCTGGAAATTGCTGGCTGAGAAACAGCCCGACCATCTCCCCTACCAGTTGGCATTGTGTCAAGAATCACTGGCTCAGGATCTTGAAGACGAGTTCCAACTGGCGCTCGACAACATCCGCCGCATCGAAGGGACTGGAGGCCCCTGGGGGAACTTCCACCTGGCGACGTGGCATGTTCGCCAACTGGAGAAGAGCAGCACTGAGAAAAAGAACTCGCTCGATCCCAGTCACATCGAGCAAGCGAAAAGTTTACTCGACCAGCTCAACGAACAGAGGCCGCGGTGGGACCGCGTCAGTCTTCTCCGCGGCTATCTGGCTGAACTGTTGGGAGACATACCCGGTCAAATTCGTTACTACTCACAAGCCATCGATCAGGGAGCCCGAAATCCCCGCATCTACCAGATCGTTCTCGGAAACCTGTTTGAAGAAGGGCGACTCAGAGAGGCCCAAAGGCTGGCCGAGCGTATTCGTCGGCAGGATCCGCAGAATTTCACGACCTCGATGGCTCGGAATCTGGCGGCCGTCTATTTTCGACGGAATCAGGAACAGGATGCCTTCAGCGTGATCCGCGAATCGGTCAAAAAATCTCCTGAGTTTCAGCAGCGCTTGACCGAGGGACTGCTGACTCTGATCGAATACGAAACCGAAGAAATCGAAAACCCTGCTTCCGATAAACTGGACGATTTTTTAGACACCGCCGAGCAGAATTTCCAACAAGCCGCTCAACTGGCCCCGCATGAAGCCCGGGTCTGGACCAGTTTCGTTACATTTTATCTGAAAATTGGAAAACCGGATAATGCAACACAAGTGATCGAACAAGCCGTTCGAGAATTGCCGGCGACTCCTCCTCTTCTGAAGCCAGTCACTTTGGCCATCTGCTACGAACTGGTTGGTGACTACGAGCAGGCAACCGCCGCCTACGATCGAGCCCTATCCGCCGAGCCCGAGAATCTCGCCCTACAAATCCGAGTCGCCGAGTTCTTTCGCCGCATCAAAGACACCAACCGGGAACGCCTCCATCTGGAAAAAGTGCAGAAGCTGGCACAAGGCAAGGCTCCCGGAATCGTCGATCAGGCTCAATCCCGTCTCACCTACCTCGCTACCCTGTCAGGGACCTATTCCTCTGCGCTCCAATCAGTCCGCCAATTGGAACACTCCCTCCCTGAAGATGAATCGGGACGCCTGAGAAATCTGCTTGCACGGGCCTCAATCTTGAGTCGCTATAACGCCTACGACTTTCGGGTCGAACTTCTCCGAGTGTTGGAACAAATCAACGAGATCCAACCGCTCTCGCTGGCGGACCGCTTTCGACTGATCACGCTTCAGGAGTTCGTCGGTGATTCGCGTCTGGCGGAGGAGGGGGTTAAGGAATTAGTGGCAGAGGCTCCTCAAAAGCAATTGATCCACAACTTTGCGGCTACTTTTTACATCGACCGTGCTCAGAAACTAGCCGATAACAATGCCGATCAAGGCGAAATCCAACAGGCGGCCGACCGTGCCACCTCGCACATCGAGCACCTGGAACAACGTCTTACCGATTCAATCGTCACCATTTCGCTCCGGGCTCGACATCAGCAAGCCGTGAACCAACAGCAGGAAGCGATTCAGCTGATTCAGAACTACGCCGACAACCTCTCGGAATCCACACCAGCCCGAACGATTTTCGAAGACACGATCGCCCGCCGGGAGTTTGACCGGGCGTTCCGCTGGGTACTGGAGGTGGACGGCATCAACAATCGTATCAACCAGAACCGTATCCAGCAGGCCGATCGGCAGTTATCAAATGAGAATTTTGACGCGGCATTCGAAACCATCAAGCCCCTGCTCGACTCTCCGGCGGTACAGAAGAAGATTTACGCGACGCGGTTGCGAGAGTGTTCGGAGCACCTCGATAGATTTGGTGAACTGGCGGCCGCGGAATCGACCTACGATCGTTACATGCAGGTCACTGACGACGAACAAGCCTTTGTCGTGTTAATCTCGCTCTACGGGCGGCAGGGAAAAGTCGAACAGGCTCTGCAACTCGCTGAGCAAAAAATCAAACCCACCAATGCCTCCTCTACTCTCCAAAACCTCATTGCACTGGTACGAACCGGGAAGTTGACGGCGGAACAGCAGCAACGGGTGCAGACCATGCTGGACACGGTCCTTGAACAGGATCCCGCCAATCCCAAGCTTCTTCGGCGTCTTGCCGACTTACAGGATTATCGCGAAGAGTACGACGCGGCAGAAATCACCTACCTCCAGGTGATTTCGCAAAGCCCTAACAATTTCATCAGCCTCAATAACCTCGCCTGGCTGTTTGCCATGCGAAATCAGTCCGAAATCCGTACGCAGAAAGCGCGGGAATGGATTGACCAGGCGATCGAACTGCTCGGCCCCAACTCGGAATTGCTCGATACCAAAGCGACCGTCGAACTGGCCGCCAATAATCACACCGCCGCCATCGCCCTTCTGGAGAAAGCCATCAAAGCATCACCTTCAGCGACGAAGTACCTGCATTTAGCGCGGGCTCAAATGCAGGCTGGACGAAAACAGGAAGCCCGCGAGTCCTTCGAGCGAGCTCTGACTGAGGGGCTTGATTTCGCCAACTTACACCCCCTGGAACAGTCACAAACCCAAAAATTACGCGAAAGCCTGCTGGCGATTCGTTAGCTGGTGTCTTGCCAATCCGTAGGGAATTTCCCCGTACTCAAAAAAATTTGGCAAAATCGGCAGATTCCGATTGTATTTCTTAGACCATCTTCGCTAGTCTGTTCAGTAGGTAACTTCACTACCAAGAAATCGATTCATGAATTCCCGACTCCGACAACTTCTCCTGCTGACTGCGGTCGCTTGCTGCTGGCAAGCTTCAATCGCTGACGCTGGTTATTTGTCGTTGAGTGATTCTGTGGAATTACCAAACTTATCGACGGCTTCCAGCAGCATGGCCGCCAACTTCGATATTGCTGATTCTGCACCGGAACT
This sequence comes from Planctomycetaceae bacterium, assembly GCA_014762625.1. Taxonomy (GTDB): domain Bacteria; phylum Planctomycetota; class Planctomycetia; order Planctomycetales; family Planctomycetaceae; genus JABURQ01. The sequence goes on along the minus strand of JABURQ010000174.1, from coordinate 74,285 downwards.
TCCGGTCAACACTTTGCTGGAACGTCTGGAACAGATCGATCGTCTGGTGGGTCTCTCCTCCAGTCACGGCGGAATGTCTGCTGGTAACTCAACTGTGACCGGTGGCTCCACCGCTCCGGCCGCTCTGCTTATCAGTCCGATTCTGCCCACTCCATCAATGGTCTCGCCGCTCTGCTTGCGCGAGATTCCCTATCATCCTCGCTTGCTCATTGCGGACATCTTCCGCCCACCCTGCGCTTAATCATTTTTCTCGACACGTTTTTTTGAACGTACGATGCGCGAAATATCGCGCTCTTTTTAGACAAAAAATGATTAAGGAAATTACAATGAGAATTTTCACACTTGCCGCTGCAGCCCTGATGGCTTTTAGCAGTGTTGCACAAGCAGATTTGATTATTGACGATTTCTCTAGCGGCTCACAAACACTGAGTGCAGCAGGAGGGGCTACAACGACCGAGTCCGTAGCAGGTACCATGATTGGTGGCGAACGAGACTCACTAATTACAAATTTCGGCTCTGAAGGACGAGTTGACCTTGACATTAACAATTCGTTTTCAGGAGCTGGCATGACCTTGTATTCTGAGTCGAATAATACCGATGGTAAATTCGAACTCGTTTATGATGGTATTGACAATTCCTCTGTAATTGACACTGCGTCCGGCCTCGGAGGCATCGACCTTACTCAAGCAGGAGCAAACACTGGCATTCTGTTCACTGGCGTTGCTTCAGACCTTGGCACAACGCTTACTTTCACTGTCTGGAGTTCAACAACAGATTCGTCTAGCTATACCATACCGGTTTCGAGTGGAAATATTACATCTGATGTTTTTGTGGGTTTTAATCAATTCTCAGGAACGGCAGACTTCACCACTGTCACGGCTTTACGCCTCACAGGTGACGTTGCACTCACCCAAAACGGGACCGATATCAATCTTACCAGCATTGTTGCTACCACCCCAGAACCCGCCTCTTTGGCGATCATGGGACTCGGTGGTCTGCTGGCCGGATGCGGTGTCGCTCGACGTCGTCGGAAACAAGCTTCCGAGCTTGCTGCCTGATCCCTGATTTGTAATGAAAACACTCTGCCCGGTTCGCGTTTGGGCCGGGCGGAGATTTCTCAGTGAGATTTATGATTCCCCTCAGAATCGAATCCATAACAATGTTACTCACAGAACTGAGTGACACAAACAATTGTCCCGTGGAGGGGTAAAATGAAAAATTCATTCAATAGATTACATAGATTTTTTGCTAAGGGGTTTCTGTCCTTGGCAGTGGTTTGCGTGATAACAAGTTCGGCAGCCAATGCCGGGATCATTTTGGTGGGGACGGTCGGTGAATCAACAACCGAATCGATTTCCCAAATCAATACTCTGATCACTTCATACAACTCGGATTTCACTGCGAGCTTGCCGACGGTTCAATCCCTCATCGACAAGTTTCAAGATAACAAAGATGGTAGTCTGGTGTGGGAAAATAATGTCTTCTCGAATACTGACTTTAAATTTTTCGAGCAAGACGGCACTGCACCTAGTGACAGAACGGTGAGTATCTTCGATGCCACAGTGACATTTGATGAAAGTGATCTCACCAGTACGAACTTTAATACCGTTGACAATCCGGTACAGGGTTTTGAACGACAAAACCAGAGTGCCCCCAGTTTTGACTACTATGTGTCAAAGAGCGGAAATCAGGGATGGTCCCTCTGGTTTACGGACATGCTGGGAACTACTGATTTTAACCCTACCTATACGGATTCATCGACTAATGGTTTTACGCGAGGGGCGATCATAGATAGCTCTTTAGACTATGACCCCGTTGCCCAAGGTGGCGCTGTCTCGCACATCTCTTTCTATAGTTCGTCCACATTTACTCCAGACGAAATCGTTCCCGAACCTGCTTCGCTCGCGTTACTCGGCTTGGGAGGACTTCTGGCTGGAGCCGGTGTGACACGTCGGCGACGAAAGCAAACTGCTGAAATCGAGTAGTTGATACTCATTTCGCAAACCAAAACCTTGAGCCCACAGGTGATTCGTTTCGCCTGTGGGTTTTTCTTTTGCGCATCGGATCGTCGGCGCGATTGATGGCTCCTCTCCCTACCCATCTCTTCCAGCCACTCTCTTATCGCTTACCTCGGGAACATCATGCTTCGAGGTTAGAATCTCTAACCTCGACACGTTCACCAGGCTTCACCTGATTTCTTCTTAAGAGCGACCGGTCAACTCCGCTTTGATAATCCCGACAATCGATCCCACCATCACCGTGCTGCTCGTAAGAGATCTCTGTAGTCAATAAATAACGGGTATTTCCCCAGCTTAAACGACTGGCACAATCCTCGGAGACGACCTAACCTTTCTGAGCCTCCAAGCCCTCCTATGTCTTGTTGGCAGATCGAAAGACCACCTCGTTAGGAAGAACGAAGCCCTTTCTTGCCCTCCCGGCAACATCCTCGAAATTATCTCTCACTCAAGGATCCATTGATGATTCAGCTAATCCCCTTGCGAAAACTGAGCTTCGCCCTGCTCTTGGGCGGATTCCTCAGCCTGTTTATGAACCCTGCTCTGAAGGCAGCTCCCCCCGAAAAGGTCAAGGTGTTTATTGCCTTTGAAGAGCCTCCCGGTCTGGTTGATATTGCCAAAGTCGAAGCCGCAGGAGGCCGCGTCAAATGGGCCTACAAAACCGTGCCGGTCCTCTCCGCTGAAGTTCCCAAAGCCGCTCTGCCGGGTCTGCTGCGCAATCCTGGGGTCGCATTTGTTGAGCCGGATCTTCAGGTCTCGATAAACGATCTGGAACTGGACAATTCCTGGGGCGTCAAAAAGATCGGCTCCGAGCCATCCCATCTGGCCGGGGATAAAGGGACGGGAGTCAAAGTCGGCGTGATCGATAGCGGCATTGATTACAATCACCCCGACCTGGCCGAGCGTTACGCCGGTGGATATGACTTTTTCAATAACGACAACGACCCGATGGACGATCGCGGACACGGCTCACACGTCGCCGGGACCATTGGCGCCAGCGACAATGGCTTCGGGGTGGTCGGCGTCGCTCCAGAGGTCCAGCTGTATGCCCTCAAGGTCTTCGGCGCGACCGGCAGTGGTTACTTCAGCGATGTTATCGCCGCCGTCGAGTGGTGTATGGAGAATAACATACAGGTCACCAACAACAGTTACGGAGCCAGCGGGCATCCCGGAGCCACCGTGCAGGCGGTCTTCGACAACGCCGCTAGTCTGGGAATGCTGCATTGTGCCTCTGCCGGCAACAGCGGCAGTGGCACAGACACGGTTGGATATCCTGCCAAATTTTCTTCGGTCATTGCCGTGGCAGCAACCACATCGTCCGACACGCGGGCTTCCTTCTCCAGCACCGGTCCCGATGTGGAACTGGCAGCGCCGGGAACCTCCATCACATCGACCCTTCCCGGCGGTGGTTACGGTGGGAAGTCCGGAACCTCGATGGCCTCCCCGCATGTCGCCGGTGCCGCCGCATTGCTGTTGGGAATTGGTGTCACCGACTCGAACGGCGATGGCCTGGTAAACGATGACATCCGCGAACTTTTAACGCTGAGCGCTCTCGACCTGGGGACGACTGGTTTCGACAACAACTACGGCTTCGGACGGGTCGATGTGGAAATGGCTGTCTTCCTCAACGGAGAACCACCTCCCCCCGAAGAAGAACCCGTCGCCGAAGAGCCGGTGGCTGAGGAACCGCCCCCTCCGCCGGAGGAAGAACTGCCACTAGAGATGTACGTCTCCTCGATTCAGTACGCCGGGTATGGCGGCAAAAACCGCGACAAGCACTTCGACGTCGCCGTGCAAATCCTGGATGAGTTCTCCGCTCCGGTCCCCGGAGCCACCGTCAGCGTGACGGTGAGCACCACGGGAACCAGCGAATTCTTCACCGGGACCACCGACGATGCGGGAACCGTAGTCTTCTCGGTCAAGAATGCCAAGAAAGGGACCTGGACGACCACCGTCGACTCGGTGTCCGCGCCTGGTTATGACTGGATCGCGGGAACTCCGAGCAATACCTACGTGAAGTAACCGTATTCCTGGAGGTCTTGCAGTCACCTTTTTCTGTAAAATCTTCAATGGTGCTGACAACAACCGAGGCTCACTCTCCTCCCGAGTGGGCCTCGGTTTTTTGCTGCGCACCGCGTTGACAGGGGGACGATATGCGTCCTGACCGCCCAGCAAAGCCGAATCGGTCATGAGCGTGCCTCACCCAAAGCATGTGTCCATCGTGTTAAACCTGACGGCCCGTGCATTCCAAATAACCGGGAAAACGGGAGTTTTCGGCAGTTTCATTGAAGTTCTGTGCTCTCCCACCGTGCATGTGCCGATAGAAACCCTAGTGTCTGCCTGTGGCTGAATCGCCCCTGCTGCGCCCTCCTCCCTGTCCGGTAACTGAGAATGGAAGCTCACAACACAGACGTCCCCACGGATCCCGGGCAGCCCGCGTCTCCCGCCGAGCCGTCCCCCACAAACAGCCGGCGTTGGAGTCAGCCCCCAAGCTACATCCCCTACGTCGGGATCGTGACGCTCTGCCTGTTGCTGTTCCTCACGCTTCCGAGCCCCTCTCCTAACAGCCACCAAGCCCACGCCGCCCCTCCCGTCGTGCGAAAAAATACGCAGCCGTTTGATCGTAACTGGCTCGAAACCTTCTGGATGCTGCGGCAGAAGTGTAACGGCTGCCACCGCCCCGGCACCGACCAGCACGACTTCTCCAGCTATCAGACCCTGATGGGCGACGGCCCCTCCGGGAAGCTGATCGTTCCCGGACATCCCGAACAGTCGCTGCTATGGGAGTACGTGAACTGGAACCACAGCGAGTCCCCCGACTCCAATGCCCCCGACGTTCCCATGATGCCTCCGGAAGATTCCCACCAGGAACGTCTCACCCAGGGACAGTTAGAGACTCTCTATCGCTGGATCGCCTCGGGCGCGTTGGACTACGAACTGCCAAAAACCTGCGACACCCGGCCGCTGTTGGAAACCGATTTCGTCTCGGCGAAAGAATGTGCTCACTGCCACCCGAAGCAGTACTCGGAATGGTCGCGATCGATGCACGCTTATGCCCAGCACTCTCCCGTCATGGAAGCTTTCACCTTAACCTTGATCGAGCGCACCGGCGGAACGATCGGCACCTTCTGCACGCGTTGTCACACCCCCATCGGTGTCTCGATCGGCGAATCGGCGTCGATGCGGAACATCCATCGCTCGCGGATTTCGATGGAAGGGGTTACCTGTGTCGTTTGCCACCGGTTGCAGAAACCGTTCTACAAAGCGAGCGGTCGAATCCCGGTCACTCCCGGACAAATTACCGACGGCTGTTTCTACGGCCCCTTCAATCACGCTGCCAATCCGGACGGCTCCTCGCACGCTTCCACCAAAGGAGATCACCTGGCGAAAGCCTCATTCTGTGGATCGTGCCACGATGTCACCAGCCCCCAGGGAATCCGACTCGAAGAGGCTTTTTCTGAATGGCAAAACAGCCCCGCCGCCCGACAAGGGATTACCTGCCACGATTGTCACATGGGCCCGACCCCCGGCGTCCCCGTCAAGCGGCACCAGAGGCCGCTCGGCAAAGCGGCCACCGTCCCGGGAGTCGATCCCGACCGGCTCCCCGACCGTCGGCTCTCCAACCATAGTTTCGTCGGTCCCGACTACTCCCTCTTACCCGACACCGAGTTCCCCGAAAAGCTCGATTGGATGTACGAAACCGATTATCGCCAACAGCACCAGCTGACCGACTACCAGCGAAACACTCTGACGCAGTTGCGCGTTGAAAACCGGATGCAACTCGCCAAAGCTAAGCAGCTCCGCCTCCAGCTCTTGAAAAACGCCGCCAAAATCGACGTCCTGCACCCCGAAGTCGTTGGCCCTGGCGACAAACTCAAAATCAATGTCGACGTCACCAGCCTGACCGCCGGCCACAACTTCCCCACCGGCTTCAGTGCCGAGCGACAGGCGTGGGTCGAAATTCGGGTCACCGATGCCGCCGGCCATCTGCTGTTCGTCTCGGGGGATCTCGATCGCAACGGCGATCTTCGAGATGCCCACAGTCACGCTGTCGAACGGGGCGAGCTCCCCTACGACAAGCACCTCCTGAACTTTCAAAGCAAATTCGTCGCCTTGACCGCCCAGGGGACCGAACGCTCGGTCATCCTCTCGGTCAACCGCGACCTCTCCCCGCTGAACGTGATCCGCCCCACCGATCAGGCGGCTCAATCATTCGGACGCCCCAGCGGGTTTCGGGTCTCGAAAGCCAGCATTCCCCCACTGGCGACCGTCAGTCAGAAATACCCGGTCCGGGTCCCCGATTGTGAGGGCCCCTGCCACGTGCAGGTGCGGCTGAACTTCCGCAATCTCCCGCCGGTATTATTCGATAAAATTGGTATTCCCCATCTGAAGTCCCAACTGGAGACGGTCGTGATCGACGAGTATCACGGCACGATCCAGGTCCACAATCGCCCGTCCTCCTCCGGTCGTGGATTGAAGTCCCTGTTCCGCGGGTTTAAGGACTAATCCGCACTGACAACCGTGGGCCCCGACGGACAGGATGAAGCCGGGGCCGTGATCATCCCGATTCCCTCCTATGAACGATGTCCTCCGACTTTCGATGCGGGTGCTCTGTGGGGCCTGCTGCTGGCTGGTCGAGCTGTCGGTCTGCGCGGAGGAACCGGCACGACGAGGAGCGCTGCCGCCGCTCCCCCTCCCGGCTCAGACGACTCTTCAGCAGACCGTCGACGGCTGGCGTCCCTCGCAGTCGACGGCGAACTCAGGATCCACAGTGGGCTCGCAGGCCGCTGCGGCCTCGCTGGCCGACGAGATCGAGTATCTCCCGCCGCTCGACGTGGAGCTCCAGCAACACGGCGGCGCGTACCTCTACGAACCGGGCGATGTAATGCGCGAGCGATACACGCGTAGCGCCCCGGCCCCCTCGGATCCGCTGCTCCGGTTGCCGGAGAACTGGGAAGAACCGCAACCGCTGTTGGCCGAGCCGCTCGACTATTTGGGTCCAGGGTTGGTGCGCTGGTCGCCGAACTGGAAATGGTGGGGCGACAACCCCACCCACTGGGAACCCCGCTTCACATTGCACGGATCGTACGAAATGTTTGGCGTGCTCCTGGATCAGGGAGGAACACAAACCAACGGGCTCGGCCATCAATTACTTCTCGACCTCGACTATCGTCTCACGGGAACCGAACGGTTACACGTCCAGTTTCGCCCGTTCGGCGAAGATAATTCCGGTGGATCCCTCTGGAAATTGAATGATCCCGAGCGGTTTATTGATAACACCACCGGCGTGCCTCAACGTTGGTGGTTCGAGGGGGAACTGCAAAGCCTGTTCGGTCCCTGGGGTGGCGACGAGACCCAGCAATGGGACGTGAACTTCACGCTCGGTCGCTTTCTGTTTCGTTTACACAACGGCCTGTTGATGAACGACGAGATTGTCGGAGTCGTCCTCGGCAAGAATAATCTGGTGCCCCACAACCTCAGCAACCTGAACCTGCAGCTGTTTTATGCGTTCGACGATGTCGACGCCGCTCCCGCAGACGCCGATCTATTGGGAGTCAACCTGCAGGCCGACTACCGGAACCTGTTTTACGAGGGAACCTACGCCTGGCTCAATCGGGCCAGCGGACCGGAGTTCCAGAGCCATTACGCGGCCCTCAGCGCGACCCGTTTTTTCGGCCCCTTCAGCCTGGCGACCCGGAGCATGGTTCGCTTCCACGAAGGGGATATCGGCCAATTACAGGTGCTGGAAACGAATCTCACTCGCCTTCCCAGCCGAGCGATCCAGTCGAGAACCGGGATCGAAGAAACGGTCACCTACCTGAATCTGTTTTACGCCAATGAGAACTGGGCTCCCATCTCGGGCGGAGGATTCAACCGTCTGCGCAACTCCTTCTCCGTCGATCCGCTGCTCCAGATTGCCGGAGGCGCTCCTCCTTCAGAACGCTACGGCGTCTCTTTAGGCACGCAACTCTTTCGCCATCACAAAGATGAATCCTGGATCCCTGAATTGGCGTACGAGCGACGGAATTCCGCCGATGTCCTGGGTCTGGGTCTTCGCTACCAAAGAAAGCTCTCTCCCCGCACCTTCGTTGAATTACGTGGGCTGAAAAACTTCTCAGAACAATCGGCCCTGGAGCGGGATGGAATTTTTTCCTCATTGACGATCGTGTTCTGAAAACCATCACCATCTCATGAGAGATCTGAAGATCGTGGCCGAGACAACGATACCCAGCAGATATCGACTTCTTCTCCAACATCCAGTCGTCATCCGAAACGTCCAAATGCCCAGTTTGTCAAAGACTCGCACGTTCGGTAACCGCAGCGATCAGTCGAGTATTTGTCCTATTTTTCTGAACAAAATATCTATTCGCCCCTCAAGAAGATTGCGAATCTTGGTCTTTTGAGCATGGGATGTGTCAAAAAAGCGAAATGTTGACAAATAGCAACAAAACCTGAAATTCGCTGCACGAATTAAATTGGGAAGGAGTCATTCCCTGGATTTTTTGAAAGAATTCCACTTTTTCTGATTTTTCAGGCGCAAGGCCTCAAAACGTGAAGCATCTTTGAGTCTCGGTTATGGGAAAATTACCGATGACCGATAAATCAAAGCAGGTATAGAATTGCCCCTCTCCTCTGATCTTTTTTTGACAGACCCTTTCGTTAAGTAAGTTAGTCAAGAATTAGAATCAAACAAGGATACCTACCATGAGTATGTATTTATGCTATCGAGCCGATGACCGCTGGGAAGTCCGCAGTTCCAGCCAGGAAAACGCCTGCTATGTCGGCTCCTTAGATGAATGCCGTGATTGGCTGGATCATCAAGAAGGCCTCCAACAACAATCTTTGTGGTCCTATCTCAAATCACTCTTCGCGGGTCCTGCAACGATCAGCACCCCGATTTTAAGGCCACAAAAACAAGAATCCTGGTCCTAACAGCCCTGTACAGGAATTCTATGTTGCCTCACTCTCGGCATGGCGCCTGTACAAGAAAGCGTTCCAGAGAGACGCCAGCCAAACGAGTATTCAGCCCTCCCTATAAACTTGATCATTTTCCCACTCGGCTCCCCTCCGTTGGGATGTGAAAAAATTCGAGTCTGAACCCTACACTCTGGGTTCAGGCTCGAATTTATTTGGAGCTCACTCGGCCCACACCTTGAACCATTTCTCAGGGGATCATCGGTGTTCGCCACGTCGCTTCATCAATTTCAGATGTAGCCCAATATCCCACGCTGCTCTCGTGATGCTCAATCCCCTCTTTGACTCTACAACAAGTACAAGCGAGTCTATCCAAACGATGGACACAGATTCCAGAACGGAGATCACTGGAAGACCGATCGCATCATTCGCTTGAGGATGTTTTCTTTTTCTTTTTCCAGAGCAAACATGCGCTGCATGATCTCGGCATGATGGCTTTCATCCGCCAGTCCGACCGGCTCAGACGACTCCTCTTGGTCCGAGGTGTTATCTTCCTCCGCGAGGGCATCTAGGTCGGTTGAGGAGACGTCGGCAGAATCAGACTCCACCGGCTCTTCGGTAAAAGACGCCAAATCTTCGTCCGACAAACCAGAGTTCGATTCGAGCTTACTTTCTTCGGAGTCAGAGAGGGCCTGCTCCTCCGAGACATTTTCTTTTCGCGTCGGAGAATTTGAGGCATCCGGTGCCGATTGCGGCCGCGGTTCTTCCAATCGCGGTAGTGCTGACGATTTCGAATCGGAAGTATTGGGCTCCGTTTGGGGCTCGGCAGTCGCTGCACCTGACTGGTTGGACTTCGCCAGCAATTCTCGTAGTTCGCGAAGCTCGTCTTCAATCTTGTGCACGCGATTCAGCTCATCCCGGAGCAGGTTATGCTGATTCGTATGCATCATGGAAAAGAATTCCAGCATCATCTTCGTTTGCTGACTCGATTGCTCGAGAAACTGCTGCTGCATGTCGGCAATTTGAGCGATGAGTTGACTCATCGCCTTTTCGCTGACGCCCGCTGGTGGGCCGGGTTGAGAAGTGTCCTTCTGAATCTGACTGAGGTTTTCGCTCGGGGAATTATAGTGAACGCGAAACTCGTATTTCCCGATCTTCAGCACCGAACCATCATTGAGTCGCTGACTGCGAACCGGTTCTCCATCGACCAGCGTCCCATTTTTGCCCAACAGATCAGCCACCCAGAGGCCATCCGGCTTCAGGTTAAGGCAACAGTGGACTTTCGAAACCGACTTGTGTTGGAGTCGTAATTTACAGCGGGCACTGGACCCGATCAGCATAATGGGCCATTGAATGGCCCAGGCTTGCTGATTTCGTCGTCCCAGAAATTCGAGACTCACATCGGGCAAACTGTTTTTCTCCGACAGACGCCGGAAGAAAGCCTGGGGGTGAAATTCGGGATCGGCGAAAATTGACGAATGGCTGTCGTAATTTTCCGACTCCTCAGAGCACGAAAACTGGAGTCGGTAAGGACCGATTTTCACGGGCGATTCATCGAACCAGCCAAACGGGCGCGGCCCTTCCGGCCAGTGTGTCCCCGTTCGACTCACCAGATCGACGCAGACGAAACGCCCGAAGATCTCCTGAATGTAGGCATGACGATAACTGACATCCAGATGCGGCAACACGAGATCGCAATCGGGCGAACGTCCGATCAATACGAAGCTCTCGGTGAAGCGATAGGTGTCGATCAGGTCGTCTTCAGCGTTCAGGACATGGACCTCAAAAGCAACTCCCGCCGAGCAACTCTTGGCCGGGGGACCAAACACGTGCTCAGAATCATAGTCTTCAGCGGGATTAAATATTCCGCTGAGAGAGGAGTCGGTTGAGGAATCGATATTGGAGTCCGTCATCGGAAGCGACTATTTGGTAGGTCGGGGCAATTCGAACCATGCTGCTCGCAAAGGAAGCGTTTCTCCACGTGATCGAGGACCAAATCACGTCGAGCTATACAATTCACTATACGTCCATACTGACAGGGGGGAAGAACCAAAATCAAGTACAGGAGTCGTTTTTTAGCCAGTTGACCTCATTTGTGAGAGAAAAGTAACCAATCTTCCGTTTGGTAAGCCTGGTCGGTCAGCGTCTCTCCCCCAGCTTCAACGAGCCGGGAGAGCCTCCGCTTTCCGAACACCTCCTGTAATGATCACCGAACCCCGACACTCCTCCAGTCTTCGACCAGATTTTTAGGAATGCCCAAATTGCTTGACAGGCTCCCGGGTTCAGGATTCATAATCGCCAGGTGGACAAAGGGTTGACCGCGTTCCGGCCTGCAGCGCTTGTCATCGCCTGCGACGACTGTGTCGTTGGGTTGGGGAACATCGTCTGCGAGAATTGAGTGGCCGCAACCGGACATTTCTGTGCGATCGTGCGGACCAAGTCTCTCCGTCTCAGGTTCTGAAAATCAGCGTCACCGCCACTGTCGGGAAATCCTTCCTCCGTCCAACACACTCTTCCGCAACATTCAAACTGGCGTCCCGCAGCGAACGTTCTCTGACCGCAACTCACCGGGGACGGCGAATCGACCTGGCAGTGGACGCCATCGACCGTGGTGAAAATGCCGGTCGGAGACGCGGGAAACATTCATCTGGAGTATTTTGGGATCTTTACGGAAGCGCCCACCGGAGATTCCGACAAACACTACCTTTCACCCGGCTATCACATTGAGGTCTATGAAGTCGTCGAACTCGGTGTGCGGGTAGGATGGGGCTTAAATGACCAGTCGGCCAATTTCTTTTCTTACGTGGGGATTGGCATTCTATTTTGATCAGCCCGATCACGATACGTCCAACGTGCCACGAACTGCTACGGCAGATAAAAACCGAAACTGGTTTGCAGACGATGGGCTTCCGCGTCGTCTCCATTCACATTCTCACGAATTCCATACAGGTATTCGATTCCCGTGAAGAAGTTCTGTGCGGGAGCCCAAATGACATTCGTGGCGAAATAGGTATTGCGATGCAACTCATCGCCAGGTTGATAGCCGGGATTGTCCAGCACGTTTTCCGAGTAGGTCAAATTCGATTGTAATTGTTCAGTCCAGCGATGATTCCAACCGACCATCCAACCGAGGGCGGGCAGCAGTCCGGCACGCGAAATTCCGTCGGTCACGACATCGGCAATTCCTTTGTAAGAACCGATTCCCTCACCGACCACAATTTGCATGTACCCTTCATCCTTTGAGGTGACTCGGTGTGACATCGAAAAGTTCGTTCCCCAGGCCGCTTGCTCGATTTTGGAACCTGAGGGAGTGATGGCCCCTAGTTGTCGGACAACAGCCGCCAGCATGAAACTGGTGTCATCATCGGAATATTTAAATCTGGTCACCAGATCGGGGGATTCATTGAGTCCCCTGACATCAAGCGCGGCAAAACTCTCCGTCAGAGCGAGTTGGGGATCTTCAATGGCCAGGCTGAAGGTTAATTCCTGCACCAAGAGTTCTTCCGTCCAGCGAATCTGCCCCTGACGACGACTGATGACCGAGGCCGAACCCTCGTTATCCAAAGTGGGTGGCAACGCTCGCACGTTGGCGAACGTGGACCAGGTTTGTCCGACGATCAAACTTTGCACTTCACCATACGCATGGCGCAAACGAAAGGCATTCCCGGCTCCGAAAAAGTCCGCCTCGATGAAGGCGCGAACGGGCCCCGCCTCGGTATTCCAGCGAGTGTCAAAGTTCAGTCGAGACTGCCGCGCATGGACATTGCTGTTCTCGCGATCCCGGGCATTGACCTCGATGGTTCGTGTGTTGAAAGCGAACTCATCCGCGATGGGATTGAAATCTTTGATGAAATCGACTTTGACGTAACCGCCGATCTTCAGCGCCACATCGTCCGATTCGATCACAATCCCCTCATCGAACAACGAAGTGTAGGTATTCAGGTTGAGTCCCGTGCTCTGGCTTGATCCGACCTGGGTAAATTGATCTTCTGAAAGTTGAGCGATGATGGGGTTCTCGAGAGGCGAGGGGGAACTACGCAGCGAACCATTCAGCGTCGCGCGACCTTGCACTTCCTGTTGATTGTTGGGGGTCGGTAAGGGAGGTGCTGCAATCGACCTATGTAGTTCTTCGCGTAACTGCGTGATCTCGCGTTGCTGCGCCTGGAGACGCCACTGAATTTGCTGTAGCGTCGGCGATTCTGCCGGGCTTGAGGTCTGGGGAGCAATCTGTTGAGCGCAAAGATTCCCCAGGAGGAAAACGCACCAGAGCGCACTGCAAAGTCCGAATTGAACCAGAAACCGAACCATTCCCCACCAGCACTACTCATCAGTACAAGACTTGCTACGACTTTCATCGTCTCCCCAACTGGGAATATTTAACGATTATGACGATTATGTGGAGGGGGATGCCTCTCAGGCCAAGACAAAGACAGTGCACATTTACTCTTAGACACACAGCAATAACCTGCAGCGAAAGTGGCCCCATTCGTTGAAGGGTTAATTTCTTTCGCGGGGAGTGGAGTCCGATGGGAAGAAGCTCACGCTCTGGTCAAAGCGGTTGTATGAATCCATAGGCTTGTAAGAGGACTCACTTTGGCGTGCAGAGCGTGACCGGGAATTCGTGGACAAATGGAGCTCGCCCACCTTCTTCTTCCGAAGCTACTTTTCGGCATGACCTACGAACACATAATCACGATCGATCACATCGAGGAGATGCAACAGACCGACCGATGCGATTACGTATCGGCGTAGATCTCTTTGATTTCCTTGGTAGCGATGCCGACCGGACGATCCGTGGGGACACCGGCGCACTTCAGCAAGGACGTCAGCAGATCGCCTTGGTTCCCCTTCACATTCGGTAAAAAACGCCCCGTGTTGACCGAACCGCCCCCCTTGCCCGCGATGATGAACGGCAGGTTCTCCCGGCGGTGCTTGTTGCCGTCTTCGAGCCCCGACCCCCAAATCATGATGCAGTTATCCAGGAGCGTGCCATCACCCTCGCGCAGGTTCGCCATTTTATTGACCATGTAGGCAAACTGATCGATATTGAATTTGGTGATCGCGGCGACCTTTTTGACCTTCTCCGGTTGGTTATTGTGGTGGGTCGTCGAATGGTGTTTGTCCGTGAAGCCCAATTCGGGATACGACACGCCGTTCGGGGTCGATCCGATGTAGGTGCAGACGCGAGTGGTATCGGTCTGAAAGGCCAGGATGTTGAGATCGCACATCACCTGCATGTACTCGCTACGTTTGTCTCCCTCGGGAATTTTGATCTCAATTGGTGGGGAGTCCGAATCGTGGCGCCGGCTGGACCGAACACCCGCCTTTTCCAAAGCGGCCTCTTTTTGTCGAAGTTCGATGGCGGCAATCCGCCGTTCCACCGAACGCACACTGTCGAGATACTCGTCCAATTTTCGCTGATCGGTCGGCGAGAGGGTTCGTCGTAGATCGCGTGCGCCGCCGAGGACCAGGTCCAACATGCTCCGATCTAGCGGGTTCATCCCTTTCGGTTTCTGCCCGGTGCCTTTTTCATCCTTGTTGAACAAGCGATTTAACACATTTCGCGGATTGATCTCGGCCGGGACCGCCTGGGTGGGCGATCGGAAGCTGCAGTGCGAATAATAAGCCTCGTTGAGCCCTGCCTGATTCTCCTTCCACGTTTGCGGCATGGTGGCAAGCTCCAACGAGGGCAACGTCGTGAAGGCACCCAGGACGTTGGCCGCAATCTGGTCGGCGGAAATCGAAATGCTGATTTCGTCCCGTTTGTCGGGATCAGGCAACGCTGCTGTGAGCCACGTCGAGAGCTCGAGTGCATGAGGCGCACCTCTGTAGGGACCGTTGGGAACTCCCGCAATCCCCTTCATCAACAGGCACTGATCGAGGATCGGTCGCAGCGAATCGAGCGCGGGCGGTGGCGATGTCAGGAAGCTCTCGGCATTCTGAGGCCAGAATTCATCCATGATCACGCCGTGGGGCATGTACATGAATCCCATACGGACCGGCGGTTTGAGAAGGCTGTTCTCTTTCGCTTCAGCCCAGCCCATGGTCTCCAGCAAAGGCAACGCAAGTGAAGCGCCCACTCCTTTCAGACAAGCGCGACGATCAATGATTGTGTTTTGATTCATGGAAGCTCCCGTACGTCTATGCTCCGTGTTGGCTCTTCAAATGTTATTCAGTTCGTCGATGGGTGAAGGGATAGCTGGTAACGACCAGTGTGACCAGAGTTTGCATGCGATAGTCATCCTGAGCGAGTTTCTGCATCAACTCATCGACGACAATCTCATCGTAGCCTTCCAACTTGCGACATAAGGCATAGGCTAACAGTTTCTCCATCAGATTGCGGGAAAAATCATCGAGACGCCCGGCAATCATTTCCTTCAATTCCCGGGGATTCGAAAAACGACTCCCATCGGGAAGCTCGCCGGAGGCGTCGATCGATTTCCCGTTCTCGTCCCGATCACGCCAACGCCCGATGGCATCGAAGTTTTCCAGACCAAATCCGATCGGGTCGAGCAATCGATGGCAGTTGGCACAAACCGGATCGGAACGGTGCAGTTCGGTCCGTTCGCGGAGAGTCAAGTTGGCGATCGACTGTTCTTCCTGTTTCTCCAGTGCTGGTACATTGGGCGGGGCGGCGGGAACGCGGTCACCGAGCACCTGCTCCAGTACCCAGACTCCGCGATTGACGGGGCTGGTGCGATTGGGAAACGAGGTGGCCGCCAGAACTCCCGGCATCCCCAACAGCCCACCTCGATTGCGATCGGACAATTTGACCTTTCGCATGTGCGAGCCTCGAACGGTTTCCTCGAGCCCGTAGATTGTCGCCAGGTCTTCATTGAGAAATGTGTAGTGACTGTCGAGAAAACTGGCGATGCTGCGGTTCTCGCGCATGACACTTTCAAAAAAGAGACGGGCTTCGTCGTACATCGCCGATCGCATCTCGTCGGTCATTTGAGGGTACTTTTCCGGATCGAATGTCCTCTCGTGGAGATCTCTAAGCCCGAGCCACTGCGTGCCGAAGCCATCAAACAGAGCGCGGGAACGAGCATCTTCCAGCATACGTTTCACCTGAGCTTTCAGAACCTCCACCTCGTGCAGCGTTCCTGCGTCAGCCAGCGCCATCAGCTCATCGTCCGGCATGGTTTCCCACAACAGGTACGATAACCGGGATGCGAGTTGGTAATCATCTAGAGGAACAATCTTATTCTCAGAATCGTCCTGATCGTCGAACTTCTCAGCCGGCGTGATGAACAGAAACTGTGGAGACACCAGCATCGCCTTGAGCATCAAACGCAGAGACGCGCGATCGGAGAGATCATTTTGTTGTCCCAGATCGAACACGTCCATCAAGACCTTCAGCTCGTCAGCGGAGGCCGGTCGTCGGTAAACTTTTTTCGTCAGTGATTGGGCAACTTTCCGGGCCGCCTGCCGAGTCTCGGCCTCGGGGAGTGGCTCACCAAACAGTCGCTGTTGCAGTTTTGTGGGCGGGGAATTATCAGAGGCCAGGACCTGATTGAGCACCTCTTCGGTAATCGCAAGATACTGTTCGAGTTGCAGGGGCGAGAGAGAATTGAGATATCCTTCGCCGCTCACTTCGTCCGGTAACGTCTCAGCAATCTTCGGGTCGATACCAAACAGATCGCGCAAGGTGTTTCCGTATTCCGTTTTGGTTAACCGACGAATGACAAACGGCCCCGGATCTCTGGGGCTGAGATACTTGACCTTCTCCAACCACTCGATAAACATCTGACGTTCTTCGTCCGTCGGTTGGTCCAACCCGTCCGGCGGCATATCGTGCGCCTCCACTCGAGCGGCCGCTTTCTCCCACTTCTCGCTGAAGGCAGCATGCCCTGGAGTCTGCAGGGCTGGAGTGAAACTGAGGCCAGCCTCTGTGGGTCGTCTGTTTTGATGGCACTCCATACAATAGGTTTTGATAAACGGTGTCACGCGCTCTCGAAAGAACTTCTCGGCGTCTGCTTTACGATCAGACAGAGTCGCGCGTTCGGGCGACTGAGCCGTGCAAGTGCCGCGGCTTGAAAAGCAGACCGCCACAACCATCACGAGCATGACGACAACGGAATGAATATTTTTTGAATCAATCATTAAAAAACTCACACGACTTCCTAGTTCTCCAACATTCCCTCACGAAGTCAACGATTGTGTGAAGAACCATCTGCCAGTCGCATTTCTGGAAAATGGGAAGCAATTGAACGATTAGCCATCATTGTACTATTTTTGATACTTCGTTTCGATCTTTTCACGAAACTCGGCATCCGTAAAGGGATCTTCCGTCCGCTGTTGCCAATCGCGTAGCGCCTGCTTCAGTCGATGTGCCTCTCCGGCCATTGCAGGATCGTTCGACAGATTGTCAAACTCGATCGGGTCGTTTTTGAGATCGTACAACTCCCATTCCGGCGGATCCTGCAGGCGCTCCATGGCTAACCGGGCCGGATGGTCGGCACTCAGTTGCTGCGCCAGAATATTAGCCCGGTCACCGTCAACGGACGGTGAAGCCAACAACTCCCCCGCCCGAAGGTTATGTATCAGCTTGAATCGCCCATCAGTGATGGCGCGTCGCGGGAAAAAAGGTGCAGCACCGTGATAGTGGAATTCCGCCACCAAAGCCTTGCGCCAATCAACAGAATCTGAGGGCACCAGAACGGGCCGGAGCGAGCGCCCATGCAATTGGTCCGGTATCTCGATATTCGCCGCATCGAGAATTGTCGGGTAGATGTCGACACTTCCCACGAGCCGGTTCGAAACATGGGATTCTGAAACCCCCGGCCAGCGAGCCAGAAACGGGACACGCAGTCCCGCTTCGTAACAGCTGGTCTTTCCACGCGCAAATGGTGGTCCGTGATCTCCCAAAAAGATGATCAGTGTGTCGGCCCAGTGATTTGTTTCGTGCAGCAAGTCAGTCAGCATTCCGATCGCAGCGTCGATGCGATGCACGCAGTTATAATAGCCGGCGATCTTGGTGCGCTGGGCTGGTGAGTCGATCTGTTGCCAGGACCAGGGAGGAACGTCGTCCGCTTTCAGAACAGATTCCGGCAATCCTTCCACTCGATCGGGGAAGTATTGTGGTCCTCGCCCTCCATCTGGAAGACGTTTTCGGGCCACGTGTGGATCAAACATGTTAAACATCAGAAACCAGGGGCGATCGCTCGGTTGGTTCACAAACTCTCGGGCATATTGCACTTGTTGTTTCACTTGCCGACTTCCGAATCCTTTTCCTTGCCGCATATCGAACTGGAACTCCTTTTCCGGATTGACGTGCAATTTTCCGATGATGCCCGTGCGATAGCCGGCCCGCTGAAGCACATTGGGCAACAAGTCATCGTACAATTCTTCGTGAACCTGAAAGCCGACGTTGGCATTCGCCAGTCCATAATGACCGTTACCGTGCGGGTACAAGCCTGTGAACATCGTGGATCGCGAGGGACTGCAGGAGGCCTGACTCACGTATGCCGTTTGAAACCGGACCGAGTTCCGGGCGAGTTCATCGATGTGGGGCGTCCGGGCAATCGGGTCACCATAGCAGGAAAGTTGGACTCCCAGGTCGTCGGCAGTGATCAACAACACATTGAGTTTCTCTGAGGCTCCACTCGCGCCGGATGACAGCCAAAGGACAATGATCATCATTCGCAGAATTTTGAGACTCATGTTGTTACTCCTGTTGTCCTCATTGGTGATTTCGTGGCCAACCGCCTGGTTGAGGGGTGGCGATGCGTTGGGTGTCGTTGTACCAAATCTTGAGACGCTTCAGCATGGTAGCCGCTCGATCAGTTTCCTGGCCAGCCAGATCGGTCTTCTCGGAGGGATCCCTCAAGTGAATCCAGTCGTCTCGCGAGTCGCTCTCAGGCGGCCCGGGGAGGCTTTTTCACCTTTTCCGCGCCGAAGCCCACCGCTTAGCGGGCGTGATCCTCTCCGTAAATTTCAGGATTTGTACCACGACTTGCTCGCGTCGATGAAATGCACCTGTGCGGTTTCCCCTTGCTGGTTCACCAAATCCTCTTATGATGAATCTCACTGAAACTGTGCAGACTCAAGCCGGGTAGGCTATTCAGTCAAACCTCTCTTTTTCTTTAAACGAGTCAGCGATTGATTATGCGTGTTCATGTCCTGTTTCTGTGGTGTGTATTGCCGGGTTTGTTGTCCCCGGCAGAAAGTTTCGCGAATGACGAATACTCCCTGGCGTTTTCGGCCAAATCGTTGAACAACCAGCCGGTTCTAGTTCAACAGACAGACGAGGAACGCTACACAGTTGTCTGTTTTCTCGGGGCGGAGTGTCCCGTCGCTCGATTGTATGGTCCACGCTTGCAGAAACTCTCAGAACAACTTTCTTCTCAGGGAGTCACGTTCATCGGCGTTGGAAGCAATCTCCACGATTCCGTCGAGGATTTGCAAGAGTTCGTCATGCTGACGGGAATTGAATTCCCGTTGGTCAAAGATTACGACAACCGGATTGCCGATCAGTATTCCGCCAGGCGGACGGCGGAAGTCTTTGTCCTCGATCACCGCTTACAGATTAAGTATCACGGTCGTATCGACAATGAGTATCAGCCGGGAGTCAAACGTTCGCAGACCACCCGAGCGGACCTCAAGCAGGCACTGGAAGAATTGCTGGCGGGAAAGCCGGTCACCGTCTCTCGAACCGAAGGCGTCGGATGTCTGATCGGTCGCGTGGACAATGGCGAAGTCACCACTGAAATCACTTACGCCAGGGAAATCTCGCGTCTGTTGCAAAAACATTGCATCGAGTGTCATCAACCGGGAGAGATCGGCCCGTTCTCTTTGACGGAGTATGACGAAGTTCTCGGCTGGGCTCCCATGATGGTTGAGGTGCTGGAAAACGGCCGTATGCCGCCCTGGAATGCCGATCCCAAACATGGTTCATTCGTCAACGCCCGTTTGATGCCGGAAGCCGAAAAACAGGTCTTCAAAGAATGGGTCACAGGAGGAATGCCGTTCGGAGATCCCGAAGACTTGCCAGCACCGGTCGTCGGTCAGCCGGTGAGTAACGATCGTCAGTGGCAACTCGAACGCGAACCGGATCTGGTTCTGCCCATGGGGAAACATCCCTTTCGAGTCCCCGCTGATGAGTTTGTAGAATACCAGTACTATGTGGTCGATCCCGGCTTCGAAAAAGAGACCTGGATTACCGAGGCTCAGGTGTTGCCCGGAAATCGATCCGTCGTCCACCATTGTATTGTCTTTGTGCGTCCGCCCGATGGCACTGAGGCTCAGGGCATCGGGTGGTTGACGGCTTATGTACCCGGTCAACGAGCGTTGCCTCTGCCCGCTGGCTATGCACGACGTATCCCGGCTGGATCGAAACTTGTTTTTCAGATGCACTACACCCCCACGGGAACAGCGGAAGAGGATTTGACGCATCTGGGATTATCTTTTGCCGAAGAATCCGAGGTGACGCACGAATTGTTCACGCTGGCCGCGATCAATCACGACTTTGAAATCCCACCTCACGAAGAAAATTATCCGGTCCAGGCCTCGCGTAGGAATCTCCCCCCCAATGGAAAACTCCTGGCGGTTGCACCTCACATGCACCTGAGAGGAAAAAGTTTCCGTCTGTTTGCTCACTCGGGGGAACGCAAGACGACATTGTTGAACGTTCCTCAATACGATTTTAACTGGCAGCACGTTTATGCGTTTGCCGAACCGCTCGACCTGGATGACGTCGACAGGATTTCGTTTGTCTCGCATTTTGATAATTCCGAAAGGAATCCTTCCAATCCGGATCCGAGTGTCTACGTCACCTGGGGCGATCAAACGTACCAGGAGATGGCAATCGGCTTTTTGGAAGTGGCGGTACCACGTCGCGAATCCTCGAGCGATTCCATCGTTCGAGAGTCAAAACCAGCGGGACCGACGGCAGCCGTCAAACAGGCGGCCGATGAGTATACGGACCGGTACTTCCAGAAATTCGACCTGGATCGAGATGACGTGATTCTCAGAGACGAACTTCCTCCCGCCATCGGACGATTTGGGTTTCGAAATCTCGACCTCGATCAGGATGGTCGCGTCACGCGAGAAGAAATTCGCCAGTCCTACCTGCGACGCAATCGATCATGAACGCTTTGTTTCATCGCTGGCTGGCGGCGACAACTCGTCATCGCGTTTGGGTTTTGCTGACCATTCTCGCATTCACGGTGATTGCTACAGTCGGTCGCATCAATCCGGAGTGGATCATCGGTGGAGAAGAACCGACTTCCGGTCCGCAAGGTTCTACATCGTCAGCCGCCAGTTCAACCGCTCTCCCGCCGGACGTCTCTCCGTTGCGAGTCGATAACGCCGATGTCGTCTTGATCGTTGATAGCAAAAGTTTCTTTACTCCCGCAGGAAGTCGGGCGATCCGGGACGTGGTCGATTCGATCGAAGCGCTGTCCATGGTCCAAGACATTTTCTGGCTGGACGAAGTCCCTCCGATCAACTTGTTTAGTTTGCAAAATCCGATCTTTCCCACGGGAACCGCCTCCGCACGACAATTCGAAGACGCCCGCGAACAGGCTCTTGCGAATCCGCTCATACGCGGACAGCTGCTCTCGGAGGATGCGGAAACTTTGTTGCTGCTGATTCACCTCGATTGGTTATTCGTCGAATCAGACGAGCAATGTACCGAGTTGATTCGCCAGACTGCACAACAGGTCGACGATCAATATGAAGATGTCGACATGTCTTTTTTAGTGACAGGCCGTGTCCCGGGCTATATCACGTTCGAAAAATCGCGCGGCGAAAATCAAAAGCGGTATCAGGTCATCGGCTACAGTATGATTCTGATCATGGCCGTGATCCTGTTTCGTGGCTTCCGGGCGGTGCTGATCGTTTCCGCAGCGCCGATTCTGGGAGTTTTCTGGACCCTCGGTTTTCTCTGCTTTTTCGACCTGCAGGAGAATCCTTTCAACGATATTGTCCTGCCAGTGTTGATCAGTCTGGTCGGTTTTACCGACGGCGTACATCTCATGGTCGAGATTCGTCGCCGACGCGCGAACGGCGATTCCCCACGGACCGCGGCTGCCGAAGCGCTGCAAAAAGTCGGGCTCGCCTGTTTTCTGACGTCTTTGACGACCGCCATTGGACTGGGAGCCCTGTCGCTCGCACATCACGAAGTGGTGCGCGAGTTCGGTTGGAGTTGTGTGATTGGGGTCGTACTCACCTTTTTCGCCGTCATTCTTGTCATCCCCCTGCTCTGCTCGACTCGATTGGGGAATCGACTCGAGAAAGGTCACGGCGAAGGGCTTGTGGATCGCAGCCTCGGCAGGATTGAAGTGGTGATCGACTGGGTCCTCCAACGCCGTAAAGCCATGACCTTCTGCGCGATCGGTTTGACGCTGACTCTCGTCGGGATTTCGTTGACCCTGCGACCCGATGAACGTGTCCAAAACGCACTGCCAACCAATTCTGAAGTGACCCGCGCCATCGCACATCTGGACGACAAGTTGAACGGTATGGAAACCGCCGAGGTTCGTATCCACTGGACCGATAAAATCGACAACGATTCGGAAGAAATTCTTAATCTGCTGCGAGACGTTCATGTGATTCTCGACAAGGAGGAGTTAATCGGTCATCCAGTGTCGTTGAAAAGTTTTATAGATGCTCTGCCGGGTGATCCCGACGCAGCTCAACGCATGTCGATGGCCGAGCTTTTGCCTCCCGCACTCAAACGCGTCTTCATCACGCCCGAACGCCGCATGGCGAAAGTCACGTTTCGTGTCCGCGATCTGGGAATCGCGACGTACGGTCCCGTGTTTGAGAGGATCGAAACGGCATTACGCAACCGCGATATGGAACAAACGCAATTCAATTTGAGCCTGCAAGGCGACGCTGTCTGGCGTTGGCGAAACCTGCAACAGATTGTCGTCGACTTGACCTACAGTCTCGGCAGTGCTTCGATTGTGATCTTCCTCGTCCTGACCATTGCCTATCGCTCGATTCGGATCGGATTGATCGCACTCGTTCCCAACTTTTTCCCGCTGGCATTTACAGGGACATGGCTCGTTGCGACCGGTCATTCGCTGGAACTGGCGATGGTTTGTGCATTCACCGTCTGCCTGGGGATCGCGGTGGACGACACGATCCATTTTCTTACCCGCTATCGCGAAGAGAGCGACGATAAGTCGGACGAAGACGCGATTCGTTCCGCTTTCGTCTCGACCGGCACTGCACTCATCATGACAACTGTGATTCTGACGGTCGGTTTTTCGACCGTGATCATGAGCGGCATGCGCGAACAACGGATCTTCGCCACCATGGGTTGTCTGACCATCTCCTCGGCCCTGTTGGGAGACTTGTTATTTTTGCCGCCGATGCTGGCTTATTTCCGCAAACGGCGGAAGGCAACAACGGACGAAAACCAGGAGATTAAGAACGATTCCTAAAGCGTGTCCAGTGTAAACGTAGTGTCAATGACGCAGTGAGTGGACATGGGACAAAGAGATCGAAGCAGGATATTCTCATGATTTGTCGATGCAGATCGACGACACCCGGTTTGTCAGCAGCCAGTCAGACCGTGCAGTGAGGTTGGATGTACTGTAGGTCGTATGAATGTCTGGAATCTTTTCACGGACACGGTATTCGATTGATGTCGAAATGCAGACCAGCATGATCACAGCATCATTTACTTCGTTTGCACAATAGGTGATGTGACATCAGACCCTGGACCTCAATATGAATTACTATACCGGTAAGGCGTTGCTAAACATGCGAGGAGGATCGAAGCGTTACCAGCAATGCCTCTCAAGGAAATACCTCGTGAATTCGCCTCACAGTCATCAGATTTCGCTGCCCCATCGCGAACGCTTGCACCAGATCAGATCCAATCGGGGCATTCGCTGGCAATCTCTGACCATTCGCACCCCACACGGCACCGGAGAGAGGAATCGGCGAGAAACGGCAAAAGCCCTCAAAAATCGCAATAAAAAAACACCCACGGCCAATTGCTGGCAGTGGGTGTCTTGAAGCGACCCCGACGGGACTTGAACCCGCAACCCTCGGATCGACAGTCCGATACTCTAACCAATTGAGCTACAGGGCCGTGTCGCTGTCATGCAGGGCATATTCCCTACACCTGAAATATAACGGGATTGTCTCCAAAATCAATAGATCGGAAAACGAATTCCGCCGCGTGAGTAAAATTCACTCCAGATCGCAATCTCCTGCCAGATTTCAACTTGGAACGTCCTCTCACGGCAGAACCGCATCCTCGTTCAACTGACACCCGGCTGAAGTCCGAGGTTCGCCGATTGTCGGTCAGGCGTTGGTTTCCCGCTCTGATCCCGATAACATGAAGTCAATCATTTCATCGAGACTTAGCTTCAGAGAGACACCCATGAGCGTCAAACCTGTCCTGATCAATGGTGAATGGAAACCCTCCCTGGGAACCAAAACCTTTCATGCCGTCAATCCCGCCACCAAAGAACAGCTCCCGGAAGAATTCCCGGTCAGTCCCTGGTCCGAGATTGAAGAAGCAGTTCAGGCGTCCGCCAAAGCGGCGGAAGTGGTCCGTAATTGGCCCGGCAGCCGCTTTGCCGACTTCCTGCGAAAATACGCCGATCTTATCGAGGACAAGTCCGACGCTCTCGTCAAAGCCGCTCACGCCGAAACCGCCCTCCCCGTCTCGCCGCGACTGAAAGACGGCGAACTCCCTCGCACCACCGGACAGCTTCGACAGGCCGCCGACGCCGCCGAGAGTGAATCGTGGCGGGAAGCGACTATCGACACCGCCAACGGCATCCGGTCGATGTTTGGACCGCTGGGACCGGTCGTCGTCTTCGGACCGAACAATTTCCCTTTCGCCTTTAACGGCATCTCGGGAGGCGACTTCGCTGCCGCGGTCGCCGCCGGAAACCCGGTGATCGGCAAAGGACACTCCTCGCATCCGGAAACCTCGCGTCTGTTCGCCGAAGCCGCTCAGCAGGCCGCCGAAGCAACCGCCATGCCTCCCGGCTTCGTGCAGATGATCTATCGCACCAGCCACGAGGACGGAGCGAAAATGGTCTCGCATCCGCTGATGGGTGGTTGCGGCTATACCGGTGGACGCCACGCGGGACTGGTCATCAAGGAAGCCGCCGACAAAGCCGGCAAGCCGGTCTATCTGGAACTCTCCAGCATCAACCCGGTCTGTATCCTTCCCGGAGCCCTCAAGGAACGGGGCGACGACATCGCGGGCGAGTTTACCACCAGTTGCCTGATGGGGACCGGCCAGTTCTGCACCAATCCGGGGCTCGTCTTGATGCTCTCGGGGGAGGCGACCGACCAGTTCCTCGAAACGACCGTCGGCAAGTTTGAAGCCGCTCCCGTCGGGACGCTCCTCGGCGGCGGAACGCAGAAAGGTCTCACCGAAGGGATCATCGCCCTGCAATCGGCGGGAGCCGACCTGCTGACCGGCGGTGAAGCGGGAGACGGCGACGGTTTCTGCGTCAAGAATACCTTGCTGAAAGTCTCGGCCCGCGACTTCCTCATGAACCCCGGCAAGCTGCAAACCGAAGCGTTCGGCAACGCCTCCCTGTTCGTGATCGCCGACTCGGCGGACGAACTGAAACAGGTGATCCGCACGCTGGAAGGAAACCTGACCGGCTGCATCTACAGTCAATCCGCCGGCGACGACGATTCGCTCTACGACCAAGTCGCCCCTCTGTTGCGTCAGAAAGTGGGCCGCTTGCTCAATGACAAAATGCCGACCGGCGTGGCGGTCTCCCCCGCCATGAATCACGGCGGCCCGTTCCCGGCGACCGGACATCCGGTCTTTACGTCCGTCGGAATCCCCGCGTCAATCAAACGATTCTCGATGCTGCAATGCTTCGACAACGTCCGTCCGCATCGCCTGCCGCCGGTTCTGCAGGACAAGAATTCGATCGACGACTGTTGGCGCCTGATCGATGGCGAATGGACAACTGGCTCAGTCGGCGAATAGCAATGTGTTTTCCGCAGGTGTTTGAGTTTCGTGCTTGGTTTTTTGTACTTGGTCTTTTGTTGCCTGGCACGAAGAACAACACACAAAGCACGAAACACGAAATCAAATTGCCAAAGATCGCTGTTTTGAGCCGCCAGCGCGAACTGGCAGGGATGGCATGTGGGAGCATGCCCTACCTGATGCGAGTTTGTTGCCAAACGCTGAAACGCCGGTTTCAAGATTTGAAGATTCGGGGACACACATTTCCGGATCTTGCGCACTCTTAATCAACTCGTCGGCTCCTTTCGGTTTGTGTCGATTGGACTGTTCGAACAAAAATGTAACGTCCGCGCGGACGTTCCTCGCAGCACGCGTCGAGTTTTGTTCGCGCGTTTTCTGAACCCGCTTTCTCAAACACTTCGGAGAGAAACTGCCCACGGGCTGACAAAACTCTCTCCCCCTCTACGCCGGTTTGAAGACATTACGAGAATAATCTGACCGCAGATGACGCGGGATTTGGGAGCGGCTGCGCGCCTGATTTGGGCGTGGTGGATCGTTGGAGACCGATTCTCAGCCGCTGAGAACGATTGGCATAGATCGAAAGGACTTCAGCACCAACCAACCGCACTTCTGGAAACTTGATCACATCTGGCCAATCAAATGTGATCGTTCAACTGGCTGATAGCCAAATTCTGAAAAAAATCTGATTTCTGCTTTCAAAATCAGTCACGATTCGGCTAATCTAAAGAAACCGATCACTGGCTTTGCCCACTCTGGCGTTAAGGCCAACAATCTTATCTTTCGTAATCAAACATCAATTCTATCCGGAGTTTTCGTCGGATTATTGACACCTTTTTCATCGAACCAACACTTTTCTTTACTTTCAAACTTTTTTATTAGAGGAGATCAAGATGAGACGTACTTTGAAGCGCGGATTTACCCTGATCGAGTTACTCGTGGTGATTGCCATCATCGCAGTGCTCGTCGCCCTGCTACTGCCAGCAGTTCAACAGGCCCGCGAAGCCGCCCGTCGCAGCAGTTGCAAAAACAATCTGAAGCAGATCGGATTGGCGATGCACAATTATCATGACACTTTTAATTCCTTACCAGGAAGCCCTCAAGCCTGTACTCATGACAGCGGAACTCGAAAGTGCTGGGAAGGTTGGAGTGGATTGGCGATGATTTTGCCTTTTGTCGATCAAGCGTCTCTCTATCAAAAGCTCAACTTTAATCGTTATTGGTACGATGGTGGCGCCAGCGATCAAACTCGCAATGAATTCTGGGTTCGTAACAGTGTGATTCAAACATTTCTGTGCCCGAGCGACCCGGTTTCATCATCCTTCCCACACTCGTCTTCATCCCCGAGTAGTTATTCTTTATCAGCTGGACCGGTCGCAACATGGTCGATAAGTCCACCGGTAGGACCGTTTTCCTTTCGTTCATCTATTCGCTTCTCTGCGATCAAGGATGGGACTTCCAACACAATCATGGCCTCGGAATGCCAAGTGGGACTTTGGGATAACTCTCCCCAGACATCAGTAGGCTTTCGGGTTCCGACCGCCGGGGCACTTAATAATGCGACTGGCACGCAGAGTTCGCGTGTGTACAACAACGATCCGGCCAACATTGCCAAGATTCGAGCCTACTACAACTCCTGTGCATCAACCGGTCAAGGGTTGACTTCGCATATCAACGGAGAAGATGATCGTGGGAACCGTTTCTGGGCGTCCGGACGCGTTTACTGGGGCCCGTGGTTCAACACACTCATGCCTCCCAATACTCAGTACGCCTGCGACCAGGATACCTCCGTGACAACCATGGATATCAAGTCAGCCTCCAGTTACCATACCGGTGGCGTCCAAGTCCTGATGTGTGATGGATCGGTCACCTTTGTGAGCGAAAACATCGATCAGGGAACCTGGATCGCCGTTGGCTCAATCCGTGGCGGGGAAACTCAAGGATTATGATGCTTTTTCTTTAATCTCAGAGAGGTTGCCAGGAGTGCTGTTCAACAGCATTTTTGGCGGCCTCTCTTCATTTCAGCAAATTAATTACAACCAATACAGAACATTGGAGCGTTCAAATGAAATTCAAAACCACTATTTTTATTCTCCCATTAGCCATAATCTCTTTTTGTGTGCTACCGGGATGTGGTGGTGGAGATCCAGGAGCCGGTGCCCCCGACACACCTTTAGAAGAAGATGAAGCAGCAGTCGATGAACTGTCTGATGAAGGAATGGCCGCAGAACGAGAAGCCAATGCACCGGGCGAAAGAGTTGACTGATTCTTCATTTTGGCTTTCGCTTTCTTAGCGACTGGGCTAAGAAAAATTGCATATAGGTTCCGCCTTGAATCTTTTCGAATATTCAAGGCGGATTCTTTGTTCTCACTGGACATGTTGATCTGTCAAGCTCATGGGACAACGATGGCCACCAGTAGTTCTGGCTGTTTTGCTCATCACCATTATCTTGCTGGGACGAGCCAAGCATCCACACCCCCTCCCCGAACCTCAACTCGGTCGAGCTCGATTGTGGGCAGACTCTGATTCTTGCGCAGATTGTCACTTTGAACAAACTGAATTCTTCTTGCAGACCGGTCACGCTCGGACTCTACAGTCCGCGTCCGATCCTGAGTCGTTGAGGCTGCTCAAAGAATTTCGCCAAGTCGCCTCTGAAAAAGATGAGGCGCTGACTATCGACATCGATCAGCAAGAGATCGTCGTGTCCAGCACGGTGGGTTCGTCCATTCGAGACTTGGAGTTGGATTGGTGCTTCGGTTCAGGGACTCATGCCAGAACCTGGGTGGGAACTTTACCCGACAGCTGGGGAGAGCGAGATCTTATCGAGTTTCGTTGGAGCTGGTATCACGAAACGGATGATTTTGATATTACTCCAGGCCAATCATTACAGAAAGGAACAGGATATTTCGCCGCCTTGGGAACCCTGTTTGATACTCCCAAAGCGCGACGCTGTTTCTCCTGTCACTCGACGGTCCTGCCACAGAACGAAGGACGGACAGATTTTCAGGAGCTGCATTCGGGAGTGACCTGCCAACGTTGCCACGGCCCCCGTCAAGCTCACGTCGAGTCGGAAGGCGAGATCCAGGAAGGTTTCTGGGCCGCTGCCAGTCAGCTGGAATCGATTCAACGATGTGGAGAATGCCATCGTATCGCCGAGGATCAAAAACCGGAGGAAATTACTCCCGGCAACCCCGACATTGTCCGCTTTCAACCGGTAGGACTGGTGCAATCACCGTGCTTTAAGAATTCTCCCCAATTAACCTGTGTCACCTGTCATAATCCCCATCAACCACTCAGCATGCAGAACTCCAGCGGAATCTGGCAATGTGTGCAATGCCACGATCCGCAACAGGATCATCACGTTCTGTGTTCGGCAGGTCATCGGGACAACTGCTTGGAGTGTCATATGCCCAAAGTGCAGGTCTTCGAGAACATTCAATTTACCGATCACTGGATTCGTATGCCTGACTTCTCGTCGGAGACTGTAAATTGAGATGAATCATACCACGCACAGACCTACGGTCGATTCCCGCAAGCCTGAGGACGTCCGACAGAGATACAAAATCCCTATTCGGTGGTGCTTGCTCTCCGGGTTAGTCATTCTCAGCTTTCACCCTTCCTTGCCGAGTGGACGGTCAATTCTGATGCCGACGACGGGGCAGACAATTCTCAGCGAACCGGGAGATTGGCACATTCCGGCAACTCAGATTGAGTGGACCCGGAATTGGGGAAGCATCGCTTATCCTTTGATGGTTTGCCTGGGTTCACTCTGCATTGGATTTCTGGCCCAATCATTGGCGGCGCGTATTGGAACGGGTACGGCAATAATCGCACTGATCTCTCTCAGTTACGGGTTTGAAGATTGGCATATGCTGACGGCACTGCTTCTTCTAGCACTTCTGTATGTCTTGCTGCGTGCTCGAAGTGACACACAGGATAAATTCGTGGGGCCGTTGTTGATACTCATTGTTGCGATCGCAGTTTTCACAACGCTCGAAATCAGTATCGTATGTCTGTTCTGGATTATACTCTTCATTCCATGGTGGCTTACCGGAGACTCCCAAAGACGGTTTGTGCAATCTGGTTTTTTGGGAACCGTAGGCAGCTTCCTTTTGCTCTTCACCGGAGGTATGGCGACCGGCCTTTGGAAAACACTGCTACGTCCCTGGAGCGCGGTGACGACTCCTGTCTATCCAGAGTTGTTGGACTCCCTGACCCCTGTATTTGGATCAGGTGTTCCGACGCTCGAGCATATGATGCTCGTGCTGACTCTTCTGACGTGTTGGTACCACGCGATATCAGGAATCGACAGGCCTCTGACTGTCGTCACTTGTCTGTTCCTGTTCACTCTGCTCGGTCTGCTTTGTGGATACTATCTCTGGCTGAGTGTTGTGGCTTCTCTGCTCTGTCTAAGCACTACCTCTTCAATCGAGGAAAGATCGGGGATTTCCATAAAGCGTGTAAAAATGATGCGTGTCGGGGCAACTCTTTCGATCGCTGGAGTCTGCCTGTTAAAACTGTCGGGGCCGGGAACAATCGTTCGTCAATATCTTTTCGAAGGTACATTGGCGGTACATCGAATCGATCCTCTGGAATGGAAGAGCGAGGGCCCCGCTCTGCTGCTCGATCTTGACCGCTGTTCCGAATGGCTTGATGTTCAAACGACGGAACAGTATCCCCCCGTCATCGATAACCGGTGGGATCTTTACGGACAAGACTACGCAGAATATGCAGCATTGACACGCGATCTCAAAGAGATGCGAGCGTTGTTATATTTTCGTACGGACCAGAATTTCGGGGGTTACTTACATCGAATCAAAGACTGGAAACCTCTGTTAGTCGTTGCAGATACCGCAGAACAGGATGCGATTCGGGACCTCTCGCTGAGTCCTCATTGGAAAATGATAGGCATTGATGGACAGGCGACTTATTTCGGACATGCTGATGATCCCACTTTCAGGCAACAGGTCCAAACTGCCGGTCGAACATTTCTGAACCTGGAATGGCCCGGGCCACAGACTCCCCCCCCTGCTCCCCAAGTGATCGCCGCTTCAACGCCAGCAGAGGCGACGCAAATCGCGGGAGCCATGAACTCGATTCGACTTCCCTATGCAGCCCTCCACTTGCTTCCGGTTGAGCAGTCGATCGAAAGTCGAAAAATTCAGGCATGGTCCTACCTGGAGCTATCCTATCGAGTGCATCGAAACACCGGTCAGCATTCATTGCTGGACGAATATCGTGCCCTGACGTTGATTCGCAATCTGGCAGCACAAAAACGCTGGACGAGTCGGGAATCCGAACGATTGCTTGTGAGTCTTCGAGGATTGGAACTGGAACCGGTCGCAGAGCAACTCTTCCCATCATTCGTTACGGAAAAAGATTTTGAGGCAAATCCACCTGAACGCACTGATTACAGTGAAATGAGTGAAGAGGGTTTGATCCGTTTTTATTTGAGAGCGGGAAACACCGTAGCGGCTCGCGATCAGATTGAGCATCTCGATCCGACCCACAGACCGTTTTACTCTGTGATTCTCTCCTCACTGGATCAACCACTGGAGGAACTCGCCAAGTCGATGTACTCTCTGGTCGAGCAAGGGAATCTGCCGCTGGAATTGCGATCAGAGCTTTTGTTTTACCTGGGGTGTGTGGCGATCGAAGTTGGAGACCATGCGGTTGCCGTTCAAGCACTGACTCAAAGTCAGCAAATCGATCCTCAATCGGGTTTGACCCCTCTGCGGATCACGTACCTCCAGCAACTGCAAAGCCAGTGATACTTTTTCAAACAAGCACCCGGCCCACACGCTCTTGAATTTCGAGAGGCGGAGCTTTGGC
Source organism: Planctomycetaceae bacterium (assembly GCA_014762625.1). Taxonomy (GTDB): domain Bacteria; phylum Planctomycetota; class Planctomycetia; order Planctomycetales; family Planctomycetaceae; genus JABURQ01. The sequence continues at coordinate 42,598 of JABURQ010000174.1, read as the reverse complement.
GACGGAGGTCAGATTCTCTGCCAGGTGAGATTCGGGTCTGCCTTTCAAAAACTGATCTATTTGTTAAGAAGGTCTCAATGATCCCCGAGAGCAGATAGTTCACCGACAGCGAGAACACCGAGAGTCAACTCGACACACTGGAGCACCCGCAGGCTGTCTCAATCAACTCACAGCAGGCTCGTTTCTTACACCTCTTCAACCGTGACGAAATAACCGGCCGCGGACCAGTTGGCAAACCACGATTGCAGGTCGCGTTGCATCGCTGCTGACCACTGCTCGGACGCCCGATCGAGAATCGCTCCAATCGGTTCGTTGCCGGACTGCAGAATCGCTTGCAGCACCGAATATTCCGCTTCGCTGACCGATACCCGCCGGACGATGTAATGACGACGGGTCATCACCAGAAAAGTCGTCTCCGGCTGGGGAAAGGGGGGCGATTCCTGTTTCTTGCGGATCGCCGTCGCGTACTCGTGAACCGGGAAACGAAACTGGTCGAGCCGCACACAGGGAGCGGGTTGCAATCGACAGGAAGCGAATTGCTCGGGTGTGAGAGTCTGGAGCCTTTCGGGGGAGAGAGTGGGAGTCGTCTCGGTTCCCGCCGCGTTGAAGATTTCGCTGTAGTGCCATTCGAGACGGGCGAGGTCGATCAGAAAGTCGGCCCAGCCGAGTTCCCCCGCGTCGTGCGGTTTGGTCTGTTCGAGGAACTCGGGAAACCGGCGTCCGAGGTCGGCCAGGGTGTAACTGATGGAGGGACATTGCTGAAGGTACGAAAAGGCGAAGGACTGAAACGTCTCGTCGCCGAGAGCGGTTTTGACGGCGGGGAACTCTTCCCCGAGACATTCTATCAAGCGGGCGAAGTAGGCGTTGCCATAGACCTGCACCTTGCCGAGGGCGTCGAGTTGACCGCAATCAGGAACCACGGATCCCAGATCGTCGGTCGAGATGTCAATCAGCCCGCGCGCCGATTCGATCCCCGCCGGGACTCCTTCGGGATGCGTGATGACCGATTGAAACCACTGCTGGAGCGACTCTAGCGAGCGCGGTGAATGCTGATTCATTCCGCCTCCGACCCCACGTAATAGTTAATCGGATGTGGCACGGTGGAAGTGTCGTGATCGCTGACGTCTTTCTCTTGCGGGACACGACCGGAGGTCCCCCCTTGGAGGAACTGACGCGCTTTGAGAACTTCGGCGTGCATCTCATCGAAAGAGGGAATGTTGGCGTCCCATTCCAGCAATGTCGAGACGCCTCCCGTTAACTCGTGCGCTTTTCGGTACAGCTCCCAGACGTCATCGATCACGCGGCCGTCATGCGTGTCGATGCAGTGAGTGCCGCAGTTCAAATGCCCGGCCAGATGGAATTGCACGATCCGTTCGTGGGGTAGGGATTGCAGAAATACGTCGGGATCGAAATCGTGGTTGTAAGCGGAGACGTAGACATTATTGACGTCGAGCAGGAGTCCGCAATCGGCTTCCTCCGCCATCCGCGTGATGAACTCCCACTCGCTCATCGTGGAATCCTGAAACGTGACGTAGCTGCTCGGATTCTCGAGCACCAGCGGACGTTCGAGGATCTCCTGCACGGTGCGGATCCGCTGCACCACGTGCGACAACGATTCTTCGTTATAGGGGATCGGTAACAGGTCGTGCGAATTCCGTCCGGCAACTCCCGTCCAGCAGACATGGTCGGAAATCCAGACTGGCTGAATGTCGTCCGCGAGACGTTTCAGCCGCGCGAGGTAGTCCCGATTCAAGGGATCGGTACTTCCGATCGACATCGAGACGCCGTGCATCACGACCGGATAGCGTTCGGCGACCCGGTCCAGAATATCGCGCGGGCGTCCCCGTGTGTCCATAAAGTTTTCGGAGATCACCTCAAACCAGTCCACGTCGGGCCAGTTCTCCGTAATGTGTCGGAAATGGACATGCCGTAATCCGACCCCCAGGCCCAGATTCGGATGCCCCAAGCGTGCTTCCGCAGCCACGATCGACGCTCCTGTTCACAATGACATATTTCAATGACAAAAAAAGGGACCGAGACAACACGTCCCCGGTCCCCAGTTTGATTCGACCGCTTCTCCCAAAATAGGATCAGCTGGCCTGGGCGGGAGCGGAACCGAACTCTTTGCCGGCTTCCTCCCACTTGGCTTCCATACTCTTGCGGGCTTTATCCCAAGCCGCATCCATCAAAGGAATAGCACAGCTTCCTTTTCCCTCACATGTATTGGCGAGCGGATTTTCTCCACAACCACCTTGCCCTTTGCAGTCATTCATGCCTGCACAATCGTGGTGCCAGGCCTCGGTGGCACAGGTCCCCTGGCCTCGGCATTCATTGCTGGCCGTTTTGCAATCATTCAATCCGCGACAGGCATGTGCGGCGACTTCCGTCGTCTCAGGTCCGGCCGCATCAGATGATTCGCCGCCAGCGTCTCCTCCCGTCGGGGTTTCGGCGTTTCCGCCGCAACCGGCGGTTGTTCCGGCGACCAGTCCGCCGAGCGCGGCGACCGACCATTTACTGAAATCTCTGCGATTGAGTTCATTCCGTTTCATAAATCGTCCTCAGTATTTGAATGCATTGAATTTGACCGAAGTTCTGTTCTCTGATTTTGAGAGTTCCCGACTTCAGATCAGTAACCTAGCTCACACGCTGCGAATTCACGGGTCTCTAATCTCATTATGTCCCCGTTCAGCTCTGACGTCCACTCACTCGTATTTGCCGTCCAGACAAGGAGTTAGGACTGTCGTATTTTTCGGTTTCTTTGCCGCGAATTCAAAATTCGGGCTCAGGTCGGAGTGAGATTGTGCCGATTTTAAGGATTATAGCGAACCTCGCGCCGAGGTTGTGTGGGAATTGTCCTCCGAAAAAAGGGGCACGTGATGACGCGTCCGCTCGTCCGATTATCGTTGTTTTCTCTGATCCTCGTGCTCGTGTCGGGAGCTGACCGGCTCTCCGCGCAATCGAACAACGTGATTGGCAATTCCGGTGGCGGGAAAATGTCGGTGATTCAATCCCCTAAAGGTGACACCTCGGCTGCCGCCGAACAGACGCCTGTCCCGGAGAAGTCTTCCCCGGCTCCCAGTCAAAAAACGCCCGCTCAGGACGAAAGCCCTTTTTATTCGTCGACCGAGAGCGACGATCAAACTGACAACAGCAGAGTCCAGACGGCGATCTCGGAGAAGAAGTCCAAATACATCACCGTGATCGGACAGGTCGGTAAGCCGGGCGTGTTTGAGTTTACCCACGAGCTGCCGTCCTTCGAACAACTGATCGGCGAATACGCCGGCGGGCTGACTTCTTACAGCGGTCGCGAATTTTACCTCTTTCGCCAAACCCCTGCGGGCTTGAAACGCCAGGAGCTCGAGCCGCGACGCGATCTTCAATTTCAGTTTGCCGACGGCGACATCCTGCTGGCGGAAACTCCAATCAAATATTACCAGAACCTGGGCCTAAACGATTCCGGTCGCTCGCTCAACGATCTCAATGCCCCTACCCAAATCGTTCTACTGAACATTCTCGATCGCCCTGTGCTGTTTACAGTCAAGCCGGAAAACGCACGGCTGGCGGGGCTGCTGGAATTGATGCAACAGGATATTTCGGCGATGGCAGGACTGGTCAACACACCGCCGCCTAATGCCAAGTCCATCCCCGCTCAGGCGGAAATGGCCCCGAACACGATTCTTTCCGGAACGATTCTGACGTTTCAACCGCAATCAATCGCCCGCGACAGACTCCCCGAGTTGCCGCCCGCCGTTCGAGTGACAGGCTCGGAGAATTGGAAAGTCGCCTCGAATGAGTCTCCCATCCGATCCGTCGAATATGTCGGCGAAGCGTCACTTCCCAAAATCAACGCCCGCGTTCGGGAACAGCCCACGCAGTCGTCCTCCCAGTCAGTCGAGACCGCCTCATCACCCGAGTCTTCAACGTTGTCCGAAGAGACTTCTGAATCACCGGCGGAACTAACAACTCAAATGGACGACGCCGAGCAGTTTGACGCCTTCCAGCAAGCCTTCCAGCAAGCCTTCCAGGAAATGGAATCGAGTGACACAGAGATGCCTGCCGGCGAAGTGCTCGATCTGACCATTCCTGCAAACGACAAACCAAACGCTCTGCTCTCTTCCCAGCAGACGACGTATCTGGTGAGCTTTCTGATTATCGTTTCCCTGTTCGGAGTCGCCTGGTTCATTCGCGAACGTCAGTCGGCGAGAATGTTAAAGCGATATGTCGCCAGCGACCAACCAGACAGCGAAACGGTGCAAACGTCTCACGACCGCCAACCCTGGGTTGCTGCGACTGCGACGATCGAAGAATCACCCATCGATTCTTCCAACTCGCCGCAGACGGAAACAGTTCCGCCTGAGGAACTGGCAGCAAGCCACGCCGAACCGACAGCCGCCCCCGAAAACGTTCTTCCTGAGAAAACCGTCGAACCGGAAGCTGACGTCACCAAGGAGGAACCTCGGAAGGTGGATGTTGTCGAGGAGCCTCCGGCGACCATTGTGGAAGACGTCATGCCTGCGGAAGAGTCCGATGTTCTGGAATCCGTTTCCGAGCCCTCTCGCCCGGAACCGATGAAATCGATCCCGCAGTCCATCATGGACAGCCCATTGATGCGAGAACTACTACAGGAACAAGCTCGCAGGGTTCGTCACTCGGCCCTGGCCGATCAAGTCGAACCTCCCGAAATCGACGCCGCCACGGATGTGCCACAATCGTCGAGCGAGGCGAATCCCTATCAACCTCCGGTCGGGCAAAAACTACGCATAGACCAGGCGCATCCCACGACGGCTCAGCCGATGTTCCCGATCTCCTGGAAACCGACTGAAGAGGAAGCGGACCAACCAGCGAATCTCAATCGCTATAACGCCCAACAACCTGAGGAATCGGCCTCATCCCAATCGGACCGGGTCGATTCGCAATCCTCACCCGTTTCCGGACCGCATATGAAAATGCGTGATCTCACGAATACAGGGAATTATGAGGAAGACGCCAAGCTATTCGACCGTGTCTTTCGGGCCGTGATGCGCGAACGTCAGAAATAGGTGCTGACGTATGATCCGCGTCAGATTGCATTACTGTTCATTGTCGAATATGACTCGATCGATGAATTCGTTTCGGAAGACTTCTCGAGGATCATATTTCTGAGCTACCGTTCGGAACTCCTCCAGACGAGGATAATTCGAAATCACCTCAACGTGTTCCTTCGGAAACCATTTTCCCCAGTGAATCCGGGCTCCGTACATTCTCGCCATGCTGCGAGTCAGAAAAGTCGCCAGATCGTAAAACCGTCCTCGCGGTTCGACATAGGTGATCAGACTGAGAGAGTACCAAGTCACCTCCGATCCGGAAGACATCGAGATCATGGTCTCATCGGCTTTGATTTTCCGGAAACAGATGGGGTAGTGGTGTGTGTACGATTCTCTCAGCGATTGATAGGCAACGTCTAAACCCCATTCTTCCAATTGCCTTTTCTCATCGTCTGTAAGCGTATCCGTCCCGGAATCAGCAAACCTCAAGACCCTTTTTACATAGTCGGCAGCCGCAGAGAGACTCTCCCCCAGCACAAACAACTCCAGTTCCAGATGTCGAAACAGCTCGTGTTCCATGGTCAGAATTCGATCGCTGCGATCGGTCGTCGCTCCCCAGCGAGGGACGAAGATGGGAACCACGCGGCGAAACAGGAATCGAACCAGAGTTTTCGATCGACACCAGCGTGCAGACAACAATATTCCTAAATGCATCCCCAGGTCAAAACATAGCCACCAGTAGATGGAGTACAGCCAGGCAAAGGTCGAGCGAGAGGTTCGCTGCGAAACAACCCGCTCCTGGCAATAATATTTCCAACTATGGGGGAGTAAGAAAAACTGTTGTAACGGCGAGATCGCTTCGCGTTGAAAAGCGTCCTCGAATTTCTCATGGACCGTCCACCCCTCAGCGACGAGGTACTGGGGAATACAGGGCATCACGACTTCGACAATGATCCCCAGGCACCCCAACGAGCACCGGGCAGCTTGCAGTTCCGGCCCCGCGTCAATCGTCTTTAAGACGGCTTCCTCAGACTCCTCTTCGTAACAGACGATTGAGAGCGATCGGACGTAATGAGAGAGGCTATGCTTTCCCGACCCGTGGGTGCCTGTTGAGATGGCTCCGGCAATTCGCTGCTCGGTAATCAGTCCAATTGACGGGAGCGTCACACCGGATTGATTGAGGATCTCAATCAAATGTTTTATTTGGCATCCGCCACCGATCCGAACCAATGTTTCGCCGTGTTCTTCAAACACCTCGACCTGATTGAGAAATTTCAAATCGACGAGGAAATCGTCTGTCTCGATCAAAGGACTCCAGGCATGCCCTGAAGCGATCACTCGAATATGCTCCGGCTTTTCGCGGTTGATGGTCTCGATCAGCTCGGAGACCGAACCGGGTATACAAATAGTGCGCGGTTCAAACCGCACATTCCTGCCAAAATTTTCCACCTGCATTGATGCCTCCACGCCTGTTGTGTGCAGGGACCGAGAATCCGCCCCGGTCTGAGACGTCAATGCTGGAGAGAACTCACGCTAGCAATGAAAAAAACCGAATTCAATCAAACCGGCACCAGATCGCATCGAGATAGCGGGTTTCGGGGGCGTGACTGCCGACGGGATGGTCGGCGGCCGCTCCGCTCCGATGAAAGACACGCATCGACCGCGGCGCCCTTTGGAGAGCATTGGAATCTTTACCGTCGGGGAGCGGGGTTCCTGCCTGCATCGACGCCGAACAGACCAGCTTGAGGAAATCGTCGGTCCCCAACAGCCCCGAACAGGTGCAAGTGAGGAACGTTCCCCGCGGCGCCAGCAACTGCATGGCGAGACGATTCATATCGAAGTGCGTCTTGCGTCCCGCATCCAATTCATGGCGACCGTGAATCAATTTCGGCGGATCGAGGACGATGACGTCGAAAGTTTTTCCCGACTGTACGACGTCTCTCATCCACGAAAAGATATCCGCGTGGGTGAATTTCACGTTCGCCTTATTCAGATTGGCGTTTTTACGGGCGAGCCCGATGGCCATTTCGTCGAGATCGACCGCCGTCACCGATCTGGCCCCCGCTTTCGCGGCGTGAACGGCGAATCCGCCGGTGTAGCAACAGAGATCGAGCACATGTTTGCCTCGACAGAATTCTCCCAGACGCACGCGGTTTTCGCGCTGGTCGCAAAAGAACCCCGTTTTATGCCCTTCTTCGAACTCCACGCGAAAAGAGACTCCCTGCTCGCGGATTGTGCGAGAGTCGGGACAATCGGCACTCCGATGCGGCAACACGCTGAACCCTTCCTGCTTCATCGTCTCGGGAGCGCAGCGAATGATATGATGTCGAGTCCCCAACAACTCGTGAAGTTCCTGGAGGATTGGTTCGCAACGTTGCAGCATGCCGGGGATAAAGACCTCCGCCGACAGGACGTCTCCGTAGCGATCGACCATCAGTCCCGGCAAGCCGTCCGCCTCAGCGTGAATCACACGCCACGCTTCCGTCTGTTGTTCGAGATTCAGAAATCGGGTGCGGTACTGGACGGCGTCTTTGAGTGTCCGGGACCAGAAATCGGCGGGGAATTCCGGGGTATAAACCAGCGTTCGGATCCGGCGTTCGGATTTGGGATTGAACAATCCCCACCCGTTCAAACGTTTGTCTTCGAGTGACAGGCGGATCAAATCGCCCATCTCGGGATGCCCTTCGATATTGCGAATTTGTTTCCGATAGATGAAGGGGGGGAGATATTTCCCCCGAACCTCGGCTGTCGCCACGTTGCGATCCGGGATCGTTTCGAGGTTTCGGGAAGGGAGGCCCGACTGGCTGGTGGGTCGGCGGCGGGAAGAGCGTTTCGGTTTCATGAGAGGCATCATAAAGCGGGAACGTGGAATTGAAAACTGTCGGCGAATCGCGGAAGCGATCTCACCACGTTTTGAGGCTTCATTTTGCTTGTAATCCGGGATTTTCGGCATTTTCTTTCGAGATTCCGGTCAGTTCGCTCGTAGATCCTGTTGAGATCCCCCGACTTTCATCCCGGCAACGTTTCGTCTCCGGCATGAGGTCGCTATCGTGGGGTTTTCACCTTTTCCACCCGTTTTCAATGTCCATCGTGAGATATTCCATGCTCTGTTCGTATTTTCGTCTGCCGGCGTTCCTGATTCTCTGTTTCGCGTTGGCGGGTTGCTCCGGGTCGGATGACGCCTCGTCGTCCGGAAACGGTCCGGACTCTGAATCGAGTGCAGCCGCTGGTACCGAATCGCTCGCCGACCAGGAAGAACGGCAGGACGGTTTCGAGTTTGAACTTGACCGGAGCGCCGAAAACGTCGCGGGAGGATGGATCCTCTGCCTCACACAGGAACAAAACGAAATCCCTGTGGCGATGGTGGGAGTGGTGGCGAGAGATCAAAAAAACCCCTCCATGGAAAATTTGAAGGTCGTCATCCTCCAGCCCACCAAAGCAGGCGGTAAACTGGAAGCCGGTCCCTCCACAGTGACCGAGCAAACGGTCCAGTTTCAGTTTTCACGCGACGGGCAGTTTCAACTTTTTGCCGGTCAACTGAAAGAGGGCATCATCTTCGGCAACATTCTCAACGCGGAGGGACGTTGTTTCCCCGCCCGCATGGTGCGTCCCACGAAACAACTCCAATCCGAGCCTCAACCGTCGCTTGCCGAAGGTTTCTTCGAATTGACCGATATTCTCAAGGAGGGAGGAGACTGGGATCAACTGGTGACCTTCATCGAAGAACATCCCGAATCGCCGCTAACAATCAACGCGATTTACAGCCTGACCAGTCAGGTCGTCCCCAGAGATGCCGACCTGGACCAGATTAAAGTCGTTTTCGAGTTGATCGACAAAACACTCGAGCCGTGGGGAAACCGGCTCAAACAATATTCGCGACTGAACACGCTCGTCGCGATGGCGAGCGTGTTTCGTCACGCCGACTATCTGGAGTCGGTGCGCACCTCTCTGGAGGGAGAATTTACCGAGCCGATGTGGGAAGAACAGCACCAGTTCGTACTCGATAACATGGAAGAAGAAATCAAAACGATTCAAACCGTAGAAGAGTTGCGGGCCTCCTCGCCAGACAACCGCGCAGAGATCATCGACCAATTAGAGGAAATCCGACAAGACAACCTTTTCAATTTCAATTTTATGCGGGCGACCGCCGAGGCCTTGCAAGAGGTCGGAGACGACGAGGCGGCTCTGGAATGGTATCTCGATTACGTCAGCATCCCCGGACTCGACTCCTTTTATTTGAATCAGTTCCAGATGTACGCCGCCGAAGTGACTCCCACTTCCCAGCAACTCACAGAACTGTGGGAGGAGACCGGACATACCGAAGAGGAATTGTCGAAGGCGATCGAAGACAACTATCTCGAGTTTCTCAGTTCCTATGAATTTCCCGAGTTAACGATTCCCGAGGATAATCAGAAACAGGTTCTGGTCGAACTGTTTACCAGCACTGCCTGCCTTCCCTGTATCGCGTCCGATATTGCATTCTCGCGGCTCAAACAGCAATTACCCGCCGAACGGGTCACCTTTCTACAATATCACCTTCACGTCCCCGCTGCCGATCCACTCACGGTTGAAGGCTCGGTCGGTCGTTTCCACTACTATGGAGCGGGTGGAACTCCCGCCTACTTCGTTGACGGTCGTAGCGTTGAAGGAACGTCTGGGCCGGCATCCGTCGCCGAGACGACGATCATCCGTCTGGCCGACGAAATCGTGGAAGAATTGAAAATCCCGCCGACTCTTGATCTCAAGGCCAAGGTCACACCGGAAGGGGAAGGAGTCGCTTCGTTTGAGGCACATGTGGACGCGAAAGAGATCAACGAACGCTGGCGATTGAATGTCGTTCTGGCCGAAGAAATCGTCCACTATCGAGGCCCCAACCAGGTCCCGTTCCACGAAATGGTCGTGCGACATGTCTATACGCCGAGTCAGGGAGAGCCCCCCAAAGGAGCGAGCCTCTCCTACGCCGGAAAGATCGATCTGGACGAGATTCGCGCCTCAATCAATGCTGACCTCGAAAAACTGCGCACGGAGCGTAGCGTCAATATTCCCGACGCGCCGCTGGAGATGAAGAACCTGCATCTCGTCGTTTTCGTGCAGGATACCCGCAATCTGCGAGTCCGTCAGTCAATCTCGGTCCCCGTTCCCGATCTCTCTTCCCCCAAAGTTTCCTCAGCGGATTGAGATGGCTTCGCCTCTGGACGATTGACGAAGTAGATCCCCGCGGCGATTCCGATCGCCGCCAATAACAGCCACGAAGACATCCGGTCGTCCCGCATCCAGACTCCCGCCGCCACCCCCGAGAGCGGCGTGATGAACGCAAATACCGAGATCTGCGATGCTGAATACGTCTGCATCAACCGCGCCTGCACCGCAAAACAGAGTCCCGCAACGATCGTTCCCTGATAGAGCACACTCACCCAGGTCGGCCAGGTCGTTTCGCGCCAGGCAATCTCTTCAAATGCCAGACTCCAGGCAAAAAACAACGCCGTTCCGATCAACGATTGCCAGAAAATAAGCGTTCCCGGCGAGACGGTTTTCAGCGACAGCTTCGTCGCCACAATCTTCACCCCCAGAAAAAACGCACTGAGACAGAGAATCAAATCACCGCGTAGCGTCGGCACGTCTCTCTCGACCTGGGGACCGTGAGAACGATCGGTGGCTCCAATTAACAGCACCACACTCCCCGCCGCCAGACAGAGACCTAGTATCTTCCGAGGAGTCAGGCGATCCGCTTTAGTGATGAAGTGCTCGATCGCAATCACCCAGAAGACGAACGTATTGACGTACAAACTACCGTGGGACGCCGTCGACCACTCCACTCCCGCATTGAAGAGTGAAATCTGGACGAATAATAACACACCAACGATCGCACACGGCAAGATGTCCGTTTTGTGGAGCTGCAGGCGGCTCCCTTCCCAGCGACACCATCCGATCATAAAGACCGCCCCGATCAGAAATCGGAGTCCCGCGACAAAAACCGGCGGCAGTTCATCGACCGAATAACGGACCGCCACCGAATTCAACCCCCACAAGATCGCGATCAACGACGCCAGGAGAATCGCCGTCAACGACAGCGAACGCGAGGGGGATTTCAGATCAGACATGGGTTTCCAGGATTTTCTCAAAATTCCAAAGTTCAATGAATCATAGCGGTTAGGGCGTCACATTCCTCCCGACTGACCGGCGGGAGGCCCGACAAAGCAGAAATTTTCTTGACGAATTTGTCACCTGAAGATACCGTACTATCACGGTGGTACACTTGATGAATTCAAAGGGAATTCCCGGCCATGCACTTTCTTATCGACGCCCATAACGGCATCGCGATCTACGATCAGATCGCCCGGCAAATGAAATTTGCTGTCGCCCGCGGTGTACTCCGTTCCGGAGAACTCGTTCCTTCGGTTCGCGAACTCTCGAAACAGCTAGCGGTGAATCCCAATACGGTGGCCCGCGCTTACCGCGATCTGCAAAACGACGGCGTTCTGGCGACGGTTCGCGGCACCGGCCTCGAAATCACCGAAAACGCCAAATCAGTCTGTCAGGCCGATCGGGAGTCGCTCATTCGCGATCGACTCGAATCGGTGCTGCACGAAGCCCGTCAAAGCGGTCTCTCCGCGACCGCCATCAAACAACACGTCAACGATCTGTTGCAACAACTCTCCCAGTCTGAAGGAGACACCGCATGAGACCTGTTATTTCACTCCGCAACATTAGCAAGAAGTTCGGCAAGAAAATCGCCGTCGAAGGATTGTCCCTCGAAGCGACTCCCGGACAGGTGGTCGCTCTCCTCGGAGACAACGGAGCCGGGAAATCGACCACCATCAAGATTCTGCTCGGGCTCCTGAGACCCGATGTCGGGGAATCGGCGGTCCTCGGGATGGACTCGCGACGGCAGAGTCAGGAAATCCGGCGACGCATCGGTTACGTTCCCGACAAGCCGGCCCTCTATGACTGGATGACGGTCACCGAAATCGGTTGGTTCGCTTCGGGGTTCTACCCGCACGGCTACCTCGAAGAATATGCCGAGATGGTGAAAGCGTTTCATCTTCCCGAGACGGAAAAGATCAAGAATCTCTCCCGCGGGATGCAGGCGAAAGTCTCGCTCGCGCTGGCCATGGCTCACAAACCGGAACTCCTCATCCTCGACGAACCGACGTCCGGCCTGGACGCCGTCGTGAGGCGGGAGTTTCTGGAAAGTATGGTCGATGTGGCGGCGGAAGGACGGACCGTTCTGCTTGCCAGTCACCAGATTCACGAAGTGGAGCGGGTCGCCGATTCGGTCGCCATCATGCGACAATCGGAACTGCTCACCTACGACCGACTGGAAGTGCTCAAGAACGAAGTCCTCGAACTGGTCATCACGCACGACTCCGAGGATCGGTTCGAGTTTCCCTTCGCCGACAAACAGATCGCCTCTCGCCACGACGGACGGCAATCGGTCCATCTCGTACGTGACATGACTCCCTCGCAGATGGCGACGCTCGAAAATCAACCACAGACCGTGCATCTCGAACGGCGGACACCTTCACTGGAAGAGATCTTCGTCGGTTATATGTTGGGCGAAATCCGTAAAAAGAATGAACAAGCTCCCCACACCGAACCGGAGATCTCGGCATGAACGCCTACGCGCAAGCCAAACATCTCTTCTGGAAGGAATACCGGACGCAGCGCGGACTGTGGTTGCTGGTGATTTCTCTCTATCTGGTGGGAATGGTGCTGATTCAGTCCCTTCGCCCGAACAACATGAACCTTTCCCATTCGGAACTGTTCACCGGCGGAGTGCTGACAACACTATTTTACCTCCTGGCCAGTACATCACTCCTCTATGCTTCCGAGAAGGAACAGGAGACCGACCGCTGGCTGCGTGTGCTGCCGACGAATCCCTGGCTGGTGCTCGGACTCAAGGTGAGTTGGGTCCTTCTCTCGAGTCTTTTGGGATTGGGAATATTCTTTGTAGCAAGTCGATTCATCGGCGATCAAGACGGATATTTTTCTTCAGTCGATACCCTTCGAGCTTGGTTTTTTTTCTTCGCCTTTGTTTTCTCAACAGCTCTCATTAGTACGCAACTCAGCAAAAATGTCTTGAGCGCCATCGGATTGACGATTGCTCTGCTGATCATGTTGCTGTTTGGAACCATCTATCTGTTTCAAGAATTTCTGGCCCCCTTTCTTCGCAGTGGCTCTGCCACCGGAGATTTCTTGCGTGCTCATCCGAGAATCGCAGATAATTTAGTTTGGATCCCGTGTATTATCTGGGCTTTAATTCCTCTCGAACTGAACCGCCGCTGGTTCCGGGACAGTGATTTCTCCTGGCGCTGGAGCTGGAGACTCACCCGCGCCAAGACACTGGCCATCGCCCTCGAAGACGCCCCTTATTCCAGCCAGTCGCGACGACTCGTCTGGAAGGAATGGCAATCGGCCCACCTCTGGCTCCCCTGTCTGTTCGCGTTCTCTTTCTTTTTCGTCAATCTCACTCATATCGGCCCCGGACCATTCAGTGCCGAACATCGATTCATCTTCTTCGCTATCAACATGTGTCTGATTCCACTGCTGGCCGGTTTTGCTTCCTGTCGTCGTGACCAATCGCAGGATCGCTATCGCTTCCTCGGCAATCGCGGTGTCAACTCCAATCGGATTCTGTGGACCAAACACGCCGTCTGGATGAGTGGCTGCTTGCTTATCCTCTTGTTCGCATCCTTCTTTGTCTGGACATCCAGTAAACAGGTCGATTCCCATCGTCAGATGGACTTTGCCGGCAGTCTGTACCTGATTCCGATCTCGACGGGATTATTGCCGTCTGCAATGGTCGAGCGGTTAAACAGTTCCCTGATTCCCGCGATTCAATTTTGGGCCTGTCTCAGCCTGCTGTTCTATGCGTTGGGACATTGGTTTTCCATCAGCCACAAGCAGCCGGTCCTCAGCTTGATGCTCGCCTTGTTCACGTCGATCTTTCTGGGCGGGTGCGTCATTTTCTATTACGCGCTCGGCGTACCGTTGTTCATTCTGACGATCGTGCCGTCGGTAGCCTTGTTTTCAATCTCCTTCCTGTGGGGCGAGGACTGGCTTGCCGACCGTCGCGAACGGCGGGATCTCCTGCGTCCCTATTGGTACGGCTTATTGGGAATCTGGACAGTGATCACGCTGCTGGAGAGTTGGCGGGTCATGGAAATTCCCTGGTCAACCACCATCGATACCAGTGGACTTTACAACTTGCCTGTGGTGTACGGCGTGCTTTGTTTCCTGGGGCTGTTGTTCATCGCCGCGGTGTTACTCACACGCGACTGGTTCCGCAACCACTTCCGCACGTCTGCGGGAAAATCGATGCTGGCTCCTCGGCGGGACTTTCAGACACAAAAAGTCGTCATTGGATTTCTGATTTTCCACAATCTGGGATGCTTGGCGATCGTGCAGGGGCATCAAGCCATTCAAAACTGGCATTGGGATCAAAACACTGAACTTGTCGTGGCCGACATCTATCGTCTCGACGACGAAGATAAAAAAGAGGATCTTTACACCGTTGCCGAGGACGCGATCGGGTCCCCCTTACCATTCGACGATCAACTTCCAGCTGGTGTTCGCCCGACCGGTCAGGTTCTTGCATCTCTCACCTGGGACTCGTGGGCAGAGGTCACTCCAGAACAAAAAACCTGGTACCGAGAGAATCGCGATACGCTGAAATTGTTCTGGGAAGCCGATGAAGCAGGAATTCTGCATTCAAATTTCCTGAACTATGGCTTCGTGGGGATTCCACATCCCGCCGGATATGACAGCCACGTTGTCAATCAGACGTACTCCTTTTTCGAACGTCATATGAAAGTCCTCCATCTCGTCCGGCTCGAAGCGCTGCGCCTCGAACATGAAGGGCAACTGGAGGAATCGTGGAAACATCACATCGCGGTCGTTCGCTATGCCCGTCGCTTCACCGAACAGAACTTTGCTTCGGTGCGTTGGACCGCCTTGGATTGGCTCGAACGTGTGATGCTCAACCACGATCTCTGTCGGTGGATGGCAAGGGAAGAACAAACTCCCGAGCTTCTGGCCAGAGCGGCTCGTGAGTTGAGTGAGGAAATACGTTCGTTCCCTTCATTGGAAGAAAACACCACCCGCGAAAGCGTCTGGACCTTGTCACTCACCGAAGAGATTCCCTCATGGGCGCTGGTGATGGAGGAGAATCTGGGGGCCGGCATGCCGTGGGAAAAACAACGCATCGAAGCGATGCTTTACGAACAAACTCGGTTGGCGCAGAGCCTGGCCCGACAGATCGACAACCAACAAGTTCACTCCGAAATCACGGGAGAGTCTCCTCAGAATCCCACGATGACTTACACGTTCGAGCAATACTATCACAGCGCCCTCTTCGGCCAACCATTTCTCCCGAAAATCGTATTACAGCCAAGATCAGGACAACACTCATTGCAAATGTCCCTGATCACGTCTGCCTCTCGTCCCGCTCCCCCCAGACAGAAATCGGAGTTCGACTGGTATCAGTCCGGACCACCCGGTAAGCAGGAGAGCAGCTTGTTTGAAGTCAAAGTCCCTCAGTTCTCCACCATCACTCAGATGACGAACGATCATCTCACTGAAGTCCTGGTGAGCGAACTCGATTTCTGGCGAACCTATCGCATCGTCCTCAGTAACTTCGCCATCTACAGCTACCGCGCCGAAACCGGGCACTTCCCGGGAGCTTTGTTCCAGTTGAAGGGAACCCGGACGGAGGAACTGTTCGATCCGATTCTCCCCCCTGTCGCCGTCAATACCGTGGAGCCCGAACCCGATCAGTTGACCTGGATCGCCGGGATCCTCCAATACGATGCCAATATTCGTAGCTACAAAGCCGATTACAACTGGTTTCACGCCAGTAAATGGCCGCAGCCGGAATACAACCTCGGCGACACGCCCGACCGTAAACCGATGACTCCTCTGATCGCCCCTGAACCGAAGAAACCGCATCCTGAGGAGTTCCTGCCGGAATACGGTTTCGGCATGGGACAGGAATTCACACCGAACGTTCGTCCGATCACTCCCCAATCTTCGGAGGCTCAACCATGAACGCCTACGCTCAAGCTAAGCATATTTTCTGGAAAGAGTATCGGGCGCAGCGGTCAATCTGGCTGGGGATCATCGCGATTATCATCGTGCTGCAATTCCTGACGATCGCCTACAAGCCGCCGGGATTGACGAATCCCATCGAGACATTGATCGGCGTCGGCTCGATTCTGACCGCTTTTTACGCCCTGGCCAGTGTGAGCGTTCTGTTTTCCGGTGAGCGAGAAGAAGAAACCGTGAACTGGCTGATGACGCTCCCGGTCTCCAAACGATCATTGTTTGGAGGAAAAATCGTCTGGGTGTTGGCAAGCTGGCTGGCGGGCATTGCCGTCACCAGCCTCACGGCCTATTTGCCCTACGGAGGAACCGAGTGGAACTCGAAAATCGCCCTCAATCTCTTTTTTGGTCTCCTCCGTTACGGCGGCTCGATGTTCGCCTGGGGTCTCCTCTTTTCGCTGCTTTGTAAACGGGTCTATTCCGCCATCGCCTGCGCCACCGTGGCGTTTATCCTGAGCGGATCGATGATCCAGTTCATGGCGGGGATGATGGACATCCTCACGGTAACGGCACTTCTCGGGAGTGTCGTCGTCGGTCGCCACTGGCTGTCGAACGATCGCATCGTGGCGTTACCGCAGTTTGCCATCTGGGCGGACCGGTTCAATCTGGAACGGGCATTGGCGAATTCGATCGAAAGCTCCCCCGGCTGGAAGATGTTCCGGCGCGAGTTGTGGCTCGAATGGCGGAATGCCCGCTGGATGGCACTGGCGATTTTCTCCGCTTTCTTAGCGATCACGTTCACCAGCATCTACACCGCCCCGCACTTCTCGCAAACCACCATCGCCGTTCTGGCTTATGCGTTGCTGCCGTTAACCCTCGGATTTTGCACCTGTCGCGGCGAGCAATATCGAGAGACGTACCGGTTCCAGTCGAATGTCGGGTCCTCGCCGCTGGCGGTCTGGAGTTCGAAACATCTCGTTTGGGGCTCTCTGCTGGTGCTGATGACGTCGATCTTTTCGCTGCCGTTTCTGGCCATGGTCAATCCTGTGAGGAATCAATGGCCCCTGGATAATTTACGACGCGAGCTGTTCAATACACTGCCGCTTCCGGAAAACTCGCTCCCTTACCTGCTTCAGCAACTGTATCAGGACTCGATCTGGCAGATGGTTTCTTTTTGGCTGGCGACGATCTGCTTCATGTACGCCATCGGACACATCTGCTCGTTGCTCGTGAAACGCTCCATTTCCAGTCTACTGGTGGCGGTCGCTGTCGGGACGGTGTTATCCGTGCATCTGTATGCGACTCTCCTGCTGGATGTTCCACTATCAATCGCAGTCGGCCTGCCGGTCGTGGCGTTTCTTTTGTTTACCGCCTGGCGGACATCGGGGTGGCTGCAGGAAGAGAACAGCCTGCGAGACTGGCTGCGAACGTTCGCCGTGTTGACGTTATTCCTAACTGTGTGCGCGGCGAGTTGGACAATGTGGCGAATGTATGAGATCACCTATCAGCCGTTCTATACCGGAATAATGGCGTTTCTTCCCCTGTTGGGACTGTTGACCATCTCGGTCGCAGGGTTCTTTCTGACGCTGCTGGTGCTCGGCGGCCTGCTGATCGCGTTTCGCAGGAAGCTTACTGTCTCGCGCTTGTTTGTGAGTTTATGTCTCGTCCACATTGCCTCGACGGCGATCTGTATGGCGTCAGTCAGTTCGCAGGTCAAACCTCCCGAACCGTCGCTCATCGCCGCGTTCACTCCCACGGATGAAGCAGTTCAGACCGGTAACCGCTATCGCGAACTGGAATTGTTGGTCTCCGAAAAAATGCCGGCAGACATCCCCCAGGAACAGCAGCCCTATGAGTATTGGGCCAGTTTCTGGAAGGGGAACGAGGAGATCACGGCGGAACAGCAAGAGTGGCTGGACGCGAACGAACCGGTCCTGAACAAACTGATTACGAACACACAGCATCCAAACTGCGCTCCCGAGAACCTGTTCGACATCAACGACTGGGCCGACCACAAATACCTGATGGCCTCCAGCTTGGATCAACTCTATCCTTTGCTGCGGCTGAAAGCTCTTGCATTGGAGAAAGAGGACCAACTGAGTGCTGCGTGGAAAGCCCATCAGGCCCTGTTGAATTTCCACTGCCATCTGTCTCAGAATCAAACCGCGACCTTGCGGACCATGAATCTGGATGAGACCCGGCGCTATCTGCAAACCGATTATGTACGCTGGGTCAATCACCCCGACCAGACCATCGCGTCACTCACGCAGGCCGCTTCCGAATTCGAGGAGTGCTTCAATCGATTCAGCAGTCTCGAGTCGGCCTTCACCCTGGAGGCTGTGCACCAGCAATGGGCGGTGGATGGCAACCTGCTCGGAATCTGGGGCAGCGGCAGAAACAACGTCAATGACTGGCCGGTTTATCTGGATCATCTCCTGCACGCCAAATGGCCGATGGAACAAGAACGGGCGATGCTGATGCTGCAGCAGATCGAAGAGCGGGAAATCAAACTCGCTCGACATCTTACTGAGGGAAGGACTCATCAGACTCAAGGCGAGATTGTCGCTGGATTGGACAGAATCTACGACACGTTGTCCAACAGATGGATCTCGATGAGCCATTCCTGGGACTCTGCCATTGATGAAAGTCACGAGTTCTGGAAACTGGCCGCGACGACTCCCGTGATTCAAGCGACACAGACCGGACAAATCTCAGGGCTACCAGTTCAGATCGACCGCCCCTCCCGAATTCTCTCCGTAGAACTTAACTGGCTGCGTTATCAGCGATTGACCTATCTGAGTCTCGCGTTACGAATCGCCGAGCTGGAAGGTCACGCAGACCTGACAAGCCTGGAGAATCTGCTGACGTTGAAATCAGAACTTCCCAATATCGAAATGACTCTGGACGCCGGAGAGAAACGTTTCGCCCAACAAAGCTGGACCGATTATAACCTCGATGCCGACGAAACCTGGAAAACCTATCTCCTGTATCACGATCCGGTCGCGCGAGGCTACTTCGACCTGCCGCAGATCAAACACTTCTTGGAACGCGGAAACCGTTAGTTCTCAACAGTGATATTTCCATTCCCTGGAACCAGTTGATGTGGATCGGCGTTCGTGTGATGATGCGGTTCCTTCCTTCATCACACAACGTTGGGATCGCATGCAATGAGTCGCTCAGTTTACGCCATCGCCACTATGGACACCAAAGGGACCGAGCTGGGCTATGTGGCAGACTGTCTACGGAAAGCAGGCGTCGCGGTAACAACCGTCGATGTCGGCACGCTCGATCCGCCGACCGAAACGCCCGATGTCTCTCGCGAGAAAGTTCTCGCGGGGCAGTCACTCCCCGACGATGGAGACCGGGGAACCGCCGTCACGACCATGGGAGACGCGTTGCGTGACTTTCTCCTCCACGAATGCGAACAGGATCGAGTCGCTGGCGTGATCGGCATCGGGGGTAGCGGCGGGACGGCATTGATCACCGCCGCGATGCGGGCGTTGCCGATCGGTCTTCCCAAGCTAATGGTCTCGACAGTCGCCAGCGGCAATACGTCCCCCTATGTGGACTGTTCCGATATCACCATGATGTTTTCCGTGGTCGATGTCGCCGGGCTGAATGTCGTTTCCGAAAAGATTCTCGGCAACGCCGCCCACGCCATGGCCGGAATGGTGTCTCACAACACACCGGAACGCGAGAAGCAGCCGACGCTCGGGATGACGATGTTCGGCGTGACGACTCCCTGCGTGACGGCGGTTCGGGAGCAACTGGAAGCCGAGGGGTTTGATTGCCTCGTCTTTCACGCCACGGGAACCGGCGGACGGGCAATGGAAAAACTGGTCGCCAACGGCATGATCGACGGCGTGCTGGATATCACGACCACGGAAGTGGCGGACGAGATCGTCGGAGGAATCTTTCCGGCAGGACCAAAACGTTTTGAGATCTCCATCCAGCGAGGCATTCCGCTGGTGATGAGCGTGGGGGCGGTGGACATGGTCAATTTCGGCGGTCTGGAAACGGTTCCCGAGAAGTTCCAGAACCGTAACCTGCACGTCCATAACGCTCAGGTCACCCTGATGAGGACGACGGTGGAAGAGAATCGTCAGATCGCCGACTGGATCGCGGAAAAAGTGAATCAATCCACGGCTCCCGTGTCGATATTGATCCCGGAGAAAGGGGTTTCCATGCTGGATGCTCCGGAGCAACCGTTTTACGATCCGGACGCGGATGCCGCCTTGTTTTCAGAACTGGAAACCAGACTCGATCGAACCGAGACCCGGAAAATCATCCGCCTGCCGCATCACATCAACGATCCCGAAGTTTCACAAGCGTTGGTGGCAGAATTTCATCAACTGCTAAATCTCTCCTGAACGACGCTCGATAGAAAGAGACACTGTGGCTGAATCCCGAGACTCCATTCTGAAACGTTTTCGTGACAAAATCGCCCAGGGGCTCCCGATCATCGGCGGTGGAGCCGGCACCGGGATCAGCGCCAAGTGCGAAGAAGCGGGCGGCATCGATCTGATCGTCATCTACAATTCCGGACGCTATCGGATGGCGGGACGCGGATCGCTCTCGGGGCTCATGCCGTACGGCAACGCCAACCAGATCGTGAAAGAGATGGCGTACGAAGTGATCACGGCGGTCGAACGGACGCCGGTGCTGGCGGGTGTCTGCGGGACCGACCCGTTCATGATGCGGGATCATTTCCTCAATGAACTGAAGGCACTCGGCTTTGCCGGCATTCAGAACTTCCCCACGGTTGGCCTGATCGACGGTACTTTTCGGGCCAATCTCGAAGAGACCGGCATGGGATTCAACAAAGAAGTGGAACTGATCGGGGCGGCCCACGAACTCGATCTGTTAACCACGCCGTACGCCTTCGACGCCGAGCAAGCGCGCGTGCTGACCGAAGCGGGGGCGGATCTGATCGTCGCTCATATGGGACTGACGACGAGCGGCACGATCGGAGCCAAGACCGCCCTCAGTCTGGAAGACTGCGTTCCCAAAGTCCGGGAGATCGCGGAGGCGGCCAAATCGGTTCGCGAGGAGGTGATCGTACTGTGCCACGGCGGACCGATCGCGATGCCGGAGGATGCGCAATTCATGCTCGATCAACTGAACATGATCGACGGTTTTTACGGCGCCAGCTCGATGGAACGTTTGCCGACGGAGACGGCTCTGACGGCACAGGTCGAGAAGTTTACCCAGATTCGCCGATGACCGCCCCTGAAGATCGCATCTGAAGCGAGAACGGACATTTTCGATCCCCAATTCAATTGCTCTTGCAGGATCGATGCGACCAGAGTTAGCGTTCGGGGTTGTTCGATTTTGGATTTTAGAGTTCCGATTTGGGAATCCGACGATCCAGACATCGCGATCTTTGGCAATTTGGTTTTTTGTTAGTTGTGATTGGTCAGTGGTCAGTTGCGGTTTGCTGTGTGAACAACAACTGACAACAAACGACTAACCACGGACGAACCATTGTGGTTTCACAATTGACTGTAAATGCAGCACAACGGGTCATTCCCAGACAGACGCGATTTCAGATTTTGCGGCGGTCGGTCCCAAAACTGGAAACAACCATCGGGTTCCGGCTCGTGTTTTCAACTTTTCAAGTTGACAACTTCCAAAATCGTCAAGTTGAAAACTCTCGAGGTTCAGCCATGAAACAATGAAATTTCATTCAAACGCAGTCAGGAGGTCACATCACGAATTTCTGTTTCCTGAATCCCGTTTCCCGAATCCTCACGTCGCCAAACAGTACACAAAAACAAAATTGACCGAATCGGTCAAAGATGAGGGACAAAAGTGGGCAAAACTGACGGGTTTCGTTCAAAGATCTCAATGATGCCAATGATGAGCTCTTACCAGATGCCCATCTTACAGAATCAAAGGACTTACGACGAAATAGGGCCCAAGCTTGCTGAACAGCGAAATGAAATACTCCGGGAATGCCGACGAACGTCTCAAGTCGATTCGAGATCGTTCAGGCATTGCAAAAGACAATATCAGTGGCCGGAGTCGCCTTCGAGAGAATCAGGAGGCTGGGGAGCTCCCTGTTTGCCGAACACGCCCGCCAACTGGACCGAGCCGGAGAGCAGCATGATACAGACCAGGCCGGTGACGTAAACGGTCTTGCCGACGAAGTTGGAAAGTTCCTTGCCGAGGATGTAATGAGCGCCGTCAGCTGGAGGAGCGACCACGCCCCAGACCAGAACCGCCATCAGCGACAGCAGCAACAGGCCGATCCAGCCTCCTTTGATGAAGAAGCCCCGCAGCTTCACCCAGTCCACCGCGAACGTCCAGAAGCCGACCCACAGGAGGAGCGGTACCACGGGCAGAATCAGCAAACCGATGGAGGCCAAAACGCTCCAGACGGCCCAGAACAGTTGAATCAGACTTTCCAGCAATGCATACATAGAGTTTTCGCTCCGTGATCTCGCGGTCACAAGATGTTCGATCATGTTACATATAACCGACTTCCGGGACATTCTCCAGCCTCCCGGCAGGGAAAACTCATCTTGAATCGAGACCGCCTCGTCACCTACTATTCCGGCGTTCTCCAAGGAAATCGCATGGTCACCGCCGAATATAGAGTCCATCTCGATCTGTTTACCGGTCCGCTGGATCTGCTGCTGTATCTGGTCCGTCGGCAGGAAGTGAACATTCTGGACCTGCCGATCTCGGGAATCACCGAACAGTACAAGAAATATATCGAGGTGCTCTCGTTCATCGACGTCGATCTGGCGGCGGATTTTCTGGTGACGGCGAGCGCGTTGGCGGAAATCAAAAGCCGGATGGTCCTGCCGCGGCCCGAAGAAGAAATCGAAGAGCCGGAAATCGAGCCGGACAGCCAGTCGGAGCTGATTCAGCAGTTACTGGAATACAAGAAGTTCAAGGAAGCGTCGTTCGCGCTGGAGGAACACGCCTCCGCCTGGCAGGAGCGTTATCCACGTCTCTCAAACGAACGTCCGCGAATCTCGAAGGATCCTTCCAAAGACCGGATCAAAGAGGTCGAACTGTGGGACTTGGTCTCGGCCCTCTCCCGGATACTGGAGACGAAGGAAGTGGTCCAGCATTCCAAGATCAAATACGACGAAACGCCGATTGCGGTCTGGGCGGAACGGATTTCCGAACGAGTCCTCACCGAGGGACGTTGCCAATTCAGTTCCTTCTTCGCAGGCGAGAAGTTACGCAGCCGCATTGTCGGGATTTTTCTGGCGACGCTGGAACTGATCCGCCATCACCAGTATCGCGCGGAACAACCGAAACCGTTCCGGGAAATCTGGATCCTGCCGCCTATCGATCCGACCGACGGCCCTGTGAAGATCGAGAAGAGCGAACAGGACGAAGAGAATGTTGGTGAGGGTGAAGATTAATGGCGTCGCTGGAGCTGAATCAGTCGAGTGAGATGAATGATTCTACTGCTTTTGGTTTCTATTGGTAGGAT
Source organism: Planctomycetaceae bacterium (assembly GCA_014762625.1). Classification (GTDB taxonomy): domain Bacteria; phylum Planctomycetota; class Planctomycetia; order Planctomycetales; family Planctomycetaceae; genus JABURQ01. The sequence goes on along the minus strand of JABURQ010000174.1, from coordinate 19,081 downwards.
ATCTCAGTTGCTGCGATGCCGACTCTCAACTAGCACGAAGTCGAAAGAAGATCATACTTCGAATCAAAAAGTCCCCCCTTACCAAGGGGGGATACAGGGGGGGTTAGGATTTATCAAAGTTCAATAGATTTGAAACCTGATTAGCCAGCATCTCCAGAACATTATCCAGATTGTCGAAAATTTCATCGTTTGTGATTCGTACAATCTCGATAGCGTACTCAGACAAGTAATTGTCTCGAATCTTATCTCTCGATTTCGCCCCTTCTTTGAAGTGGGAATCTCCATCCAGTTCAATAGCCAGTTTGAGACGGGGACAATAGAAGCCTAGGATATAAGGGCCTACGCTGAATTGTCGTCTAAACTTCTGTCCCTGCAACTGCTTCCCCTTCAACCGACTCCACAAAATGACTTCAGCTTGAGGCATATTGTTTCTAAGATATCTGCGACGTGACTTTTCAGTTTTTCGATTGAACGCTTTGGTCATTTCAAGCTTTAACCCCCTCTTAGTCTCCCCCTTGGTAAGGGGGAGAAACATAATAGGTCGTTCTCTGTCTTTGTTTTTATTCCTCACTCGTTCTTCGGCTTCTGAAAGATCACGACGTGTTGCTGGGGAAGTTTTTCGATCGTCTCCACGAACTTGAGGCCGAACTCTTTCTGCGACGCCTCTTTTTTAACCTGTTTCTCGGTCATCTTATGCACAAGTTTGATCGGGACCGTCGGGTCTTCCTTGCGATACTCGACCCACGCCACGCGACCGCCCGGCTTCAGTATCTTTGCAAAATCCGCCAGCATCTCGTGAGGGAATTCGAGTTCGTGATAGACGTCAACCATAATGATCAGGTCGGCGGTATTCGGTTTGAGACCCGTGGTATCGACCTTCCCTTTCACGGGAATGACGTTGGAGATACCGCTGGCGTCGATTTTCTTTTCGATCAGTGCCAGCATTTCGTCCTGAATATCGACGGCGAGAATCGTACCTTTCGGTCCCACTTTCGGAGCCATCAAGAACGAGATCCGCCCCGAGCCGGCTCCCAGATCGATGACTGTCATGCCGGGTTTGAGATCGAGCACGTCGATCAGCAGGGAAATTTTTTCCTGTTTTTCCCGTTCGGGACGTTCGAGCCACGGCGCGCCGTGGTAGCTCATCACCCGGGCGATTTCGCGTCCCAGGTAGAATTTCCCCGTCCCGTTGGGATCGTGTTTTTCATGCCAGGAATAAACGGGATTATCAGGATCGACTTGGACGCCGTCTTCCGGCTCCTGAGCAAACAGAGAAATCGGCAGAATCAGAGAGAGAGTCACAGAGTAGAATAGAAATCGAGGCATGGTTCTTCCTTGAGGACATCATGGAATTCGTGAGTGCAGTTTCTTTATTGTGTTCGAGATCCTGGCGAAGATCGAGGAGTTTTTCCGAGACTTTTGCACTCGGACGGTGTTCATTCGACCGAATGATGATACGTCCTGTCCCTCCGATCAAGGTGATTTCGATGCCGAAAATATCTCTTTTCACGATGTTCGCAGCCTGTCTGCCCTTGCTGACAACTCTCCATGCGGCGGACTGGACCGGATTTCGCGGTTCGGATCATGATGGGGTGATCTCTGAAGAGAAAGTTCCCACCGAGTGGTCAGAGACCAGAAACATGAAGTGGACCGCCAAGCTCCCCGGTCCGGGAACTTCCAGCCCCATTATTCTCGGGGATCGCGTCTACGTCACCTGTTACAGCGGTTACGGGGAAACGCGCGGGGGAGGCGGTAGTGTTTCGGATCTGAAACGTCATCTCGTTGCCGTCAATCGCGCGGACGGCAAGATTGTCTGGAAGTCGACCGTCGATGCGGTGCTTCCCGAAGACGAATATCAGGGATTTATGGCGGAACATGGCTACGCATCCCAAACGCCTGTGACGGATGGCGAACGCATCTACTGTTTCTTCGGCAAGAGTGGAGTCCATGCCTTCGACCTGAATGGCAAGGAGTTGTGGAAAAAAAGCGTGGGACAGGAATCGAGCAGTCGCCGCTGGGGATCGGGAGCGAGTCCGATCCTGTACGGCGATTTGCTGATTGTGAACGCGTCGGATGAATCGCAGTCGATCCGAGCGTTCAACAAGGTCACCGGTGAGGAAGTCTGGAAAGCTCAGGCTGCCGGACTGGAATTAACCTTCAACACACCTCGCATCGTGAAAAACGTCAACGGAGAAGATGAACTGGTCGTCGCCGTACCGTATGAAGTCTGGGGACTGAACCCCAAGACCGGAAAATTGAACTGGTACGCTGAATGCGATCTGGACGGGAACGTCTCGCCGACGATCGTCGAAAAAGACGGCATCGTGTATGCGGTCGGCGGTCGCAATGGCGGCACGGTTGCGGTGAAAACGGGAGGCGAAGGGGACGTCACGAAAACGCACATTCTCTGGACGAGTCGGGAAACGACGTATGTCCCTTCACCCTTACTGTATGAAGGCAAGTTGTATTGGGTCAGCGACCGGGGACAGGCGTATTGTCTGGATGCGAAAACCGGAAAGACGATCTATCGCGAACGATTGGCGAGTAATGAATCGGGTGGTGGTGGACGACGTGGAGGGAGTCGGGGATTTTACGCCTCGGTCGTGCTGGCGGGTGACTATCTCTATGCCGTCAATCGTCAGGGAGACACGTACGTCTACAAGCCGGGCGAGGAGTTCAAAATCGTGCACGTCAATTCGATCGATGGGGATGACGGCGATTTCAACGCCTCCCCCGCTATCGCCGACGGAAACATTTACCTCCGCTCGAATCAGTCACTCTACTGCATTGGAGAGTGAACGGTTTCCCGTCTCGCTTTCCTTGTGAAGCAGGCAGGCTTCTGAGATACTGGCGTTTTCTCAGTTGTCCGAGCGAGCTATGAATACCCCCGATACGATCGAATCTCACACCCTGCCCAACGGTTTGACGATCCTGATTCAGCACATGCCTGCCGTGCAATCGGCAGCCTATTGTCTGCTGGTTCCAGCCGGAAGTATCTACGACCAGCCGGGCAAAAACGGGACGGCGTCGGTCACCTGCGATATGCTGACGCGTGGTGCGGGGGACTATGACTCTCGTCAACTGGCGATCGCTCAGGATTCCCTGGGGCTGCAAAGTGGCGAAAGCGTGCAGTCGAAACACATCAAGTTCTCTGGGGCAACCCTCAAAGATAATCTTCCCCAGTCACTCGAAATCCTCGCGGAGATTGTGAGACGTCCTCAGCTGAAAGCGGACCAGTTTTCACCGGCTCTCAACAGCGTCAGACACTCGCTGCTTTCCATTGAAGACGAACCGCGGCAGAAAGTGATGATCGAACTGAAGCGGCGTTGCGAAGGTTTACCGTGGGGGAAACCGACAGACGGCTCGCTCGCCGATCTTCCCAATATCACTCTCGACGATGCTCAACGCCATTTTGAATCGTGCTTCCGCCCCGAAGAAACCATTCTGGGAATCGCCGGGAACGTCGATTCCCAACAGGTCGTCGAGACCGTTTCCAGACTATTTGGAGACTGGGAGCAGGGAACGGAACCGGAGGTTGAATCGGCTCCCGCCGGACCGGATCGCGATCACCTCGAACTCGAATCGACACAAACTCAAATCGGTCTTGCCTACCCTTCGGTGTCGGTCGACGATCCCGACTATTACACCGCGTGGGCGTCGGTGAGCATTCTCAGCGGCGGATCGAGTTCCCGACTGTTCACCGAAGTCCGGGAAAAACGGGGACTCTGTTACGCGGTTTATGCGACTTTGGGTTCCTTGAAAGACTCGGGGCATGTGTTGTGTTACGCGGGAACCACGGTCGATCGAGCCCAGGAAACGCTCGACGTGATGCTGGAGGTCATTCACAATTTGTCAAACAACATCACCGAGGAGGAACTGAATCGCTGCAAAGCGGGAGCCAAGAGCGCGCTCATCATGCAACAGGAGTCCTCTTCCGGACGAGCCAGCCGCATCGCTCGCGACTGGTTCCTGCGAGACCGGGTCGTCACGCTGGATGAAATTCACGACAAGCTCGACGCCATCACCCCACAAAAAATAAGTGACTACCTCTCTCAACATCCCGCCGAGCACCTGACGTTACTCACGATCGGTCCCGCTGCTCTGGAGATCAAATCATGAAATTCCATAGTACGGTTCTCGACAACGGTTTAACGGTCATCGCGGAAACCAATCCGCACGTTCATTCCGTCGGTTTGGGTTTCTTCGTGAAAACCGGCGCGCGGGACGAATCTCCCGAGGTGGCCGGGGTGAGCCATTTTCTGGAGCATATGGCGTTCAAGGGGTTCGACAACCTGACCGCCGACGACGTCAACCAGCGTTTCGACGACGTCGGAGCGAGCTATAACGCCTCCACCAGCGAGGAAGTGACGCAGTATTACGCAGCGATTCTGCCCGAATATCTCCCGCAAACGTTTGAATTGCTGGCGGGAATCATTCAACCCAGTCTGAAGGTCGAGGACTTCAATACCGAGAAACAGGTGATCCTCGAAGAGATCGGGATGTACGACGATCTCCCCGGATTCACCGTGTACGAACAGGCGATGGCGGCTCACTTTCGCGGCCATCCGCTCGGTCAGTCGATCCTCGGCAGTCCCGAAAGCATTACCGCACTCACCGCCGATCAGATGCGTGACTATCACGCCGACCGTTATCGCGCCGGGAATATTATTCTCGCGGTGGCTGGGAATACCAGTTGGGAGCAGATCCAAGGACTGGTCGAACGGTACTGCGCGAAATGGCCGGGTGGCGGCGGTGATCGCAATGTCTATCCTGCGTCCCCCGAACCGACGCAACATTTCCAACCGCTCACCAGCATTCAGCAGGAACATGTAATGATCATGATTCCCGCCCCGGAAGCCGACAGCCCAGATCGCTACGCGGCGGATATCTTGGCGATGATCATCGGAGACGATACGAACAGCCGCATGTTCTGGGACATTATCGATCCGGGACACGCCGACTCAGCGGACTTCGGATACGCGGAATACGATGGCAGCGGAGCGTATCTGTCTTATCTCGCCGGCGAACCGGAAGAGACTCCCGCGAATCTCGAGCGACTGAAGACGATTCTCACTCAGGTGTCCGATGAAGGAATTACCGACGAAGAACTGGAGCAGGCAAAAAATAAAGTCTCTTCGCGCGTGGTCCTAGCGTCGGAACGCCCGATGGGCCGATTGGCGTCGCTCGGCGGAAACTGGATTTACCGTGAAGAGTATCGAGCCGTCAAAACGGACTTGGACACCATTCAGTCGATTACGAAAGATGACCTGCACGCACTCGTCGAAAAATGGCCGCTCGAACTGACGACCGTTTACGGTTTAGGTCCGCTGGAAGGTGTCTGAGTTGATTCGCGAGCGTTTGTCAGAAACTCCCGAATCAACTCCGCATCTTTGATCCCTCTCTCCACTTCTACACCGCTCGCAACATCCACCCCCCAGGGTCGCACCGCACGGACGGCATCGGCCACATTATCGGGAGTCAGACCGCCGGCCAGTATTAGCGGCGGATTCATCGACTGATCGTAATGACGGGCGACCATGTTCCAAGAAAGCGTCTCTCCCGTTCCGCCATAGGCTCCATCGACTTTGGGATCGAGCAGACAGGCGAAGAGTTTCACGCCGAGCGATTCGCATTCCCGTAAGTCGTCTTCCACATCGGAGATCTCCTCATCACTGACGCGTCGAGCCCAGATCAGCTTCCAATTGGGATGATTTTCGCTCAATACCGCCAGCATCTCGGGCGTTTCATCACCGTGAAGCTGTAAGGTTGAGAGACCGGCGGTCTCCATGATCTGTTCGATCTGGGCGGGCGTCTGATTCACGAACAGCCCCACCGGTGTGACATGCTCGGGGAGCGAGTCGACAATTTCAGCAGCCGCCTCAACAGTAATCGAGCGAGGAGACTTGTGGTAAAAATTGAGTCCGAGTGCATTCGCACCGGCGTTCACGGCGACATCGGCGGTTTGCACATCGCGGATGCCACAGACTTTGACCCAAAGTTGTTGATCGCGATTAGACATGGTGCATCGACTGGTGAACGTGATACGAGACGAGTAAACTGACCCCCACAGTATTTGTGAACTTCCAGTGAAAGACAAGCGGAATGACAGCCTTTACGCACCATGTGTTCGTTTGCGGAAATCAACGTTCACCCGAGCACCGTCGTGGCTGTTGCGATCCCGAGGGGAGCGATCGACTCCGGAGCGAACTGAAAGCAGCCGCAAAAAACGCCGGGTTGAAACCGAAAGTCCGCATCAATAAGGCCGGCTGCCTGGATCAGTGCGAGCATGGACCAGTGCTGGTGATCTATCCGCAAGGGATCTGGTACGGCGGCGTCAGTGTGGAAGATGTTCCGCGCATCGTCGAAGAGACACTCGTCAACAATCGAATCATCGAAGATCTGGTGATCGCCGATGATTGCCTCAACAACCCCAACTGCCCGCACATTTCGGATTCTCAAGGGTCATGATTCCCAATGTCCACTCCCCAAACTCTCTTTATCTACGAATCCCTGACGGCGGGGGCCTATCGCCAGGCACACCAGAACTCTTCGTTGCTTGCGGAAGGTCGGATGATGGCGGAAGCGGTCATCGCAGACTTCGCGGCGCTCGATGCTTTTCAGGTGGTCACGGTTTGGGGAAGTCGGTTACGCCGTCCCCGACAGCCACGCCTGAAAACCTACGTGGCAGAATCCTGTCAGGAAGAACAGTCTTACTTTCGTCAGTGCTGTGAACAGGCCGACCGGATTCTGATCGTCACTCCCGAATCGCAAGACACTCTCCGAAACGCTCTCCGCGCAGCGCGAACGATTAATCCCGAGGGTGTCACCAATGTCTCGGGGGAAGCTCTCGACATCGGATGCGATAAATGGAAATTGAGTCAATTTTGTGAAGACCAGGGGATCGCGCATCCGCAGACTGAACTCTGGACAGGGCAAGCGCACCATCAACCCCCAGTTCTCCTCAAACCGAGAGACGGTGCCGGATGCGAAGGCATTCGCATTGTGCATGAGCCCCCGATCCCCGACGACATCGATACCGATGGTCGGATGATTATCCAACCTTTGCTGCCGGGTGTGGCTCTGTCTTCCGCTGCCTGTTTTTCATCAGCGGGAAAACGCATGCTCACCCTTCCGCTCGGAGAACAGCAATTGAAATTCACGGATTCGGTGGAATACGAGGGAGGACGGATTCCCTGGGAGGATCCGATGCGAGACGCTGCGGAATCGCAAGCGGAACGAATCTGGGAGATTCTCGGTCGGGAACTGACGGGGTTGAGAGGATATGTCGGTATCGACTGGTTATGGGACAACGAGCCCCAAACGCTCCGTCTCGTCGAACTGAATCCCCGATTAACCACTTCCTATATCGGCTATCGAAAGCTATTCGGAAGGCAGATTGCGGAAGCGATGCTCGAACGTCCTTTATCTCCCGATGCATCGCACATCCGGAATGTGCAGTTCGCTGCGAATCCCGAAACCGTGTTACCTCTCCCGGGAGAAGAACGTACATGAGCATTGTGGGACTCGACATTGGAGGCGCGAATCTGAAAGCCGCACACATCGACGGGGAGTGTCTCTCCGAACCGTTTCCGCTTTGGCAACACCCCGAACAGCTCTCCGCCAAACTCGCCGAATTGGTGTCGCGACTCCCCACGTCTAAAACGCTCGCCGTCACGATGACAGGAGAACTGGCAGACTGTTACATCTCCAAAACGGAAGGGGTTCTGGCGATCCTCGATGCCGTGGAAGAGATGGTGGAGGGGCGATCGATTCACGTCTGGAATACAGCGGGAGAGTTTGTGGATGTGGAAGTTGCACGCGAGTTTCCAATTCTCGTCGCAGCGGCGAACTGGCATGCGTTGGCGACCTGGGTCGGGAAATTGACGCCAGAAGGGAATGCATTGCTCGTCGATATCGGAACGACCACGACTGATGTGATTCCGCTGGAAGACGGCTTTCCGGTACCTCTGGGGCGGACCGATCTCGAACGGCTGCAAACAGGCGAACTGGAATACACCGGTTCTCGCCGAACGATTCTATGCAGTCTGGCTCATACCGTTCCGGTAGGTCGCAATCGCTGTCTTGTTTCGTCGGAACTGTTCGCGACCACTCATGACATTTACCTCTGGCTGGGCGACACCCACGAGGACGCGAGTGATACATCCACCGCCGACGGTCGCCCCGCTACTCGCGAGGCGACCCGTGATCGGTTGTGCCGACTCATCTGCGCCGATCGTCACGAGGTGACGGATGACGATTTGACGAACGTTTGCCTGTTTCTGAAGGACGTGCAGAAAAAACGGATCACCGGCTCGATCGATCGGGTCCGCGGCCGGATGGTTGGCGATTGCGATCAGGTGATTCTCTCCGGCAGCGGTTCTTTTCTGGCGGAAGAAATCTTCTCGCAGCATGCAAAATTCAGCTCCGCCACTCTCCAAAGTCTCTCTTCCATCGTCTCTCCCGCAGCCGCTGAATCCGCGTGTGCAGTAGCACTCACCCGTCTGGCCGAAGAGCGTCTGTAGCACAATTTGCAGTCTCTCCGTTATTTTCCGCATATTTGTCATAAATTCTCACGAATTCCGTCTCTTTCAGTGAACCTTTATTGCTCTTCCATCGTTGAAGGCTTGAGATAGGTCTGTCGGCTGGTTTCAGGGGAAATCTGTCGACCATGGCAAGGGTACGGACAATGGAAGCGGTATTTACCTGGTGTGCGGTGATCGCTGGAACGATCTTCGGGCTCCAATTCCTGATGTTATTGATGGGATTGGACGGGGGGAACGATCTGGATTTCGAAACACCGGATCTCGATGTTCCCGACCTGGACGTTCCGGAAATGGATGTCGATCTGGACGACCCGGAACTCGACGTGCCGGAAGAAATCGATCACGTCTCGATCAAGGACGGCGAAGTCGATTTCGATCGTCCACCAGATGCCTTCACCCACTCGGATAGCTGGTTTGTAGGAATCATCACATTTCGCTCACTGGTGGCGGCGATTGCCGTCTTCGGCCTCACGGGACGCGCCGCGATTCAGCATCTCCCGCCGGAAAAGGCGATCGCACTCGCCGTTCTTTCCGGTGTCGGCATGTTGTATCTGGTGGGATGGAGTTTCAAAAAGATTTATCAATTACAGGCAGACGGCACCGTCAAAATGGAACACGCCGTCGGCTGTACTGGAACCGTTTATCTGACGATTCCCGGCCACCATGAAGGGCCGGGGAAAGTGACCGTGAAAGTGGCGGAACGAACGATGGAATATCGGGCGATGACCAAGGGGGAACCGCTCACGACGGGAACACCCATTGTGGTCACATCCGTCCTTTCGGAAGATACCCTGGAAGTCAAATCACAACTCCCGGCTTAATTCACAAGTCGGTTTCAGCCAACAATTCCTTACCGAAAATGAGGTGGGCGATGAATTTCAATTGTGTCAGCATCCTGGCGGTTGGACTGGGAGATCTGCTCGGTGGCTATGTCATGGTTGCCGTGATGGTGGGCGCCGCATTGCTCAGCTTGGGAATGTTTCTCGCCAGCCGTTACAAACGTTGTCCGAGTAATAAAATTCTGGTGATCTACGGTAAGGTCGGATCGGGACGCTCCGCCACGACGGTTCACGGGGGCGGTAAACTCGTCCTCCCGATCATTCAGGATTACGCCTATCTGCCTCTGGAGCCGATTCAGATTGAAGTTCCTCTGAAAGACGCTCTTTCCAGCGAGAACATTCGCGTCAACGTGCCGTCCGTCTTCACGGTCGCGATCGGTACCGAACCGGAATTGATGCAAAATGCGGCGATTCGTTTGTTGGGGCTCGATAACGCGCACGTCAAGAAACAGGCGGAAGACATTATTTTCGGTCAGTTGCGGCAAGTGATTGCCTCGATGCTGATCGAAGACATCAACCGAGACCGCGAACAGTTTTTGAGCAACATTCAGAACTCACTCGAACCGGAACTGCGAAAAATCGGTCTCGTTCTGATCAACGTGAACATCACCGACATCACCGATGAATCGGGATACATCGAAGCGATCGGTCAAAAAGCAGCTTCGGAAGCCGTCCAGAAAGCACGCGGCGACGTCGCTGAGCAGGAAAAACTCGGGGAAATCCGCGTGGTGGCAGCCGAACGCGATAAGATGATCGAAGTCGCCAACGCGCAGCGCGAACAGGAGATCGGTATTCGATCCGCGGAACGAGAGAAAACCGTGCGGGTGGCCGAACTGTCGAAAGAAGAAGAGTACGGAAAACAGAAAGCCTTGTTCGAACAGGATACGCTCGTCGCTGAAGCAAATAAGGAAAAACGAATTTCGGTCTCGAATGCGAATGCCGACGCGTACAAAGGAGAAGCGGAAGCCGATGCCGAGGTCGCCGAAGCGCAAGCCACCTTGCAGGTGAAGAAAGCCGAAGCGTACGAACGAGCCAAAACTCGCGAAAAGGAAGCCGAAGCCTCGGTGCTCGAAGCTCAGAACCGGGCCATGGCCAAGGCGGCACTCGCGGAAGCGGAAAAAGTCGAAGCCGAACAACGCGCTCAACTGGAAGCTCCCGCGAAAGCCGAGAAAGCTCGCACGATTGTGAATGCGGAAGCGGCCGCCGCCAAGAAGAAACTGGACGCTGAAGCGGAAGCCGCTGCGATTTACGCCAAGCTCGAAGCGGAAGCCCGCGGTAACTATGAAATCCTCGCGAAGAAAGGGGAAGGCCTCCGGGAAATCATCAGCGCCTGCGGTGGCTCGAAAGAAGCCTTCCAGATGCTGCTGCTCGAACATCTCGACAACCTGGCCGAAGCGTCCGCCGAAGCGATCTCCAACATCAAATTCGACAAAGTGGTCGTCTGGGAAGGGGGAGGAGGAAACGGCGAGCAGACGAACGTTTCCAACTTCCTGCAAGGGATGTCGCGAACGTTACCCCCAATGCTGCAGGTCATGAAGGATATCGGAGGGGTCGAACTCCCCGAAACCTTTATTCGTATGGCGGGAGAAGACGTTCCCTCCTCGAATGGACAACCGACTGCGAAAGAAGAAACAGCGCCCACGTCGACGGAGAAAGAAGCGGTCGCTGTCTCGAAACCGGCGTCCTCGGAACCGAAACCCAAACCGACCACTTCTACAAAGAAAGACAATTCCCCCAAGAAGAACGGTTGATCCCCAGGAAATCAAACGAGGACGCGGGTGGCGCAGAAATCAGCGACAGCCGCTTCGTCCTCCACATGACGCACATCGATATGCTGAGCCATCAGCAACCCCGCGTTTTGTGAGTAATCGAGTTCGTCCTGCAGAATCAGCACCGCGGAAACCGCGTAACCGCTGCGACGAAGATTCCCCAACGCAATGGCCGTCTCCTCATCCACATCCCCCAGAATCGCCACGACCGAAGCATCTCTCGGCAAACGAGTCAGTGATTCGGCCACGAGCTGCGGAAAGGTCAGGCCGTCGGAAAGTTCGAGTCGGGCGGAGGTTTCAAGAATCCGTGAGAACTGCTCCGGTCCACGGGCCGTTTCGATCCTCACCGGATGCAAGCGCGTGTTCTCAGGAAGCATCCCGAAATCTTTCCGGGCATCTTCTCGCGTCCGAAACTCGAGTTTGTAACCCTCTTCCCGAATTCGATCGGCGGCGTCTCGTGCGTTCGAGATCAAGCCGACCTGCTGTCCGAGGAGGCAAATCGCATTCGTCAGGGAAACCGCCAGCGTGACGGCGAGCTCGGAGCGATCCGGTTCTCCCCGAGCGGGATAGCTTTGCTCGTGATAATCGAGCAGGATCGTGGCTCCCGCGAGAGACGACGATTCGTAGATGCGCGAATGAAGCTCGCCCGTGCGCGCAGTCGCTTTCCAATGCACGCGGTTCATCGGGTCTCCCGCCTGATATTCCCGCACTCCGGAAATGCGGGTCGGATCTTCAAACAGGCGGTGTTGCAGTTTGATTTCTCCCACCGGTCGCCGGGACGACACATCATATCCCGCGACGGGGATCACTTTCGGGTACACCAGGATATAGATCGGTTCGGTGGCGATGCGGTAGTGGCGATGTAAGCCGAACAGATCTCCCGATTCCACCAACGTGGGGCCGATCTGATAGTACCCGTGCGTGTGAAAGGTAAGCTGATACAACAGGCTCTCCCGTCCGTGCCCTTTGATCGAGAGAAGCTGTGTTCGCTTGCCGTGTAATTTGATGCGAGGAGGTTTCGAAATCAGGGCGAAGCGGGGGACTGAATCCTCGACCAGCACCCACGTAATGCGCGAGTTTCCTTTGTTTTCGAGAGTGACGACCACCGCGACTTTATCGCCGATCTCGGCGGTGCTGGTGCTCGATTCTCTGTTGACGACCAGATTGTCGGTCCATTGTCGCGCCAGATAACGACTGATGAGCAGAATCCCCAGGAAGACGTACATGGCGTACATCAGCAGTCCCAATTGGAACACGATCCCGACAATCAGCAGCAAAAGTGATCCAAAAAACCATTTACGCATTATCAGGCCTAGGTCGCATCGCGGGAACGGAGACTTCTTCCAGCAATTCCTGGACAATCAGTTGACTGGTAATTTTCCGCAAGCGACTTTCCGGTTTGACGATCATCCGATGTTCGAGGGCAGATGGAGCCACGCGTTTAATATCATCAGGAGTCACAAAATCGCGGCCTCGAATGGCAGCCAGTGCCTGCCCCGTTCGATAGAGCGCAATCGACGCGCGGGGCGATCCTCCCAGAGCAACGTCGTCGTGGTCGCGGGATTCGCGAATGATGTTCACAATATAATCCGCGACTTTCGGATCGACGTGAACGGCACGAACCTGCTTCTGGCAATTGAGTACGTCTTCGAGTGAGACGACCGGTTTGAGGTCGTCGATGGGGTGCGACTCCCGGAGCAATTCCAGCATCCGAATTTCTTCATCCTTGCCGGGGTAGCCGAGACTCAGTCGCACGAGAAAGCGGTCGAGTTGCGCTTCGGGAAGAGGAAAGGTTCCTTCGTGATCGACCGGATTTTGCGTCGCAATCACCAGAAACGGGGCTTCCAACTGGTAAGTCACTCCATCGACGCTCACGCGGCGTTCGGCCATCGCCTCCAGAAGCGCGGCTTGAGTTCTCGGCGTGGTGCGGTTAATTTCATCCGCCAGCAGAATCTGCGTAAAAATCGGGCCCGGTCGAAATTCGAATTCCGCGTCTTTGGGGTTAAAGATCGACGACCCGGTAATGTCGCCGGGGAGCAGATCGGGGGTACATTGAACCCGTTTGAAGTCGCCGCCGAGACTTTGGGCAAGCGAGCGGGCGAGCATCGTTTTGGCGACTCCGGGAACATCCTCCAGAAGAATATGCCCCTCGGAGAACCACGCGACCAGCACTTGAATCAATTCCTGGCGTTTCCCGAGAATCACCTGTTCGATATTGGAAATAATCCGTTTGGCGACTTCGTTGACGGGAGTCATGATGGGGCAACTTTCGGAAAGAAGGGTGTCTCAATAACGTATCAGTCCGGATACCCATTTTCGAGCCCCTCTTTCCTTGAATGGTGGCTGCACCGCTGCCAGACTGGGTATCCCTGACTTAAGAAATTTGAACGACCTTCATGGACGCATCGAAGCCCGCTGATATCTACCGCGAACAGTTGCGAAAGCGACAGCAGCGACTCCAAAAACTCGAACGCTGGGATCAGCGTTTCGCGACGTTTCGCGGCATCACCTTTTTCGGATCGCTGATTCTGTTGTGGCAGTTTTACGTCGGCGACGGTATTCCGGAGTCGGTCTTTCTGCTGCCGCTGGCGATCTTTGTGATGCTGGTGATCGGTCACGTACAGCTTCGCGACCGGATCGCACTGGTGAAACGGGCCGTCATTCATTATCAACACGCCCTCGACCGACTGAAGGGTCGCTGGCAGGGAATCGGTTACGACGGCGAACGTTATCGCGATCCCGACCACCCGTACGCCAACGATCTCGATTTGTTCGGTCCCGGTTCGGTCTTCGAATTGATCACCCGCTGCCAAACCCGACTCGGAGAAGATCGTCTCGCCGAATGGTTTCTCCAACCCGCGGACCGCGAGACCATTGGCGAGCGTCAACTCGCCGTTCAGGAATTAACCGACCGCGTAATGCTTCGCGAAGAACTGGAAGTGTTACACCCACCACTCAAACAGACAGCCGATCAAAATCGCCTGAAAACCTGGGGGGATCAGCATAGCGATCAAAAACCGTTGTGGTTGATGGTGCTGGTGTCGGTGTTGTCGTTGGCTTCGATCAGCTTTCTCTGGGGGGCCTATTCGGGATTCGTTCCGATCTCGTTTTTCATCGCCAGTCTAACGACGCAGGTATTGGTGCTTTTGATTTATCGCCCCAGCCTGCATGCTGAGTTCATGGCCGCCGAACACATGCGGGACGGCTTGCCGGTTGCGGTATCCGTACTGAAGTTGATCGAGTCGCAACCTCACGAGTCCCGCGCCCTGCAGGTGATTCAGGAACGTCTCAATGTGGAACAAAAACCTCCCTCCCAACGCTTAAACCAACTCCTCAAACAGGTGAATCTACTCAGCAATTGCACCCGCAATCAATTCATGATTCCGCTGGCCATCCTGTTCGGACTTCACTTCCACATCACCTACCGGATCATTCGCTGGAAACATCGATTCGGTCCTCACATCGATGACTGGTTGCAGTCCATCGGAGAATGGGAATCGTTACTCTCGCTCGCCGGGCATCGCTTTGAATTCCCCAACAATGTGTTTCCGAAGATAGAAGCCGAAGGGCCGATCTTCTCTGGAGAACATTTACGCCATCCGCTTCTCGAACGCGAGGACTGCGTCGCGAATTCGGTCTCTCTCGACCAGCAACAGAAACTGCTCCTCGTCAGCGGTTCCAATATGTCGGGGAAAAGTACGTTGCTGCGAACCGTCGGCACCAATCTCGTTCTCGCCTATGCGGGGAGTTCCGTGCATGCGGAATCCCTCAGACTTTCGGTGATGCAGTTGGGAGCCGCGATGCGCGTTTCCGATTCGTTACGAGAGGGCAAATCACTCTTCTACGCTGTGGTGACACGTTTGAAGCAGATTGTCGATCTGACGAGTGGTTCGCGGGAATTATTTTATCTGATCGACGAAATCCTTCCCGGAACGAACTCCCACGATCGACGGTTGGGAGCGGAAGGGGTGTTGCGATCTCTGGTTTCGAGAAATACTCTCGGTTTGGTCACCACGCACGATCTGGCCCTCACGCGGATCGTCGAGTCACTCGACAACCAGGCCACCAATGTCCACTTCGAGGATCATCTCGAAGACGGGAAAATGTCGTTCGACTACCAGCTCAGACCGGGAGTTGTAAAGAAGAGCAACGCCCTGGAACTGATGAAGATGATCGGTCTCGATGTCGTCTCGGAAGCAACAATATCTACCGATTCGCATTCGGCAGTTGAGGAGCGGGGGGAGTCGGAGTCGGCTGCCCCACCTGCAACTGATTGATCACCTGATCGACGCCCGGCTCCATTTTCACGTAGACCATCGCGAGTTTCTTGTCCCGTTCGGTGGGAACAAACCCTTTCAGCACGACGGTCCGCGGTTCCGTCATCTCGTAGACGACATCGCCAAATTTCGGCAACCGAGTAGCCAGTTTTCGAACGTGCTGAGAGAGTCGAATATCGACGACGCGACCATTGGCCTCGGGGACCTCGAACGCAATTTTATGAGGTGAACGATAAGGGACGTTGTTTGTGCCGAACGTCCGATACATCGGCTGAACCTGCCTCTGATTCACGTTGCGGTTTGCCGTGCGGGTATTAAAGTTTCGGTTGCTTTGATTGTTGGCGTTCTGGCCTGCCTGCGCGGCGCCAAAAAAGAGATCGTCCTGTTCCGTGGTACCCACGAAACCAGTCTGCTGTTGTTCGCTAATCTGAGTAATGTCGGTCGTTAATTGCGGACGGTCGAGACTAATTCCGGAGTCAGTCCCCCCTCCGCCACTTTGAGTACTCCCGCCTCCTTGACTGGCCCCTCCGCTTCCGGTCTGTTGAGCGCAGACGATTCCCGGCAAACACGCCAGCAGGTTCAGGCAGATCAATAACCGAAAGGCAGCTTGGGTGCGACGAGTCAACATGGCATACTTCCAGAAAACAAAGGGCTTTCTGATAGTTTACCCGCAATTGATGGTCCTCGACCAGATGTTTTTCCGCTTTCGCGAATTCGTGTGAAAAACTATACGGTCTGTAGCGATTTCACCCCGTTTGGAGCTCAAGGTGTCAGTTTGAACCGACGCCGAACTCGTTCTACCGGTTCGGTTCCGTCAGTTTCTGGTTGAAAAGAAAGGGCCGGCGGAGTACTCCCCCAAGACTCCGCGTCGGCCCCCGAAACACTCTCGGAAAGCCGCGAGATAGCCCCCGTCGAAGTTCCGTGAGTGGTTTGATAGCGAGTGAGTTGAATGTCTCCGGACGAAGACTGAGCCGGGTTCCAGGTGTGAATGGTATCAATACGAGGTTTCCGTGTTGGAGGCGTGAGTGTCGCACTCACGTACTTTTGCAGGTTCTCAGGCGAGCGATCGCGAAGCTCGGCATTGGTCGTCAAAGTCGTATTGATTCCTTCCCGCAATGGCCCCGGCAACACAACATGCGACATACGGGATTGAAACTCGGCTCCCCCCGAAGCGGGAACGAATTTGACCGACAGAGACGTCTTCACCTGATAGGGATGTTTGCGTTCATACGGAATGAAGATTCGATAGGACGTTCCGAAGGTGCCGCGGCTGATGAAATGATTCCACTCTTCCGGCGTAAACCTAAATTCTGAAATCGGCCGGTTCCAGGAGTCACGAGGGCCGTAATCGTCGAAGACGGAAACGGTAACTTCCCCATGAACGCCAACCGGGCTGGTTCGATCCGCATCGAAGAATAACAATGTCCCCTCAAACCCGCGAGCAGGCTTTCCGTCGGGGGTCTTCCCTTCACTCGGCTCCCACAGGCAGATCACTTCGACCGCCGGTTTTTTCGGATTGGCAAATTTGACTTGTTCCCCGACGATGTTGGACAAGGAGGCACACCCCGACATCACCGTCAGCAGAAAGACCAGAGCAAAGATATTTTGGAACGACTTCACCATGATGATTTCAAATTCGGTAAGAGTGACAGGGATTCGGAAACAGCCGATATCGACAATCAATCAGCGGAAAGGCCAGACACGACGTTTGCGAGATGATTTGCCCTGTACCTCTTCCGCACTCACCTGTTGGATTTGCGAGGATTGTCTGTAGCTCTTTTCAGAGGAGGACTGTTGTTGGTCGGTCCCCTCTGGTTGTGGATTCGAGGGATCAAGGAAGGTGCCGTCTGGAAGCGGAACCGGTCCATTCATGGGAACCATCCCCTCCATCGTGGGAGGCACACCGAACAGTGGCCCATGAATTTCCTCCGCCTGCTCTTCGATCACATGCGTGCGTTCCGTTTCGACCTGTTTAATAAATTCCGAATCAGCATCGTTCAGGATGACACGCGGAGTCAGAAAGATCAGAAGTTCGCTGCGGCTGGTGTTTGTGGCGTCGAAACGGAATGCACGTCCGACGACCGGCACATCGCCGAGCCAGGGAACTTTCCGTTCGATCGTTTCGTCAGACTCAGTAATCATTCCCCCCAGAACAATCGTATGTCCGTTGGGAACGGAAACGGTCGCCTGGGCGGTCGTGATGTCGATAATCGGGGACTCAATCGTGCTTCCATCTGGATTGACATAGATGGGAACTCCCATTCCGTTGAGCGCACTTTTCGTCGCCGCCGTCTCCATGACGATGGTTCCATCGGGATTGATTCGCGGCCGAACGGACAGAATAATACCCACTTCTTCTTGAATAACGGTCGGACTGGCCGCTCCACCGAACTGTGAAGGATTAGCGCCATTCACAATTGGAACCTGCTGACCGACCTGAATTTGAGCTTGTTGATTGTCGAGCGTCCGGATTTGAGGACGACTGAGAATTTGGACGTTACGGCGTGCCGCCAGGGCTCGAATCAGCAAACTGATATTTTCGGAACTTGCCGAAAGAACCAGCCCTCCAAATCCAAGATCGCTATTCGACCGACCGACGCCGAAGTTACTGAGCCCCTGGCCGCCGAGCGTGTCCAGATTATTAAAGAGATTGTTACCGATATCGACGTTAAACAGAATGGAGTCCTGCAGACCGAGTTCAACGCCGAATTCGTCGGTGTTATCGAGGGTAACTTCCACCAGAAGCGCTTGAATGATCACCTGCGGTGGAGCCTCATCGAGTCGAGCCACCATATTCTGAATGATGTTGAAGTATCGAGGAGTCGCACTGACAAGCAGACTGTTGGTTACCGCTTCCGGAACGACCACAATTTCCTGCTCCAACAATTCGACGTTACTGATCAGATCGGGTTGGGCTTCGGCGAGAGCTCGCTGCGAATCAAGAAACTGATTCACGGCTTCCGCAACATCCGCCGCAGGGCTGTTTTTCAATTTAATGACGGTTGTTTGACGTTGCCTGAGACCATCTTCATCCAGTCGCAGCAGAATCGCTTCGACCACATTCAGAGAGTCAGCCCCTCCCACCGCTACGACGCTGTTGGTTCTGACGTCTGCCGAGAATCGCAGCGAAACGAGCGTGTTGCTGACATCGGTTGCTCCGGCAATCTGCAAACCCTGAGCGGATTGTTGACTCGTATTATTAAATCCTCCCCCTCCGCCAGTCGCTGTCTGAGCAAAGAGTGACGTGAGCAGATCGACCGCCTGTGTCGCGTCGCTGTTTCTGAGCGTAAAGACTTTGATTTCCGCAACACTGGAGGGAATCTGATCCAGACGGGCAATCAACGCTTCCATCAATTTCATGCTGCGTGAGGGGGCCGTCACTACCAGACTGTTGATGCGTGGATCGGCTGTCACGCGAATGTCGGCGAGAATCCCCGAGCGGATCAGTTCTTCCGATTGTCCGTCGGTGGAAAGGAACTCCACCGCCAGCGATTTGATTTCCCGCAATTGCGTACTGCTTTCACCCGTTCCTCCCACATTGAAGGCTCCGGCTCCTCCCAGTTGATTAGTCTGTCCTTGCGGAAGCTGCAGCGCCTGGAACGCAGCGTTCAAAACATCGGCCACATCGGAAGCGACCGCATTCGTTAAGGGAA
>JABURQ010000201.1 GCA_014762625.1 Planctomycetaceae bacterium | reverse complement strand
GCCGCCGCTAAGGCACACCTCGCGACTTCCGACGACCGAACACTGGCGATGTAAGATGTCTGCTGGGCGGTTCTGAACTCGAAAGTGTTCCTGTTCCAGCATTGATCATCTTGAGAAGGGAATCACATTCCGCGTCCCTTCGTAGGCCGGCACTCCGTGTCGGCACATTCGGCAGCGATTGTTGTTTGTTGTCCCCTGCGTGCTTGCGCACGCGGATCAATCAACTATCTCCCGCAACAAACCTCAACACAACACCGG
Source organism: Planctomycetaceae bacterium (assembly GCA_014762625.1). Lineage (GTDB taxonomy): Bacteria > Planctomycetota > Planctomycetia > Planctomycetales > Planctomycetaceae > JABURQ01. The sequence continues at coordinate 16,723 of JABURQ010000201.1, read as the reverse complement.
GCTCTCTCAAAAGAGCCCGTTTCTCGTGAGCCTCGCTTCCGGTAAGATGTATTCTCCACTCAGAAGCTCAACCGGAGGTCGCTCATGCGTTCGTTGTTCGTTTTGATTCTCTGTTCTCTCTCACTCCCGCTACACGCCGCCGAGAAGCCGAATGTCATTCTCGTCTTCATCGACGATATGGGGTGGGCCGACTTTTCCTGCTTCGGCAACACCGAAGCGGAGACGCCCAACATCGACAAACTGGCGGCTGAAGGAATCGCCTTCGAGCAGTTCTACGTCAACTCGCCGATCTGTTCTCCGTCGCGGGTCGCAATCTCGACGGGCCAATATCCCGCGCGCTGGGACATCACATCCTATCTGGCGAACCGAAAACAGAACGCCAATCGTGGAATCGCCAACTGGCTCGATCTGAAAGCTCCGCTGTTGGCCCGTTTCCTCCACGACGCCGGTTACGCCACCGGTCACTTCGGCAAATGGCATATGGGGGGACAACGCGACATCCACGAAGCGCCGCTGATAACCGAGTACGGCTTCGATGAATCGATTACGAACTTCGAAGGTCTCGGGGCCAGAGTGCTGCCGCTCAAATTTCATCCCGACTGGAAGCAGCCCCGACCGCATAATCTCGGATCCGACACCCTCGGCCATGGTCCCGTCATCTGGCACGACCGGGCGTACGTCACCGAGAAGTTTGTGGAAGCGGCGACCGTCTTCCTCAAATTCGCCGCCAGCCAGGACCAGCCTTTTTACCTCAACCTCTGGCCCGACGACGTCCATACGCCGATGCACCCTCCGCTGGAATTATGGGGAGACGGCGGCAATCGGCACCTGTACCTGAAAGTGCTGGAGACGATGGATCGGCAACTCGGCGCGCTGTTTGACGCTGTGAAAAACAATCCGCAACTGCGCGACAATACGATCATCCTCGTCTGTTCCGATAACGGCCCGGAAGTCGGATTCGGTTCCGCCGGTCCGCTCAAGGGAAACAAAGCGACTCTCTACGAAGGTGGCATCCGTTCGTCACTCGTCGTCTGGGCTCCGGGGCTCATGCCGAAAGAAGCTCAGGGAACGCGCAACAAAACTTCCGTCTTCTCGGCGATCGACCTCGCCCCCTCCCTCCTGCACATCACGGGAACAGAACCTCCCGACGACGTTCGTTTCGACGGCGAGAACCTCGCCGGAACGCTCCTCGGGAAAGCGAAACAATCGCGACAGGCGCCCCTCTTCTTCCGACGACCTCCCGATCGCAAAACGTTCCGCCACTACAAGAACCTTCCGGATCTCGCCGTCAGAAGCGGCGACTGGAAACTGTACTGCGATTACGACGGCGATCATCCGCGATTATTTAACCTCAGCGACGATCGGTCGGAGAAAACGGACGTGGCGAACCAGCATCCCGACATCGTGAAGACCCTTGCTTCGCAACTGGTCGAATGGAATCGTTCCTTGCCTGAAGATAACGGCCCGGCACTGGGCAACAATGCGAAGTGATTTTTATCAAATCGTGTGATCCGTTTGCCCCTGCTCTGCGTTCTCTTTAAAGAAACCGCACACAAAAGGGTCAATCATGATTCGCGTGGAAAATGTGACGCAGCATTACAGCGTCCGACCGGTGCTCACGGACATCTCGTTGACGATTTCCAAAGGAATCCGGACCGCCGTCATCGGACCGAACGGGATGGGGAAAACAACATTTCTCAGCGTTCTGGCGGGAGTTCTTTCACCGCAACGCGGATACGTGGAAATTGACGGCATTCGACGTCGGTCGTCCGTGGAAAACGAACTGGCGATTCGTCGCAAGGCGGTCTTCCTGCCCGACCGATGTTACCTCCCGAAGATGCGAACAGGGCGGGAGTTTCTATTGGGTGTGGGGAGGCTTTACCAGATTGATGAACTCCGTCTCTTCGATCACGCGCAACGCCTGTTTCGACTCTTCAATCTGACCGAGCTGGCTGATTCCCCCATCAGTAATTATTCCGCCGGTCAGCAGAAGAAAATCTCCCTCGCCTCGGCGTTGATCACCGAAGCCGAAATTCTGTTACTCGACGAACCGTTTTCGGGAGGACTCGATCCCGCCGGGATTCTGGCGTTGCGTCGTGTGCTCGCTCGCATGAAAGAAGAACGCGACTGCACGATTGTGTTTACGGCTCCCGTCCCGGAACTGGTCGCGGAAAACGCCGACCGCTTACTCGTCATTCGGGATGGAAGAATCGCGGTGGACGGAACCATTGAAGAACTTCTCGCCGAGGCGGGAACCGACGGTTCGGTCGAACAACTCCTCAACGAACGCATCTTCCCCGAATCAGAACAGAATGTCGCCGAGTACTTTGCGGGAGGCGTGGCATGAAACGCTTTTCGCGCTGGATGAATGAAGTACTTCCTCCGAAGTGGGTGATCAACGTTTGGGTTGTGGCTTTTCTGGTCCTGTGGATGACTCCTCATCTGCTCGCATGGACATATGGCTTGACAGCCTTGGAATTAAAAGAAGATATGCAGTTTCAAAAAATGGTCAATTTATGCTTGGGCTTATTTGCGTTCACTTACGCCGCGTTTCGAGTCTTCTGTTTCCACCCTGTCTTCAATCCCCGGTATATGAAATGGTTATCGCAAACACCGTGGACTTACGGCAAACCGCTCCCCAACGGGCCGCTCCTCCTTGTTCCACAGGACGCGGTTGTTGTCGGCATCATGACTCTGCTGCATTGGCTGATTTCTCCGGTGAACTGGGCCATGACTCCCGCGGTGTTTCTCACCGCTCACGCTGTTCTCATCGGGTTGACGCTTTTCTATTCGCGACAATTTCTCCAAGCCTATCTACTGATCTTTTGGTTCTCAGGTTTTCTCTATGTCTATCAATCCACGGTACTCACGGGGCTCTTGATGGTGGCCTTATCGCTGGTTGCCTTGTGGGGGATTCGGGATACTCTGCGCAGCTTTCATGACTGGAGTTCCGAGAAACTCGGGAACAATCCTTTCCTGCAACTTAACTCGGAGAAAGCCAAAGAGATCCAACGGGAGAAACTGCTCGGTTGGCCTTACGACAGAACCGGCCCCATCCAAGCAAGTCCAAATATTTCCCTCCGCTGGTCGGCGGCGATTGCCTCTCTGGTCGGGTGGTGGGTGTTCAGCGTATTATTTAACTTTCCCATAGATCCGAGAACATCTTACGGTTTCTTCATGGCGATTCTCTGGTGCGGTTCCTGGATCCCGACCATTATCTGTCTGTCGGGGTACTCGTCACCAATCAGTTGGTGGGGACGAGTACGCACGGGACGCTGGTTCATCCCCGGCTACGACAAGGTGTTTCTCAGCCCCATCGTGGTCACTTCCGTCCTGATTCTCTCGATGATCATCGTGGGACTCTTCCCTGAAATCTATCCCGTCACCATGGGGTTAACGACGACAGCGTGCATCTTCCTCTCCTTTCTCCTCACGCCAGATCTCACCGAGTGGCGTTTGACCGGCAATCATCGCATCGTGGCGGGCGTCGGCTTCGGCCAGCAAAACGAATTGCAACAGACTCAGTAACGAAAAATAAAATCGGCTGCTTGTACTGTCTGACGCGACCGATCAAACTGGAGTGACTCAAACCTCTTTGACTTCACTCCAGGGAATTCCATTATGCGTTGTGTCGTGTTGCTTGCCCTTTGCGGCTGGGTCTTCGGTTCCTCCGTGGACGCCGCCGATCCCGTTCCCGCGTCCGAACGTTGTGTAATTCTGATCAGCGTCGACGGACTCGCGAATTTCTATCTCGACGATCCCAAAGCCCACCTGCCGACGCTCCGGGCGATGGCCCAAGACGGAGCCCGCGCCGAGGGACTCGTCTGCTCGTTCCCCACCGTCACCTGGCCCAATCACACCACACTGGTGACGGGAGTTCCTCCCGGCAAACACGGCGTCATCGGGAATAACTATCTCGACCGTAACAGCGGCGAGAAAATCGCCCTCATCCCCGATCCGGTGTTCGATAAAGCACAAATTGTCAAAGTCCCCACAATCTACGACGTCGCCCATCGACAAGGGCTGGTCACCGCCGGCATCATCTGGCCCGCGACCCGCAACGCGCGGTCCCTCGACTTCACCGTTCCCGATATGTTCGGCAATGATTCCTGGAGCCAGTTCGGTACGAAAGCCTGGCTCGACGAACTGCGTGCGGAGGGGCTCCCGGTCGACGAATACGGACGCTGGGTGAAAGAGAAAACGGGCGGTGTGCAGCGGGACTGGCTCTACGCCCGGATGGCCGAGAACCTGCTCCAGAAACATTCTCCCAACCTGATCATGATCCATCTGGTCGAAGTCGATCACGTTCAACATCGCGTCGGCCCGAAGGAGCCCGATTCCTACTGGTCGGTCAGTTACGCCGATTCGATCATCCAGCAGATTCAGGACGCCGCTGAAAACTCGAAGTTCAAAGGGAAAACGACCTTCGTCATTGCCAGCGACCACGGTTTCTTCCCGATCGAGAAGAACATCAATGCGAATGTCGTCTTGAAACAGGAAGGACTCCTCGACGTCAAAGACGGCAACACCACCAAACGCGCGTACGCCGTTGCCCAGGGAGGCGGTTGCATGATCTATCTGCTCGACGTCGATGACGCTCCCACCTGGCGTAAGAAACTGAAAGCTCGATTCGCCGAGGTGGAAGGAGTCCAGAAAGCCTTCACCCCGGACCAGTTCGCCGAAATCGGCCACGTCATGCCGACCGACGATTCGCGACAGCCCGACTTGTGGCTGGCGGCCAAGAAAGGATACTCGTTTTCCGAAAGCACTTCGGGAGACGAAGCGGTCACCGACCGCGGATCGAAAGCCGGTACGCACGGTTTTCTCCCCGATCAGCCCGATATGCTCGGGACGCTGGTGATGTGGGGGTACGGCATCAAACCGGGAACGAATCTCGGCAAAGTTCCGTCCCTCGACGTCGCCCCGACGATGGCGGAACTACTGGGCGTGTCACTTCCGAGTGCGGACGGCAAACCACTGACTAAAGCTCTCCAATTAGAATAGAGTCAGTTGGATCCCTATGTCCGAGCGTTCCTTTCGGCCGATCGACGCGATACCGAATTCACTGACGATACTCCGTCTTGTCGCGGGACTCGCCTATCCGTTCGTGCCGGTGGATTGGCGGATTCCGCTGCTGATCTATGCGGCGATCAGTGATCTGATCGACGGCCCACTTAGCCGTTTCACGCGTTCGACCAGCAACTTCGGTCAGGTGTGGGATCCGATCGCCGACAAAGTCTGCGTGCTGGCGGTGTTATTGATGACGGTGGTGGACGGCCAGATTACCTGGTGGGAACTGTTGCTCGTCGGTGCGCGGGACGTGATGGTGATCGGACTCGCCATCGCCACGCTCCTCATCGACCGCAGCAAACTGACCGATATGCCGCCGCGCGTCTCGGGAAAAATCGCCACCGCCGGCCAGTTCGCGTTTCTGGTCGGAGTGCTGGTTTTTTCGGTGAAACCGGCGTGGCTGTTCTGGGCGGCGGTGATTCTGAGCGTCTGGTCGGGGATCGATTACACCGTCTACGGCGTACGTCGCGCGATGCGTGAAGTTCCCCGGTCCGAAAGCCAGTCAGAATCCGGGAACTCCCCTTCCTGACGGTTCCGAAGATTTTACCGATTACGCTGATTAGAACAGTCGTTCCGAGCCGATGATGGGGGCATCGATCCTGGAAACCCCAGTCACGAACGACCATGAGAATCCGCCCTTATTTTCCCCTGTTTCTAATGGGTATTTGCCTATCAGGGTGCGTTTCCTTCTCGGGAAGCGGCAAAGCATCTCTCGTCTCAGAGTCAATTCCTTCGCGCGCGAAGGTCGATCAGGGGACCTTTACCCCGGCATCGTCCGGCGACTCGAGTCTCGCCGAATTTCGTCCGTCGGCCGTGCTTCCTGATAACGAACCCCTCACCGTCGTCACGCTCAACGAATCCGAGCAAGATGTCGAGGATCCGGACGTGGTCGAAGCGCTGGCTTATCTCGATGCAGCGAATGCGGAACTCGCCGAGCAGATCGGCTACGACGCGGAGAGCTGTTCACAATTTGAAGACGCGTTGTGCGGTTCTTCGTGCCCGGACACCTTCTTCGCCCGGATGGTAGAAGATCATCGGAATTTCTACTCGAAGCACAATCTCCAGTTGTTGGGTCTGACATTTCTGCTCGCAGCTCCCGTCGCCAATTCGAGTGCCGACCGCGAAATCCTGGACGCGTTCGACGACACCTTCAACAGCGGATCGGGAAACGCGGGTGACTTCGTGCATCAGTTCAAAGATATCGGCGACCATATGGTCATGGTTCCCATCTACGGTGCCTCGATGGGTGCCGGCCTGTTGCTGCACGAAACAAATGTCGGCGATTACGTCGGGGAGTGGGGGGAACGATCGCTGCGGGCGACGATCGTCGGTTTTCCGTCTCTAATCTTCACTCAGAAAATGACCGGAGCGGGACGACCAGAGGAAGGGGACTCGGATTGGAGCTTCTGGAACGATACGAACGGCGTCAGCGGCCACAGCTTCATCGGCGCGATACCGTTCATGACCGCCGCCCAACAAACCGACGATCCCTGGAAGAAAACGCTGCTTTACGCCGCCTCGACGCTCGTCCCGATCTCGCGCATCACCGATCACGATCATTACCCGTCGCAATCGTTTCTCGGCTGGTGGATGGCGTTCTCGTCCGTAATGTCGGTCGATGCCACGCAGGACGGCGATACCTGCTGGCGAACGGTTCCCCTGATCGGACCGGACTATTCCGGCCTCAATCTCGAAATTCGCTGGTAAGGGATTGAGCGATTACGCCAGCAGTTCGTCGACGATGCGGCAGGGCTGACCGTCGAGGAGGGAGCGATCCTGGTTGTTGCGTTTGAAGGTCAGTTCGTCGTGTCGCAAGCCGAACAGATGCAGCAACGTGGCGTGGTAGTCGTTGTGAGTCACGGTTCCCGAAACGGCTTTGTGACCGAAGTCGTCCGTCTCGCCGTGGACGTAGCCTCCTTTGAAACCTCCGCCCGCCATCCACATGCTGAAGCCGTAGGTGTTATGGTCGCGACCGATCTTCTTGCGTCCCGCATCGTTCTGGATCACCGGCAGTCGGCCCATTTCCCCGCCCCAATGCACGACGGTTTCATCCAGCAAGCCTCGCTGCTTGAGATCTTTGACCAGAGCGGCGGACGGTTTGTCCACTTTTTTGCAGGACGCGGGGAGTTTACTGAGGATCGATCCGTGATGGTCCCAGAACTGATTCTGTGTAAAGACCTGCACGAAGCGGACGCCCCGTTCGACCAACCGACGAGCGATCAAACACCGTTCGCCGTAATCCCTGGTGGCGGGATCATCGATGCCGTACATCTGATGCGTCGCTTTGCTCTCCTGGGAAATATCGAGCGCTTCGGTCGCGGAGAGCTGCATCTTGGCGGCGAGTTCGTACGTCGAGATCCGGGCCTGCAGGTCGTGCTGTCCGGGACGAGAGACCAGATGCCGTTCGTTCAATCGTTGCAGCAACGACAACGCTTTGTCCTGCGGCTCTCCCCGTAAATGCGCGGGGGCGTCGAGGTTCAGAATCCGCGGCTCCTGAGGACGAACGACCGTTCCCTGATACAGAGACGGCAACCAGCCGTTCGACCAATTCTCCACTCCCAGTACCGGTAACTGCCCCGGATCGATCAACGCCATATACGCGGGCAAATCCCGGGCTTCCGAGCCCAGGCCGTAGGTGAGCCAGCTCCCGAGAGTCGGTCGGCCCGCCTGAGTTTTTCCCGTGTTCAGTGCATTGATCGATTGACCGTGATTGTTGACCCCCGTCTGAGTTGCTCGAACCAGCGTAATATCGTCGGCGATCTCACCGATGTGGGGGATCAATTCCGAAAGCTCCATCCCGCATTCGCCGTGCTTCGAAAATGTCCACGGTGACGCAAGAACCTTGGAACTCGCCTGAGCGGCGTTGTCGTATTTGATCTCTCCCGGAAACGGCTTGCCGTCATACTTCGTCATTTCGGGTTTGGGATCGAACAGGTCGTGATGACTCGGTCCCCCCTGCATCCACAAGGAGATCATCGCCTTCGCGCGGGGCGGATGATGCGTCTCTTTGGGGAGTGTGTCGTAGGTGATCGGTTCCAGCGGCGGCTTTTCAATATCGGCGGCAGAGACCGAATCGTCGCGCAGCATCTTTGCCAGAGCCAGCCCTCCCAGAGAAAACGAGGAGGAGGCCAGAAAATGACGTCGAGAGGATTGGAGGTGTGTATTCATATCAATCCACATACAAAAACTCGTTGGAACTCAAGAGCACCTGACACAAACTGGCGACCGCCTGAATTTCGGGATCGTCATCTTTGCCGGCGCGAGATTTCAATAATTCCGTCTGTTCGATGAGAAACTGTTCCGCGTCAGCCATTTCGGAATCGTTGGGAACGCGGTTGTAGACCAGCTCCCAAGCTCGTTCGATCAACGCCCGGCGATCGTCTCCCGTCTCGGTCTTCAACCGCTGTGCGAGCGCTGCGGATTGCTCCAGCACGAACACGCCGTTCATCAACATCAACGATTGCGGGGCGACCGTCGAAACCGTCCGCTCGGCACAATTCGGCTCCATGCGGGGACTGTCGAAGGTTTCCAGCACCGCCAACGGTCGCGAACGTCTTACCTGCACGTACACGCTGCGACGGAATTCTTCACCGTTCAAGTCGATTTTCGCCCCCGGACGACCGGCGTTTAGATTCTCTTTTCCGATCACCCACTGTCCAACCCGATCCGCCATCACGGGAATCGGGGGACCGAACGGTTTCGCATTCAATTTGTCGCTGATCGCGAGGACCGTATCCCGCAAAACTTCAGCTTCCAGTCGCTTCATCCGGGCACCGCCGTAAAGTCGGTTATCCGGATCGACCGCCAACAGTCCCTCATCGGTGAGCAAAGATTGCCGATAAGTGGTCGAGAGCATTATCTGTTTGATCATCCCTTTGATATCCCAGCCGTTGTCGACGAAATCACTCGCCAGCCAGTCCAGCAATTCAGGATGAGTCGGTTTCGCCCCCAGTTTTCCGAAGTCGCCGGGAGTCTCGACGATGCCCCGCCCCAGAAGATGCATCCAGAGGCGATTGACCATCACCCGGGCCACCAACGGATGCGATCCGTTGGTCAGCGTTTTCGCATACGCGAGGCGGCGTCCCGTGGTCGGCAATTCGGGATCGTTGACCGGGATCGAGGGTGCTTCGGAATTCGCGGTCAGACTCACCTGCTGTAGGACGGTGAGCCCGCCTGGTTTGACTTCTTCTTTCGGCTGTTCGTGATCGCCACGATGGAACACGAACGACTCCGGCACCTTCCCCGGCGTCTCAGTCAGGACACGCAGGAATTCCTCCTTCGGCTTTTTAGCTCGGATGGCGTTCGCGTCCGCCGCCATCTTTTTCAACTCATCGGCCGCTTTGCGATCGTAAAGATACAGCGAACCGGCGGAGACATTCAGACTGGGATACTTTTTCAAAATCTGTTTGTGTTCGGGAGTTCGCTTTTTCGCGTCAGTTTCCCGAGCTTCTTTCGCCAGCGGTTGTTCCTCTTCAGGGAGCTTGGCGAGCTCTTCCTGGAAGACGCGTTCGATGTGCTCGTTCTGTTTTTTCGTCCGCTCCGCTTCGATTGCTTTCGCTTCTTTTTCCAGTTCCGCCGCCGCGGCACGATCCGCGTCGGTGTAGAGGGAAATCTGTCGCTGGGCCGGTTTCTTCCAGTCCTGCCAGTTAAACGCCGGATCGAAGACCGCTCGCAAGCGGTAGTAATCGGCTTGCGGGATGGGATCGTATCGATGCTCGTGGCACTGGGCGCAATTGACGGTCAGCCCGAGAATCGAACTTCCCACAATCTGCATCGTGTCGGCGATCACCTGATTGCGGGCGAGATTCTGATCGATGCCCGACCCCATCGTGCCGTCGGGAGCCATCCTCAAGAATCCGGTCGCGGTCAGCTTCTCGATCTCCCCTTCCGACAACTCCTCATAGGGAAGCTCCACCAGCTCATCGCCAGCCAGTTGTTCGATGAGAAACTGATCGTACGGCTTGTTGTTATTGAACGATTGAATGACATAGTCGCGGTACTTGTAAGACCACTTCCGTTCCGGGTCGTTATTACTGACTCCCTCGGAGTCGGCGTAACCGGCCACGTCGAGCCAGTGTCGCCCCCAGCGTTCCCCGAAACGGGGGTCGGAGAGGAGCGAATCGACGAGACGCTCCCACGCCTGCGGTGAGTCGTCGTTTTCAAACGCGACGACCTGTTCCGGAGTCGGCAGAATTCCCAGCAAATCGATATACGCACGGCGCATGAGCGTTTTACGGTCGGCATCCTCCGAGAGCGAGAACCCCTGCTGTTCGAGCGGCTTTAAGATGAACTGGTCGATGGGCGAACGGACACGATCCGTGTGTTGAACTTCAGGGAGTTCGGGGCGTGCGACCGGTTGGAACGACCACCAGCTCCGGTCCTCCTCGGTGATCAGCATCCCGCGACCGATCTCTTCCGGCTCGGAGCGTAACGTCGGCGCACCGCCGGTAATCCACTGTTCGAGTTTGGCAACCTGCTCTGCCGTCAGCGGATGCCCGGATCCTTCGGGCGGCATCTCACCATTCTTGACTCGATCGACAAGATAACTCTCACCCGGCTTGCCGGGAACGATCGAGGCTCCCGAATCACCCCCCGCGACGAGCAATCGACGGAGACGGACATCGAGACCGCCGCTCAGTTCCTCTTCTTCGCCGTGACAATGCGCACACGCCGCCTTGAACATCGGGCGGATATCGCGCTCGAAGGAGATCTCGGCGTCGGGTTGAATCAGTTCGGCGGGAATCTCTTCCGCGGACGACAACGTCGAAAACGCTATCGCGCAGGAAAGAAACAGGAGTGTCATACTTCGGTGGGGCATGGTGTGCTTTCCGTCAGGAAGGAAAGGCGAGGCACGTATTTACCATTATAGATATATCGGAGGAAAAATCACCAGCGATGTCGGGATTTCAGGCGATTTGACCGAGAATGAAAGAACTCTCCGACGTCGATCCTGAGAACCGTCACTTTTAGACGCGAAGGCGGAAAGTGAACTTGAAAAAATCCTTCTTTGCGCCTCTCTGCGTCTTTGAACCTTTGCGTCTTTATCGCAAATCCATCAACAACTCACTTCCGCACGATTTCCGTCTCGAAGACTTTCCTCAACTTTTTGCGAGCCGCCTGAGCCTCTTCATTCCCCTGCCCCGGCTCGATCGGCTGTTTCTCGCGGACGTCGTTCTGCATGTCGAACAGGCGTCCGTCGTAATACAGTTTCCAGCGGGCCGTCCGTACCCAGGCCATATTTTTCTTGTTCGAGTTCGCATCGAATGTTCGCCCCTGAGCGAACACCCAGTCGCGGGCCGAGTCCGTCTCGCCTTTTAAAACCGGGATAAAACTGCTCCCCTCCGTCTGCCAGGAGGCGGGAACCGGTTGACCTGCGGCATCAGCGACCGTCGGCAGATAATCGACCATATCGACCAGCGCATCAGTCGTCTGTCCCCCTTTAACCACAGCGGGCCAGCGGACGATCAGCGGCACGCGCGTTCCCGTGTCGTACAACGATGTTTTCCCACCTTGCAGCAGGGTTCCGTTGATCTTCGAGAAAAGCGGCTTGCGGATGTATTTGCCGTCTTCGTGATGCGTCAGTTCCTTCATCGGCGTGCCATTATCGCCGGTGAAAATGACGAGCGTGTTCTCGTCGAGTTTCATTCGATCGAGGGCGTCCAGCAACCGCCCGACTTGCCGGTCCATCTCGACCGCCATCTCGGCGTAACTGTCGTAACGATCTTTTCCCGGTGCGTAAGGAACCGGTTCTTTCAGATCGTCGGTCACATCGTGACAAAGGGCCATCGAATAATACGCAAAGAACGGCGTATCCCGATTCTCGGCCATGAAGTCGATCAGGAACTGCGTGTAAAGATCGGGACCATATTCGTCCTCGACTCCCTCCCACAATTCGCCGTTCTTCCAGATATACGGTTCGTAATAACGGGCTCCCTCATGCCAACCGAATAACGCCGACTGATCGAAGCCGCACCGCGCGGGTGACTGACGATCTTTCCCCTGCAATGCAAGTTGCCACTTGCCCGAGATGGCGGTTTTGTAACCGGCTTTCTTGGCGATCTGGGCGATGGTTTCCTGTTCCTGATCTTTGGGAAAACTCCCCCACTTCGGATGATCGAGACGAAACGGATACTGCCCCGTCATCAAGGCAATCCGCGTCGGGTGACAGGCCGGCATCGCGTAACCGTGCTGAAACAGCATCCCCTCGGAGGCGAGTTTGTCCAGACGCGGCGTCGGGTACGATTCCCCGCCGTAACAGCCGAGCACTTCCTGACCGACGTCATCGGCGAGGATCAGGAGGATGTTCGTTTTCTCCGCGGCGAGACTCACGCTGGCCGGAACCAACAGGCAGAGGGTCAGAACGAGACGGGACAGCAAACGGGGCATGAGAGACTCACTTTCAGTTCCAGGTCAGATGAACTCAAGCATTCATCGAACCACGCCGGTGCCGAGAGATCAATGGGAAAATATCATAGTGGGATGGCCCGTCCAAAATCCCCTTGGTTCGGTTGCCTTCAAGCACAAAAAGTTCTCATCCGGCGTGTTAAACTTTGTGGTTGACGTTCGCTGTAGAACCGGTCCCACCAACCACCACGATGGAGAGAGTGAATGTCATTCAGGCCAGTAAAACCGGCCCTACTCTCACTTTGATTTCAGATGCCGCGCGGCCCCAAGTGCATCGTGTTGTTAAGGGGTACTGGAAGTTTCAACTACCCCCCATCGTATTGTCGTTCCGTCATAGTCCGTGCTCCCTTCCCACTTGGAAGGTCCTGTCAGACGTTGACCAGCAGTTATACCAAGATCCTCCACGATGAGACCATGATTGGAATGTGGGTCCCGTCCGTAATCAACTAAGACTCGGCCATCAGCATACTCAATTCGAGTTTTGTGCCATTTGAAGAAGGGAGAAATATCCGGTGTCCGCAATTTCCCGGAAGACGGAATCTTGAAGACGTAGTAGTCTGTCGTCTCAGTAAATGCTGTTCCGTGTTTATCTTTGACAATCGTGAATTCTCCTCGGTAGTCGTCGGGCAAAACAATCCTAATGGGTCGGTCGAGCTCGCTCGAACAACCAACGAGAAACATGAAAATGGCGAGCGTTATGATCCGAAACACTTGGCCCCTAACGATTTCTTCCGAAGAATATTTCCGCCTTTGAACAACAGAAACTTTCTGCACACTGTGAACGCGAGTATCTTCATCCGCCGGAAGTGGAGTGTCAAGAGTTTTCCGGCGTCGGGCTGGCAAACGATGCCCCTCATCGAGGACGAACACCCTTGCGTCCATGTCGAAAAATGCGCAAGCCGACCTTCGGTACGTGGCTTGGTTCTGCCTTCATTCAGCGTCGCCAACCTCGAACCACCTATCCACTTCGATTGGCAAACTCGCAGCATACTTTTGCATCGCGGCTAACGCTGCTTCATCGGTGCCGTAGCGATCGCGTAAGCCGACAATCCAGTTCTCTTTTGCAGCCACGCCCGGTACAGAAAATTCAGTGGTAAGCCAATCGAGCAGAGCCTTTGGAGACCCGCCGTCATAGTTACCTCCTTCGGGAGCTGCAACCTGACACGCATAATTGACGCCAGAGAGAAATGCGATCACCTCTGGTAGTGTTCCGTCAACAGTCCACATATACGGTCGTGAACAGACCAATTCAGCAAAGTTCTTCATTAATCGGCTATGCATGTGATGCCTCCAAGCACAAGAGATTCGACATCCGGCGTGTTAAACTTTGTGGTTGACGTTCGCTGTAGAACCGGTCCCACCAACCACCACGATGGAGAGAGTGAATGTCATTCAGGCCGGTAAAACCGGCCCTACTCTCACTTATATCAACACCCTGATTTGCGGTGGCTTGCCACCGCTTTCACTTTGATTCGGTACGGAGTGCGGCAGACTGAGCGGAGGGGGAAAGAAAGCTCCGCCAAACCGGAGCACTCCAAAAACTCAGCTTTCGAATTCATCCGAGAAATCCGCGTCATCGGCGGTCCCCGTTCACCGCATGGTTATTTCGCGTTCTCGGTCTCCGGTTCCGGCAAATCTGACGACGAATGTTGCCAGTCGGACAAGCGGACATCAATGCCGACGGTGTGCAAGTGATTGGCCACGTCGCTGAGCGACACGGTTAACGGTATGGCCAGTTGTTTTTCTTTCGCGTGCTTCGGTGTGATGATCATGAGTCCAAACGAGTAATCGTTTCCGGGTTCGCCCGTGCGCAGTAGTTGTACGGTCTTGATTTCCCGACGATTCCATTGGCCGGTTCCCGTTAGGAGAGAGATCGGCCCGCCGAACATCATCAACGTGCCGATGCAAGATATGTCGTTGTCAGTCAGCGTAACGACGCGCTGAATGTTGGGGAGTTCGATCATCGCGAGAAACAGACCAGCGATCATTGTGGGAAGAATCAAAATCTCAACAGTTCCGAATTGTGGTCCACCGGCGGATTTGCTGTCCATGCTCATAAGCACCGCGAACAGCACATAAACTCCGATGAAGAATCCCGCACGAAGTACCCACGCTGTCTTTGTCGAGGCCCGCAGCTTGAAAAACCACGGCTCGTTCCATTGGTATTTGGCGTTAGCGTTGTCGGGAAATAGCATAAGTGCCTAGCATCTAACGGATCGTGCACTTCGCGAAATAACGAATAGTGTTTTATCCCCCGTCACGTAGCGCAGCGGAGGGATGGGGGATAAAACCTGTTGAACTGAGCCGCGCCGCGCGATGATTTCTGCTTGGAGATTGTATCAGACCGGCATACGCAGCAGAACTGGATTTTGTGACCTCCGTTTTGAAAATATCTCTCGGAGGTGCCGAATTGCGATTTCGACGTTGCCATACAGAAGCAAATTCGCCGCCATTCGAGGGGAAATCATGGTCGATAACGCAAACAGCTCGCATCGATATCGCAACCGGTCAGCGAACCTGTCGAGGTAGCAACCGATCAGCAGACGCGAAGTATTCATGACGTGTCCACAAATGTGACGGATGTCGAGAACTGCTCTGATGGCGGAACAAGCTGTTCCTGCAACAGCCGCTCACCATTCATAATCAGGAACACTAATCGACGCTCAGCTACTCTAATCGGGATCAGATTTTCTGATTAGCGTCCATTAGCGAAAATTAGTGTTCCTTGTTTCTCTTCTTCGCGTCTTGGCGGCTTTGCGCGAGGCTTAAATGACTGGCAGAGCCAGTGGCACACGTTCAACATCACTGGCGGACAAGTCGCACGGTGTCACCTGCCTCTATTTACTCTTCAAAGCATCTTTGAACCAGCCGGACAATTCCGCATCCCCGGTTGTTCCGTTCGGACCCGATTTCAGGACGAGAGTGCCCGTCACGCGCGGCCCGTCGGTTTTCGTCTTTGGTGCCAGGGTCACCGTTTCGCGTGGTTTGTTGGTGGGGCCGCGGTGAGGATGGTCGCCGATGTATCCGCCGCCGTATTCCACGTCGAACTCCAGCAGTTCCAGTTTCATCTCGCCGCTCTTGACCATTCCCCGGAGATAGTTGAGATCCGTCTGCGTCCCCCACAACGCCCCATGCACGATCTGCCAGATGCCGTCCTGCTTCTTGACCGTGATGCGATGGTGTTCTCCACAGAAATAGGCATCCACGTCGTGCTTCACCATCAGTTTCCACAAGTCGGAGTTGGTTCCGCCTTTCAGCATACTCGCGCTGGAGTTCTTGCTTCTGACCGGCCCCACAATGGGTAAGTGCCCCTGGACGATAATGAATTCCGCATCTTTGTTTTCATTCAGTGTTTTTTCCATCCAGGCCAACTGCTCATCGCCCACCGTGTAATCGAATTTCTTTCCCGCATCTTCAAAGGTATCCAGAGTAATGACCAGGAGATTGTTCTTCCGGACAGAGAAGGCACGCCCCATGTGATTTTCTGGTCCATTGCGCGGCATGTTCATCAACTCGGTGAATTGCTGACCGAACGTACGGGCGATGTCTCCCATTTTCAAACCACCATCGTCGCCGTACTCATGATCGCCGGGGGCCACATAGACCGTGATTCCATAGTCCTGGAAACGTTTGTTGAAACCGAGCCAGTATTCTTCGGTCTTCTGTTTGACTTGTGCCGGGTTCTCCCACCAGCGGGCATCCATGATATCGCCGGCGTTGAGCGTGAAATCGGGACATTCTTGCTTGAGGCGTTTGAAAAACCAGTCGAGGGTCTCTTCCCAGCCCGGTTGAGGGTTGCCGATGTTCCAATTGAAGAGATCCGGCACACTGGTAAAGCGGATGGTCTCTGTTTCCTTGTTGACGGGTTCGTCCGCCGAGAGACAAACGGTCGCGCAGAAAAAGCACAAGACAGCGATGAGTGAGTTGAGCGTCATTCTGGTCATTTTCTGATCCTCGTACTTTTGTCGAACTCAAAAACAGCCGGACTGGTCACGCCTCGACCTCCTTAATTGAGGGCATGATTATACACCATCGTTCTTCTCACATCACTCTATTCGGAGCGTTCCTGCGCAGCCCGAGCTTGCGTTCTGATTCGTGTCATTCGTTTTCATTCGTGGTTGGAAAAAATTTTTCAGTGTGAAGTGTTGAGTTTTCAGTTTCCTGATTCAGAGACAGGAACACCAATCGACGCTGATCATCGCTAATCTGCATTATCTTTTCTGATGAGTGTTGATGAGCGAGAATTAGC
>JABURQ010000096.1 GCA_014762625.1 Planctomycetaceae bacterium | reverse complement strand
AAAACCATCGGGTTTCGTTCAAAGATCTCAATGATTCAAAGATGGGGTCTTTCAAAAAGCCCATCTTTGAAAACTCTCGGAGTTCAGCCATCAAACAATCAAATTTCTTTCAAACGCAACAAGGAGGTGACATCACAAATATCTGTTTCCTGAATCCTGTTTCCCGACTCCTCACGTCCCAAACAGTACACAAAAACAAATTCTGCGCAGGGTGTGAAAAATCGGGTCAAAAACGGTCGTTTTCCACTCGCGTTTTCAACTTTGCAACTTAACAACTTGCGAAATTGTCAAGTTGAAAATCCTCGGGATTCAGCAACCAAACGGCGGAATCACTGGCAAACAGCGAAAGCAAATTCGTTCGATCCAGCTCGGTCGTGAAATCCGGGTTCCAACTAGTTAGAATCGGATCGAATTCGATTCAGAACTCACATCAAGACTCACCTATTGAAGGAATCAACATGGGGATCAATTTCGGAATCATCGGCTGCGGCATGATTGCCAATTTCCACGCCGAAGCGATTAAACGGATCCGCGGAGCCAAAATCACCGCCTGTTACGACACGTTCCCGGCGGGAGCCGACAAGTACGCGGAAGCGCAAGGTTGCACCGCTTATCACAAGCTGGAAGAGATGCTCGCCGATCCGAACGTCGATGCCGTCAGCATCTGTACGCCGAGCGGCTCCCACATGGATCCTGCTGTCGCGGCGGCGAATGCCGGCAAACACGTGGTGGTCGAAAAGCCGTTGGAGATCACCCTCAAGCGTTGCGATAACATCATCAACGCCTGCAAAAAGAATAAGGTCAAACTCTGTACGATTATGCCGAGTCGATTCGGCGGAGCGAATATGGCCCTCAAAGAAGCGATCGATTCGGGACGCTTCGGTAAGTTGACGCTGGGGGATACCTATGTGAAATGGTGGCGTTCGCAGGAGTATTACGATTCCGGCGGCTGGCGCGGAACCTGGGACCTCGACGGCGGCGGAGCCTACATGAACCAAGCGATCCACAATGTCGATCTGCTGTATTGGTTCATGGGAGATGTCGCCGAGGTGTGCGGCGTGACGGATACTCTGGCCCATAAGCGCATCGAAGTGGAAGATGTCGGCGTGGCGACCGTACGGTTCAAAAACGGAGCACTGGGCGTGCTGGAAGCGACGACCGCCTGTTTCCCCGGACTGCTCAAGAAGACCGAGATTCACGGTTCGGAAGGAACGGTCATCGTCGAACAGGATGACATCCTGCGATGGGAATTCGCCAAAAAGGATCGCAAAGACAACAACATCCGCAAGAAATTCTCCCCTAAAGGGGAGAACACGGGCGGTGCCGCCGATCCGAAAGCGATTTCCTATCAGGGACATCTCGATCAGTTAAAGGATTTCATCGACGCGATTCAGAATAACCGCAAACCGCTGGTGGACGGGGAGGAAGGTCGCAAAAGTGTCGAGATCATTCTGGCGATTTATTATTCCTCGCACAGCGGGAAACGAATCAGCCTGCCGCTGAAGAAAGATCCGCCGCTGAAGTTTTTGAAGAAGTAGTGAATTCGAGACACAGACCGAGGGGAGGAACTCAGAATGTCATCGATTGCGGCACCTTACTGGCTGTTGGCGGGAGGGATTCTGGTTCTGATCCTCGGCTATCTGATGGCGGCGCTCAGCGGTGGTTCGAACAGCACGTTCATCGATCACCGGATGAGTGATGAGGAAATCTCTCGACAACTGGAGCAGCAGAATCAGGGGAATCCGATTGCCGGGTTGTTCGTTTTGATTGGCTATCTGGCGATCTTCATCTCGATTGCCTGGAGGTTGTACAACAAATTCGCGTAGCGAACGTGCGAAAGTTCCCCCTGCCGCACGGATGCGGGATGCCTATAATTGCGGGGACACAAGGAAAACCAACAGAACTGACGACCGCATGCCGCATTCGATTGAATCCAGCCGCAAACAATTCGACACCTACAAGGAGGAACTGTTTCAATCCAATCCCAGTGCCCGACCGGGAGGAAAGCAAAAACGGGATCGTTCCTCCTGGGAACTGTTGGCAAGCTTCTGGAGCATCGCCGGTCCCCATCGGCGGACGATTCTGTTTTTTCTCTCGACGTTGACGGCGGCGACGATCTTGGCCCTGATTCCTCCGGCGGCAACCAAGTTCGTCGTCGATAGCGTTCTCGGCGAGCAACCACTGCCAACATGGTGGCCGGACGCGTTACCGACGGAGCCGTGGCCGTTGCTGGTGACCATTATTCTCGGCGTACTTGTCATCTCCATCGTGCGTGCGTTACTGGCAATCTGGGGACGCTGGCATGCGACGCGAGTGACCAAATTGATTCAGATGTCGGTCCGCAAGGATGTCTTCGCTCATGCGATGCGATTGCCGTTACATCGGGTTCAGGAACTCAAATCGGGCGGCGCAACCAGCATCCTGCGACAGGACGCCGGCAGTGTGGGCGAACTGATTTTCGGTCTGCTCTACAATCCGTGGCGAGCCATCATTCAGCTACTGGGTTCTCTCCTCATTCTGGCGTGGGTCGATTGGAAACTATTGATCGGAGCGTTGGTTCTGGTGCCGGTGGTGTATATCACGCATCGCACCTGGATCAGTCGTATTCGACCGCAGCATCGACGGGTCAGAGCCCAACGCGAGTTGGTCGATTCTCTCGCCACCGAATCGTTCAGCGGAATTCGCGTGGTTCGAGCCTTTGGGCGACAGCGTTCGGAGACGACGCGCATCCTACGCGGCAATCACCTGATGGGACGCCAGGAATTGTTCGCCTGGTGGTGGTCTCGATGGATCGAGCTTGCCTGGGAAACGTTGATCCCTATCGCTTCCGCCGGATTGATGGTTTACGGCGGCTGGCAGGTGCTACAAGGAGAATTAACGCTCGGCGACCTGGTGATGTTTCTCGCTTACCTACTGATGCTGTTAGGGCCTCTCGCCGTGTTGGCTCAATCGGCGGCTCAGTTTCAGAACAGCCTCTCGGGATTGGATCGTGTTCTCGATCTGCTCGAAGAAGACCGGGAGATGAACGCCGCAAACGCCGTCAAACTGACCCGCGAGCAGGTCGAAGGACAGATCACCTTCGAGAATGTGACGTTTCGTTATCCGACCGCCGACCAGAACGCCTTGTCGGAAATCAACATCGAGATCGATGCCGGTGAAACGATTGCCCTCGTCGGACCGAGCGGAGCGGGCAAGACGACGTTCTGCAATCTGGTGGCTCGTTTCTACGATCCGACGGAAGGCCGCATTTTGCTCGACGGTCGAGATCTGCGAGAAATCGACGTTGAACATTACCGGCAATTGATCGGTGTCGTAGAGCAGGATGTGTTTCTGTTTGACGGAACGGTCAGCGATAATATCGGCTACGGCAACCGTCAGTCGACCCTGGAAGAGATCCAGGACGCCGCCCGTGTGGCGAACGCTCACGAATTTATCGAGGAATTGCCGCAAGGATACGAAACAATCATCGGCGAACGCGGTCTCAAATTGAGCGGCGGTCAGCGGCAGCGACTCGCGATCGCCCGGGCGGTGTTGGCGAATCCGAAAATTCTGATTCTCGACGAAGCGACATCCAACCTGGACACCGACAGCGAGCGATTGATTCAATCAGCACTCAAAACATTAATTACCAACCGCACCTGTTTTGTGATCGCTCATCGATTGAGCACGATTACCCATGCCAATCGTATTCTGGTGATCGACGAGGGAAGGATCCTCGAATGCGGCACACACGACGAATTGATGCACAAGGAGGGACGTTATCAGGAAATGGTTCAGGTTCAGACGAGTCCGGAACCGGTCGGAGGATAACTCAGGATGGCGGGGTTCGCCTGTTTCCGCTCAGGAATGCCAGAATGGCTGAGAAGAGCGATGCCCCGATAATTGACCAGATCACGGGAAAGGCATTGCCGCCGATGTTAATTGAGAAAATAACCGGTAACTCGAACTCCTGAGCGATCCAGGTGCCGAGAAAGGCTCCTATAAAGCCAAGCGCTATGGAGGCGAGGCAGCCAGCCCGCTTTGCTCCCGCAAGTCGTTGCGCGATACTGCCGCAGATTCCCGCAATCAGGAGCAGAACCAATAATTGGATGATCATAGGAACAATCCGGGAACCAAAAGGAGGTGAATACCCTGCATAGCATCTATCATAACCGATCGAAGGCCGATTCCAAATCGGCCTGCAATGATGCCGCGTCTTCGAGCCCAATGGAGAGGCGCACCAAACCGTCCCCGATTCCGTAGGCGGCTCGTTCTTCCGCGGTCATAAACTTGTGCGATGTTCCCGTCGGATACGAGAGTGTTGTCCGAGCATCCGCGAGCGTCGGCGAAAACGGAATGGTTCCATGCAACGACTTCAGAAACGGATTTACTCCCTCTTTACCAGCCGCGAGATCGAAAGAGAGCATCCCCCCAAAACCATTCGGTAAGAGTTGAAGGGCAATTTGATGCGAAGGATGAGACGACAGTCCCGGATAATAGACCCGAGTCACTTTCGGATGAGAGGACAACCATTCCGCCAGAATTTGGGCGGTCTGGGAAACCTGTTTCATACGCAACGGAAGCGTCCGCAAACCGCGCGAGCCGAGCCAGCTTTCAAG
Organism: Planctomycetaceae bacterium; assembly: GCA_014762625.1. Taxonomy (GTDB): domain Bacteria; phylum Planctomycetota; class Planctomycetia; order Planctomycetales; family Planctomycetaceae; genus JABURQ01. Next base: position 12,578 of record JABURQ010000096.1, on the reverse strand, counting down.
CGGATTGCCGTTGGCTCCAAAAAGTGTCAGGAATTGCCGCGTGCGACGGACGATGTACTTATCACCGACGATGACCCCCATCATGACGTCCCCATGTCCGTTCAGATATTTCGACGCCGAATGGACGACTGCCGACGCTCCCAATTCGATCGGCTTTTGCAGAATGGGAGTCGCGAAGGTGTTATCCACAATGACCGGAACCTTTCCGACCGCCTGAATGACGGCGGGAAGGTCGGCTACTTCCATCAAAGGATTCGAGATACCTTCGAGGAGACAAAGTTTGGTTTCGGGACGGACCAGATCAGCGAGCGTTTCGGGAGCATTGGCGTCAAAAAAAGTCACCTTGACCCCAAAGGAACGTTCTATTTGCTGCAAAAGTTGAACGGTGCGACCGTACAACACACGCGCAGCCAGGACGTGATCCCCGCTTTGACAATGCGACATGAACAAGGCGGAAATAACTCCCATTCCAGAAGCACCGACTTCGCCATCCTCCGCATGTTCCAGTCGAGCGACATCTTCCGCGAACGCAGACTGATTCGGGTTACCGTCGCGCGTGTAGATGTAGCCGTTTTGTTTTCCCGACACAATTTCCGCCAATTGATCGAGGCCGTCCAGATCAAAAGCCGTGGTTTGATAGATCGGCGGGTTGCTCGGTGGAGTGGAGGACGGAGCCGCCCATCCGCCGCGTGCGGAAATCACGGAATCGTCAGCGTGAGAATGAGATTCGGACACAATGTTCCTCGAAAGTCTCGAAGGGAAGAAATGGAAGTCTATTATCCTAGCGAAAATAGAGTTCGGAGTCTCTGTTGACGAAATTCGGGAAAGGAACGAAAATTCCCCCCTCATGAATTGGCTCGGAATAAGACATTGGCTGGAATATGCAGTGTTTCGCGTGCTTGTCTGTATTGTGCAGGCGATGACGTGGAGGCAGTCGGTTGCGTTTGCGCGAGGACTGGCGAACCTGTTTACCTATTACCTTCCCCGTAAATGGACGCGTTACGATGTGGCCGCCGACAATCTGCGCCACGCTTTTCCGGAAGAAATGACCGAACAGAAGATCGAACAGACCATCCACCAGATGTGGCTACACTTGTTTCGTATGGTCGCTGAAATTGTACAGGCTCCGCGGAAAATGCGACTGGAAAACTGTTATGAATACATGACCTTCCCGCAATCGGCGTGGGCGGTTCGGACGGCCTGTTCGGGACGCCCGGTGATTTTAATGGGAGGCCATTTTGGAAACTGGGAAATCGGGAACTACTCGTTCGGAATGTTCGACTTCCCGATGGCGGCGGTCGCTCGCGACCTTGATAATCCGTACTTACACGATTGGTTTGCCCGTTTTCGCCGCGGTACGGGGCACGCATTGATCTCCAAAATGGGCGGCTCCACTGAAATGACGCAGTATATGGAGAAGAAAGGGATTCTCGGATTACTGGGAGATCAGGCGGCCGGTCGTAAAGGAATTCAGGTCGACTTTTTCGGGCGACCTGTCTCAACGATGAAATCTATTGCCTTACTGGCGATGCAATTTGATGCCGTTTTGATGGTTGCCTATACTCGACGTCTGGAAGACGATTTTTTGAACAGTCATTGGTCCCGATTTGAAGTCGGAATGACCGATCTGATCGATCCCCGGGACTATGAAGGCACGGATGCTATCGAGCAGATCACTCAGCGATATACGACCGCCATTGAATCAGCGATCCGAAAATCGCCCGAACAATATTTCTGGCTCCATCGACGTTGGAAACAACCGGTTCCTCGCAAAAGGAAAAAGTCAAAGTCTGCCCCAGCGCCGGATTCCACCATTCCGAACGCTGCTTGAATGAGAGTATTCAATGAACCGACGAGTCCGTGCCGCATCCATCCACGATGTTCCCGAAGAGACCGGTTTGGAATTAGCTTTGGAAGGGAAGATCGTGGCACTTTTCAAAGTCGACGACGAGTTCATCGCCATGGATGGAATTTGTCCGCACGCCGGCGGGCCGCTCGGCAAAGGAACCGTTACAAACGGAATCGTCACGTGTCCCTGGCACGGTTGGCAATTCGACCTTAAAACAGGACAACATTGTCTGACCCCTCAAATTTGCCAGACACGGTATGAAGTCGAAGTCGATCAGGAAGAAATCTTCGTGATTTTTCCAGGCTCATAGGGAACCGCCCTAAGCTTTCCAAATGCTTAAGAAATCGAGTCTTAGCTCAACGTGACGAAGGTCGCTCCGCGCGCCACATAAATGATCTGTGTCTGCGCGAAGAACTGTTGCCATTCGCATTGATGATTTCCGGTAATCCCTGCCGATAAAACCTTGTGTGCATTGCCAGGATGTCCAGGGACCCAGGGAAAACGAATAGAACGAATGCACATAATCGATACAACCCGAAGGGATCATGTCATGACCGGTTACTCGAAACTCTTGCTGACAGCCTCACTCGCGCTGCTGGTCAGCGGAATGGTTTCTACCGTCAATGCTCAGCAAAAATGTGACACCTGCATGGAAGGCCAAATGTGCCAGAATTGCAAAAACGGACAAGGACAATGCCAGAACGGTGACTGCCATCACAGTCGGCATCTGATTCCCTACTGGATGATTCCCGATGTTTTTAAAGACGAAGATCAAATCGCGGGAGTTAAACGTTGGTCAAAAGAGGACTACTATTTACGTGGTCAACTTCCCATCGGACAACGCCAGAAATGCTACAAAGGGAAAATCTGGCCGGTTGCACCTCGACCGACAGGACCGAAACCGCACATGATTCATCGCTTCCACGCGGCTCATTACTGGCCTTACCCCTATAACATCTGGGCCCAGAATAATGTGAGAAATATGATCGAAGTCCATCAGCAAAAAGGTTGGCAAGATGCCACCACTCTATACAACTATCATTTCTCCGCGGACACTAACGAATTGACGGATGCGGGAGTGCTCCATCTGAAATGGATTCTCCAAAACGCTCCTTCTCAATACCGCACGTTGTACCTGCAAACCTCTGAAAAAGCGGGAGCCAACGATTTGCGAATGGCGGAAGTCGCCCAGATCGCCAGTCGTCTTACCGCCGGTCAGCAAACTCCGGAAGTCGTCTTCCGAAATACAACCCCTTACGGACGTCCGGCGCAGGAAGTTGATGCTATTCGTAGAAATGCGCTTGCCAATCAACCCCAGCCCCGGATTCAATCAGGTGGCGGAGGTGGTCAAGGCTACGGAGGTGGCGGCGGAGGTAGTTAATTCTCTCGCCAATCTAGTAAACCAGCGAATTCAAGATCGCACTGAATGAACCGGTTCAGTGCGATCTTTTCTTATTGTTGCAAGAGCTGGACGCGTACTAGATTCAAAGCTGCTTTGGCCGCGCGGCTTTTGAGAAACGAACGGTCGCCGAGGAGCTGGTGAGGAACGACAATTTCCCCCTCATCCGATGAAAGAGCCACGTGGGCCGTCGGAAAGCCCTCGGCACTTTCATCTGATGGTGAGGACTCCGTCACCGCCAGAGCGAAATCCGTTTCAAAATGAAGCCGACACCGACTGGCCATTTCGACTGCCGTTTCCGCCGATGCCAGAGAATGTTCTTGGAACCAGTTCTCGGGAAAATCGAGCAGTTCCCAGTGCCTGCTTCCTCCGGGGATCACAATACCTCCGTGGTACAATTCCGGATGGGCGTCGACGTTCGTCAAACGATGGGCCAGAAGCCCCCCCGTTCCTGATTCAACAGTAGACAACGTCAGTTGTTTGTTCGCCAATACCGACATCACCACATCTTCCAGTTCCTCATCTTCTTCGCCGAAGACGAGATCTCCCAGTCGATGATGAATTTCCTTCTTCGTATCGGCGATCATCTGATCACATTCTTCGATGGAGTTACCAACAGCATTTATTCTGAGAGTGATCGTCGCTTCATGAACGGTAATGCCTACTTCAGGGTTACGGCCCCGGGCGGTAAGTTCTTCCAGCATTTCCTCGCAGGCTGATTCTCCCACTCCGAAACAATTAACGCGGGCACGTTTGATGATTTTTTCCCCTACCGGTAAACGGGGGATGACCTGTTCGAGGAACATTTTCCTCATTTCGGAAGGGACGCCCGGCATGGCAGCGATCGCCACGTGATGGTCGGCATCCAATTTGGGGACTTCGCACCACATCCCCGGCGCGGTGCCGATTGGATTGGGCAATGGTTCCGCCCCCGCGGGAAACATTGCCTGGATCCGATTTCGAGCGGGCATTTCCCGACCTCGACTTTGGAACATCTGCTCGACATGCTGTAGCGAATCGTGATCGAGAATCAGACTGACGTGCAATAACTCGGCGACCGCCTGTCGGGTGATGTCATCGAGAGTCGGTCCCAGTCCCCCCGTCAACAGAATCAGATGCGCTCGCCGCAGAGCAACTCTCAATGCCCACACCATCAGATCCATCGAATCGGCGACCGCGGTGTGATAAATCACTTCGATCCCTCGAGCCGAGAGTTCGGTACTTAACCACTGGCTATTGGTATCGAGTTTCGCGCCATTCGTCAGCTCACTCCCGACGGCGATGATCTCGGCTTTCATAAAAATGACATCCTTGCGAATTCTCAGAGAGGCTCTGACCAAAAAAGAATCATGAGAGGTTCTCGATTTTTTGCGTGACTCATGATAAACCAGTAGAACAGATATCACACTATTCCTGTGGAATTTCCCCACTTGAATCCTGGGATTTCCGCAGTTTCACAGATTGGAGTTTCTCATGATTCGCTCAACATTGCTCGTTTGCTTTCTCATCCTGTTCACAATCAGTCACACACCAGGAGCTGAGCCAGTGGCCGGCATCGGCCCCATCGGTGACGTCGAACAACTGCATACCGATTTCCAATTTACGGAAGGCCCCGCCAAAGCTCCCGATGGCACGATTTACTTTACCGACATTCCTGCCGACAGAATTTATCAAATCTCGGCCTCGGGCAAGTTGAGTGTTTTTCTCGAACCCGCCGGGCATTGCAATGGTTTGATGGTGACTGCGGACGGCACCTTGTATGCTTGCTCGATGGACGGTCAGTTGATCAAAATTGATCGAAAGACAAAACAAGTCACCCCTGTCGCCCCAGAGTATAAAGGTAAACGTTTCAACGCTCCGAACGATCTGGTGGTCGATCGATCGGGAGGAATCTATTTCACCGATCCGCACTTCCGGGCTCCCGAACCGTTGCCGCAAGGGAAAACGGCCGTTTATTACCGCTCTGCCGAAGGCAAGGTGACACGACTGATCGACGATTTGAAAGCCCCGAACGGCGTCATTCTCTCACCCGACGAGAAGACGCTCTATGTCATACCCAGTATGCAAGCCGAGATGATGGCCTATGCCGTCAAAAGCCCCGGCAAACTTGGCCCGGGGAAGTTGTTCTGCACGCTGAAGCAGCAAAACGGTCAAAGCGGACGCGGCGGAGACGGGCTGACGGTTGATACCGACGGGAATCTCTATATCACGTCTGGACTGGGCCTCCAGATTTACAATCCCGCAGGAAAACTGTTGGGAATCATGGAATTTCCCGAACAGCCGGCCAACGTCACATTTGGCGGAGAAGACAACAGCGTCCTGTACGTCACGGCCCGGACCAGTCTTTACACGGCGAAAGTGAAGACCACCGGGCACCAGTTCCCCGGAAAGTAATTTCTGACGTTGCTGTTTCCAAGAGAGGAGCCACGAATGCGCGCTCACTTTGCTGTTCTGTTTTGCCTGATGCTGGCCTCGACCAGTCTCGGTCAATCTCCTCAGTATCCCAATCTGATTCTGATTGTGGCGGACGATTTGGGATACGGCGAGCTGGGCTGTCAGGGAAACGTACAGATTCCGACACCCTATATTGATTCGATTGCGGAAAATGGGGTTCGATTCACCGATGGCTATGTCACGGGACCGTTTTGCAGCTCGTCTCGAGCCGGGTTGATGACGGGACGGTATCAAACGCGGTTCGGATACGAACGGAATCCCATCGGTGAGAAAAACGAAGACCCGACGATTGGTTTGCCCAAGCAGGAAATCACGCTTGCGGAACGGCTTCAGGACCGAGGATACGCTACCGGATTGATCGGAAAATGGCATCTTGGCGGAGCCGCTCCCTTCCATCCCTTTCGGAACGGCTTCGACGAATTCTTCGGTTTTATGCATGAAGGACATTACTTCGTATCTCCTCCTTATCGGGGCGTCACAACTATGTTGCGTCGCAAAACGTTACCTTTCGGAAAACAGGGACGCTGGACCAGCGACGACGAAAAACTCGTTCTCACCACACATATGGGATACAACGAGCCCGATTACGACGCCGACAATCCTATTTATCGCGGCGGTCAGCCGGTCGACGAGCCGTTGTACCTGACGGACGCTTTCACTCGGGAAGCCGTTGATTTTGTCGAACGCAATCAGGAGCGACCTTTCTTTCTGTATCTGGCCTACAATGCCGTGCATAGTCCGCTGCAAGGAGCAGATGAGTATCTGGATAAGTTTGCTTCCATCGACGATATCCATCGTCGCATCTTCGCGGCGATGCTGGCCAATATGGATGACGGCATCGGTCATGTGCTCAAGACCGTTAATCGTTTGAATCTTTCCGAACGAACACTCATTGTTTTCATCAGCGACAACGGAGGTCCGACTCGCGAACTGACTTCCAGTAACGCTCCGTTACGCGGTGAAAAAGGACATCTTTACGAAGGAGGCATTCGCGTCCCCTTTTTGATGCAATGGACGAATCATTTACCAGCCGGAAAAGTTTATCGAGAACCGGTTCTCTCGCTCGATATCTACGCCACGATCGCCGAGCTGGCGGGAGCCTCGCTCTCGAAAAATAAACCGCTGGACGGCGTGAACCTGATTCCCTATCTGACCGGGAAACAGGACGAGCCTCCGCACGAAACATTGTTCTGGCGAAGCGTGAATAAATCCGCGTTGCGGGCCGGCGACTGGAAAGCGGTCCGGAATCCGCAGCGGGGGAACGATGGTGACTGGGAGCTTTATAACCTGCGTGCCGATATCGGAGAACAGGATAATTTGAAGACCCAATATCCCGACCGCTTGAAAAGTCTTATCCAGCAGTGGGAAAAAATGAATGGAGAAATGATCGATCCACTCTGGTAGTCTACGATGATGTCCTCTCCTTAAACTTAAACGTTCACATTTCTCGATAAAATCTACTCTTCCATGATCGACCCGAAATCCAGCACGGAGAACGACGAGAATCCATCAATGATTCGGATCTCTCCCGCCATGAGTTGGATGCTCGGTTTGGCGTCATTTGTGGTGATTGTGGCCGGTATGCGTGCCGCTCAGGAATTGATCGTTCCTTTTCTGGCTTCCCTGTTTCTGACAGTCATTTGTTATCCGGCGCTCGAATGGTTACAGAAGAAAGGTTTCTCGACCTGGTTTTCTCTGTTTCTGATCATTCTGGTCGTTTCGATCAGTCTGTTGTTGGTGGTGGTCATTGTCGGAGCTTCGTTGCAGGACTTGACCAGCAATATCGACGAATACCGTATCAAGCTGGATGATCGACGGGACGATCTCGTCAACTGGATTCGCAGTGAAGGTTTCGGCGATCTTGCAAATAAGCTCGAGGGAGAGTCTGACGTGACCGATCAGGGGATGGCATTACTACGGTCCTTCCTGGCTGATTTGGCGGGACTCTTCAGTGATATTTTCTGGGTTTTGTTAATTATGATTTTCATGCTGATGGAGGCCTCCTCCTTTCCCGCCAAACTGGCGGAAATCACAGGCAGTAATCCAGGTCGCTCCGAACAAGCCGATCAAATCCGTAATGCAGTCTGGCAGTACGCCACTCTGAAAACCATGATCAGCATCTTGGTCGGTGGTGGTGTGGTTCTCCTGCTGAAAATTCTCGATGTCGATTATGCTTTGCTCTGGGGATTGATCGCCTTCTTCTTCAACTTTATCCCCAATGTCGGTTCCTTTTTGGCGGCCATTCCCGGCGTCGGCATGGCACTCATACAATACGATCTGAAAACTGCCGGGATCGCCGTTGTCGGCTATGCACTGATCAATCTGGTATTCAGCAACATTGTCGAGCCGAAAGTGATGGGCAAAGGGATGGGCATTTCGGCGCTCGTCGTCTTTCTCTCCTTGATCTTTTGGGGTTGGGTGTTGGGCCCCGTAGGCATGATTCTTTCAGTGCCTCTGACGATGATTGTGAAAATCATTCTGGAAACCTCCGAATCAACCCGCTGGTTTTCCATTCTGCTCAGCGGCGAATCGTTCGGATCGGAACAACTTCCGTCCGGGAAGTAATCTCAGGCAAACAGATCCTTCACCGCTTCTCCCTTGGCATCCTTGGTAACGTAGAACGGTCGTCCTTCGATATCGAAGCCGGTCTTGGGGCTGATTCCCATCGCCGTCATGATCGTGGCGTGCAGGTCTTCAATGCTGACCGGGTTCTCCACTGCCAACAGCGGACGCTCATCGGCGGTCTTGCCGTAGACATGTCCCCGTTTCATGCCACCACCGAACATCACCACGCTCGTTCCGCCGGTGAAGTGTCGATGCAGGCCGTAGTGTTTCATCTCTGCGACTTCATCCACTTTTTCGCGGGCCTGGTCGGCGGCGTTCGATCCGGGCTGTCCCTCAATCAGCGCATCGCGACTGAATTCCGAAGCGATCACGACCAACGTCCGATCGAGCAGTCCGCGCTCTTCGAGATCCAGAATAAGTTGTGTAATCGGTGCGTCGATTTCTTTGTGCATGCGGTCGGCAGTGGTATGCCCATCGGCATGAGTATCCCAATGCAGAAACGGGACGTATTCAGTGGTCGCTTCCACAAATCGGGCTCCCGACTCAACCAGCCGACGAGCCAGTAGACAACCTCGTCCGAAACGTCCTGTATCGTACCGCTGCCTGACGGCTTCCGGTTCCAGCGCGATATCGAAAGCGTCTCTCTCTTCAGAACTCAGCAATCGATAAGCGTTGTCCATCGATCGCAGCATCGATTCCTGCTGATAGTCGCTCATCAATTCGCGTTGCGGAGTGCGGTCGATCAGTTGGCGATACAGGTTGTTCCGGTTGACGAATCGTTTCCCCGTCATGCCTTCAGGAGGACGGACCGACTTCGCCGCTTCCTCGGGATACGGCAAATTGAGCGGTCCGTATTCGCTGCCGAAAAATCCGGCCGTCGTAAAGGCTTTCAGTTCCTCACTTTCCCCCACACCTTCCAGACGCTGACCGATATTGATAAACGCCGGCATGACTGAATTTCTGGGCCCCAAGACTTTCGACATCCAGGCTCCCAGATGCGGAGCGGCCACGGTTTGAGGGGGGACGTAGCCGGTATGCCAGTGATATTGGTGACGAGAATGCAGGATGCTCCCCAAATCCGGTTGGACAGCCGACCGGATCAGCGTCGCGCGGTCCATCACCGACGCGATACCTTCCAAGCCTGCGCAGATTTCCAATCCGTCAACCGCCGTCGGAATCGCGGGAAAGGTACTCAGCATGTCGGCGACTTTGAGTCCCTTTTTGAAGGGGAAATAACGTTTTGGATCGAATGTATCCGGGGCCGCCATCCCTCCCGCCATCCAGAGCAGAATGCAACTGTCGGCGGTTGCTTCGGGATGTTCGACCTGTCCGACTTCGTTGGCGGAGAGAGATCGCGGCTCTCCCGCCATGAGTGCCGCGGCTCCGGCGGCGCTCAATTGTTTGAGGAAGTCGCGGCGAACAATCGGTTCGGGGGTCTTGGGATCGTATTCAAAATTCATCAGTTGTCCTCTCACAGTTCATGTGATGGAGTCAATCGAAATTGTCTTAATCGTCGTTGTCTTAACGGATGAGAAAAAACTCGGGCAACATACAGACCGACCACAGCAGGTCTTCCACTTCCCGCTGTTCGGCGGTCTCCCCGAGTAAATCCTCGATGATGGTGGATTCCTCCGGCGTCGGACGTCGCGATAACGCGAACAAAAACAGATGCTCGGTCAATCGCTTCGAGTTCCCATCGAATTGGTCAATCAAATGCTTCGCTCCGGTGGCGAATGCCTGAGCCAACGACGCTTCATTGGAGAGGTCGATCGCTTCGAGCGTTGTTAACTGATCCGGTCGCATCGAGACAATCTGTTCCCGCATCGGCCGCCCGAGCGATTTCATCAGTGCCGTGTTCTTTAAAAGGGACGCTCGGACCATTTGCGGTTTTGCATCCGCCGCAATCGCCAACAGTTGAGACGCCTGTTGATTGACGGCTTCGGTCCAGCTTCCGACCGGTTGTACCACGGTCACCGGTTTCCACGAGCCCTTGATTCCTCCGAGCCGTCCTTCCCGGGTGGCGGGAGCATTCGGATTCCATTCCCAGGATTCATCCGACGAGATCGAGAGACTTTCACCGTTTTCGAGTTCGATCCGCGCGTCGAAGAAGAATCCTGCCGGATTGGGGCCGTTCCCTTCGTTCTGAACGATTGCGGTGATCTCGTTCTTTCCGGGCTTCAGCAGTGTATGCAGGGGCAAGCGTCGAACCTGCGTCCAGTTGTTGCCGCGGTCCACTTCACGTCGATTGATAAATAAGATGTGGCTGTTATCGCAGGTGAGAACCGCGCCTCCCCGCTTGATCGCCGACGGAATCTCCACAATCGTTCGCAACACAATTTTTTCCCCGGCGGGAGGAGTTCCCGTGGCGGAATCTCCCCAAATCCATTTCGCCTGCAGTTCGTAGTCGCTGGTCGATCCTGATTCGATTTTTGTGCGGAAGACCGGAGCATCGAACTTTGCGGGAGCGGCTCTCGTGATCTGCCAGACGCCGTCCAGAAACTGTTCCGCGGTCAGACGTCGCGAGCGTGGCCCACGAAAGACGTAATCAGAATGATCGATCGATTCGACGAGTTCCACTTGTGACTGATAGGTTTCCGAAGTCGCAATCAGTTCCAGGAGTTTCTTCAGGTCGTAATGCGCATCGCTCAAGGAGACCGCCAGATAATCGAGCAGATCCGCATTCCACGGTTCTGTCTGCATCGCATCCAGCGGATGTACAATGCCGTGCCCCATCAATCGATGCCACAGCCGATTCACGATGGTCCGAGTAAAACGTCCATTCTCCGGGTGTGTCATCAAGCCGGCCAGTTGTTGCAGTCGCGCCTCGCGGGGAGCTTCCGGATCGATCTGTCCCAGTTCGGGAAACAACCAGGCGGCTTTCGCGGTCTTTCCAATCGGCTTATCGCAGCGGTGAATTTCGAGTTCTCTTTGCGAGTAAATCGCGGCGAGGCCGTAAGATTCCTCCAGCGTCCAGCGGTCGATGAAACTGTCGTGACACGAGGCGCATTTGAGATTAATCCCCAGGAACGACTGTCCCACGCTTTGAGCAAACTGAATTTCCAGCGTCTGGCCCGCGGAGACGTTCCCGCGCCATTTAATGCCATCGATGAAACCGCGACTCGCTGCCGAGGGAGGGGCGATCAGTTCCCGCACCATCTGATCGTAAGGTTTATTGTACAACAGCGATTCGTACAGCCAGGCGGAAACTTGTTTCCGCCCTCCCGTGATAAAACCGGTGCCACTGTAATCGTTGCGCAACAGATCGTTGAAGAACGACAGCCAATGATCGGCGTACGCGGTGTCGTCGGCGAGCAACTCCCGAATTTTCCTCGCTCGTTTGTCGGGCGATCGATCCGCCCGGAACTCTTGCAGCTCCTCAGGAGTCGGCAACAGTCCGATCAGATCGAGATGTACTCGGCGGAGGAACGTCGAATCGTCGATCGGTGCAGGACGCGGTAAGCCTCGCTCGGCGAGGTAGCGATCGATCAGGCGATCGATTGGATGAGTCCGGTTTCCCTGCGCGGGAGGAAGTTCGGGACGTCTCGGTTTCAACGGCGGTTCGTACGCCTGGACTCCGAAAGAGAAGCCGGCTTCCCAGGGGAGTTTCTCTTCGATCCACTGTTTTAACATGGCGATCTCTTCAGTCGAGAGTCGCGATTTCTCCTTGGGGGGCATCTGCATCTCGGGATCGGTCGAGGTGACCAAATCGAGAACATAAGACGCCTCGACATCCTCCAGATCGACGAAGCCCGACTCGACCCACAGTGGGCGAGTATTGAGCGAAAAGCTTCCTTTCGCCTCCCGTCCGCCGTGACATTCGACGCAATGCTTTTTCAGGATCGGCACCACATCGTGCGCGAAATCGATCGGTTTCGCCTCCAGCAGGAGAGGCAGACCCAGCACGAGAAAAGGGATAATGAAGAAAATATGTCGTTTCATGGGAACAGTCTGTGGCGAAGCGTGTGGAAAATCAGGTGGGACTTTTATTATCTCACATTGGCGCCCCCTTTCTCAATGGCGATCTGGACAGGTTTCCGGGAGAAACTTTTTGCTTTCGCTGTTTGCCAGTGATTCCTCCGTTTGGTTGCTGAATCCCGAGGATTTTCGTATTGAGCAATTTGAAAGACATCAAGTCACAAAGTCATCAACACGTGTGGAAAACGGCCAGTTTTGGCCCGATTTTTCACATCCTGCGCAGAATTTGTTTTTGTGTACTGTTTGGGACGTGAGGATTCGGGAAACGGGATTCAGTTGCCGTAGTAGTCGATCTATCTTTAAATGTCAGGTCTATGCTATGCTCTCTAAAGGATC
>JABURQ010000035.1 GCA_014762625.1 Planctomycetaceae bacterium | reverse complement strand
TCTTATCAACTATCAGTGAAATCCGCGTTATCCGCGGTCAGACTATTCTCGCACTGTCTGCTCAGCTGTCTGACAACAAACTGCCGTTAGGTAGAGAGAGTTCGATCTTTGGCAATTTGATTTTTTTGTTAGTGGTGATTGGTCAGTGGTCAGTTGCGGTTTGCTGTGTGCGCGACAACTGACAACGAACGACGAACCACGGACAAACGACTGTGGTGTCCAGACTCACTGAAAAAGAAGTCTCTGCCTGCTTTCTCAAACAGCGACGAATTTCGCTTTGGCTGTCCTGAGTCCAAAAAATGAGCAAAACCATCGGGTTTCGTTCGAAGATGAGAACTTGAGAAGTTGAGGTCTTGCAAAAAGCTCATCTTCCAAACTTTAAGGACTTACGTCGAAAACAGCGGGAGGTTTGGCAAACAGCGAAAGCAAACTTTCAATCGCTTTTTGCTCGCGGATTTTTGGCGTAGTAGAGATACCCGTCTTCCGCACCGACCAGCAAATCCGGGATGCCGTCCTTGTTCCAATCGACGACGGCGGGGCTGCTCGTATGGCCGGCGAGCGGACGCTCGTAGAGGGGACCGACATTTTTGAATTTCCAGCCGTTGGGGGTTTCTCCGAGATTGTGATACCAGTCGGCATTCTTGCTGTTCAGCAACAGGTCGAGACGACCGTCTCCGTCCCAATCGGTGATTTCGACTTTGCGGCGACCGCTGCCTCCGGCTTGCTTCGGGTTGAGTTGGAGCGGTTCACCCTGTTCATTCAGAAAGATACGTTTCCCCGGTTTCAGAATCAGTTGGTCTCGAACTTTTTGTCGCTCGAAGAAGGCGGGGTAGCCTTCTGTGTCGAGAACGATCAGGTCGTTCAGGCCGTCCCCGTTCCAATCGACGACCACCGGGGTGGTTCGCCATTGGGTGACGAGTTCCTTGCCGACCGGTTGCCACCAGGTCCATGCCGGTTTCGGCGTGTCGCCTTCCCATTCCACCTGGATGGGCTTCGCGGCGGCGAGTTTCGGTTCGGTGGGAGTCCCGATATTTTCGAGCCACTGGATTCGTCCCCAGATCGAATTGAAGACGATATCCGGCAGACCGTCACCATTCCAGTCATTGACCGAAAGGGTCGTGTATCCCCATTTCTCTTCGCATGGCCCCTGAATGGAGCCGTTGGGGCCGGCTTCGATGCGAAATGTTTCTCCTCCGGCTTCGAGACGTTGGGGAGCGGCCCATTTCGGAGTTTCATCCCCCCCCAGATTTTCGATGAAGCCGATATAGCCGGCAGTATTTCCGCAGAGGATGTCCTGATCGCCGTCGGCATCCCAGTCACAGGCGTAGGGCGTCGCCAGAGCCCCGAACTTGATGAATTCCGCTTCCTGCTGGAAGTAACGCGGCGGTAAAAACTGAGGCACGCGATCGACCAATTTGCCGGTGTTTTCGATCAAAGCGACGCGGCCGTCTTCATCTCCCACGATCAAATCCAGATCGTCGTCACCGTCCCAATCGATGGTGGAGGGAACGATCATCTGGAGGTCCATTTCCAAAGGGTCTCCATTGTGAATCAATGTGACGCCGTCCGCATACTCCGGTTCGGTTCGAGAACCGACGTTTTCGAAGTAGGTGAACGTATCGCGAAACTCTCCGCACAACAGGTCGAGATCGCCGTCGCCGTCCCAGTCAGCGAAGTTGGGGGAGGGCCAGCCGTAAACTTCGGGCGTTTTGCCGTCCGTTCCTTTGATTTCTACAGGAGACTCAAACGTCGGTTCGTCGTTGGTTCCGGTATTGATGGCGACCCGCATTCGTCCTCTAAGGGGACCGTTCGTCCAGACGCCCTGGTTGTTGTACGCATCGTCCCAGCCGTATTCCGTCCAGTCGCCGTATCCGATGACCACATCCAGCAGTCCGTCGCCGTTGTAATCGACTCGATGCCATTGTCGGGCGCGAGTCTTTCGGCCCTTCATGAATGAGGTATCGACTTGAAGGATTTCAGGTTTTTCATACTGCGAGGTACGAAAGTTCGCGTACTGTTTGTTTTCGACCAGGACAATCGGTTTTCCATCGACGTGAGAGACGCGGGCATTATGGAATCCGCGACCGATCTTCTTTCCCGGCTTGAAGACTGGGAATTTTTCTTTCCCGTCAGACGTGTTTTCGAAGAAGTAAGTTCCGTTGGACGGTTTATCGGGACAGGATACAACCAGATCGAGATCGCCGTCCCGGTCGTAATCCATCGGCAGCGGCCAGGCCCACAGCCCGACTCCTAGATCGACCACCAGTCCGGGATTGTTGTAGGGAATCGGTTGTAGCGGAGAGTCTTCGGCCTCGACTTTCGCAGAAAGAGCAACCAATCCAGTCAGAACACAAATCAGAGAAACGCGCATTCTCAGAACCCCAGTCGTCAAGTATTCGAAAGACCGGGCAGACATTCAGATCGTCGATGTGGCAGGCGTCAGGTATTTATCCACATCATTGGAAACGATCACGCCGTAGTTCACGGCACCCAGCCATCCCGACATGATAATGCCGACGGAGCCGGCATGATAGAGGCCGCCGATCTGTTCCGGTAAATCCTTACTGACCTGGAGCCCTTCAAATTTGGTTCCGAAAGAAGCTCCGTTCCAATGGCGTGTGTAATGTTCGAACGTTCGAGGGGTGGACGCTTCCACATGATCGACTTTTTGACGGATGTTGGGAACGTATTGTTCGAGACAATCGAGCGTTCCCTCGCAAAGTTCCGCTTTGTCTTTCTGATACTGCTCCTCCGGCAAATGTGCCCAGTCTTCGTAGTTGGCGTTGGTGGAGGAGACGACCAGATACCGATTCAACTCGGGACGCGTTTTGGGATAATAGAAAGAGAACGTTCTGCTGCTGATCTCTTTACTCAACATCGCGTCGATATCGAATCCGCTGTGTTCCGAATGAAACAGCAGATCCCCCACATCGTCGAACTCTTCACCTTCCTTCAAGGCGATGTAGACCTGGCAACTGCTGTTGTTGAGTCGGACCGCTTCCGTTTCTTCGACGTATTTCGGGTCGAGATGTTCCTTGCCGACCAGTTTCAACACGGTCTGCTTGAGATTCGCGTTGGAGACGATCGCGTTGCAGCCGATGCGACGACCGTTCACGACCACGCCGGTCACTTTGCGATCGTCGTCAATCTCGATCTTCTCGACGAGACTGCGAATCCGAATATCGACACCGTTCGTTTCCAGTTCCGCTTTCATCAGTTGCACGAGGTGATCGGTTCCGCCTTCAAATGTGAAGACTCCCTTGTGCATGAAGTTGGAGAAGACGATGCCGTAGGTGATGGCGGGATCTTCGAGCGTCGATCCGTTGGCGTAGGTGATCGGCTCCATCAACAGTCGGACGACGTCATCGCGACCAGGGAAAAATTCTTCAAAGAGCTCGCGGACCGTCATCGACTGGTCGTCGTAAAAATTCATGCTGCGGGCTTTGTCGAAGAACGCCTGCACGGTTTCGGGGGCAATCCCAAACTTCTCGATCAGAATGCGCGTAAAATCCTCGCGATCGAAGGTTGTACGGAGCGAGAACTGAGGATTCTCAAAGCGAATCCCTTTCAACTGCACAATCTTGTCTGCGATTTCTCGCGTCCAGTACTTTCGGCAGCTTTTGATCATTCCCATCGGGAAGCCGTGCAGCGAAATGTCAAAAATATGACCGTTTCGACGTTTGAACCAGGTCGCCATGCCGCCTAGCTGGTAATGATGTTCGAGCAACAGGACCGAATGACCTGCGCGGGCGAGAATGTTGGCGGAGGTGAGTCCGGCCAGGCCGCTACCGATCACCACAACGTCGTAATGATCCTGGGCACCTTTGAGGAAATCCTTGGGCATGATGGGTACGGTTCAATATCCGGAGAAAGTCGTTTGCGGTTCGTATCGAGAGTGGCTGATTTGTTTCAGGGCTGACTCTGTGGCCCAGTTTAGAAAGCGAGTCTCGAAAGTCCAACCATTCAGAAGCCAGATCAGCGCAGATCGGCAACTTCTCGACGAAATCCAGCCCCCACGATCTGCCTGCCGGTAAAACGCTGAGCAATGATAATTCTACCCGAAAGTGGATTATTGGGGCTGGTAAATGCAGATTTCGAGTTCTAAAGTTTAGTCATCGTTAAGTGGCAAGACAGAGGAGCGTCGTGCTCATTGTCGAATATATCAAATAGTCAAAATGTAAGGGAATTGCGAATTACGTTAAATAGGGATAATTATGCCTGTGAGCGGTTGAAGGGTTAAAGTTTTCCTAGTATCCCTAGAGAGAGGGTTTGACAAACCTCAGATTGGAAAACAGGCTAAATACAGAAGTTTCCGCTGCCTGACTCCGGTCAGCAGCTAATTTTGGAGTAGAGCCGATTTGGTCAGGTCGGCTCTCGATCATACAAGCGTGAGGGATACACCGCTGCCGGTATCCCTTTTGGACATGTCGGCAGCATGGAAGGAGTTTATCCTATGAAGAGTTTATTGAGTCTGTTGATGGTGTCTGCCATCATGATTTCAGCGGCAAATGCCCAACCACCCGAGCCGGTGGCTGACGGTCATGCTGCTGGAGAAGCCGTGGAACTGTTCCAATGTGTGGAAATTGAGGATCCTGAGAACATCGCTCCTTGTGCGGTTCCCAAGATCATCATGGTTCCCGACCCTTGTGCCTGCCACGATCCTTGTGGTTGCTGCACTCCGAAATGCGTGGCGATCAAAATTTGTGTTCCGCCGCCGAATCCTTGTGCCTGCGGATGTGAGCAGCACGAAGTCGTCAAATGCAAGCATGGTGGTCGCAAGCAGAAGTACGACTACGGAAAGTACTCCGTAGAAGTGACTGTGAAAGACGGCTATGTCAAAGTCGATTACGACGACTGATTGACCGCTGAATGAAGAAGCTCAAGCCGGTTGCGTGCATCACGTGGCCGGCTTTTTTCATTGGCGAACGGTGTGATTTGAATCAAACGATCACGACTTCATCGCTTCCATGACCTCATAACCGCCTGCCTTCATCCCCAGCTTTTTGTAAACTGCCTGGGCACGATCGTTGTTATGTTCCACGTAGAGGCGAATTCCAACGACATCATCGCGACTTTCCGCTTCTTCCCGAACTGCGCGATAGAGAGATTTGTAGATTCCTTGATTTCGGTGATCGGGATGGACATACACGCTCTGGATCCACCAGATTTCCCCGTTACGCCAGTCGCTCCATTCAAGCGTCAGGAGTAACTGCCCAACCACCTCGGATCCCGATCGAGCGACCAGATAGCGGCCTCGTTCCCGCTTTGCAAAAATCGCACGAACCCCTTTGAGAACCGTTTCAGGATTGAGCTTTCGTTCTTCCGTTTCAGTCGCCATTGCACAGTTGAAACGGGCCAAAATCTCAGCATCCTCAGGGCGGGCTTCGTCGATCAGAAAGGCTGGCGAAGGTGCAGGATTTTCGTTTTTCATCGATTCATTCTTCAGAAGGGGAGGTTTGGGCAGATGAGTCGCTCTTAGTTCAGCATTCAGCTCGAAGGCGAGTCAGTTCCGATGCAACGATTGAGTCTGCTGACGCGCAACTGTTGCAATCCATGGCCAAACCTCATATATCACGGTAAGGTGTTTATCAATAGTCACTTACGTTGTTTCTTCTTTAACAGCATAACAACATTGATTGGCATCAATCGTTCATTCTACTGACCTGACCTCGGCATTGGTGCAATTGGACCGACAATTCCCGGCGAGCGCGGGTGAAGGTGATTGCGTGAGGTTGTACTCATCGAGAGGGAAAACTATACTCTCCATCTTTTGCGGGGTTCGACTCGCTGTCCGTAAGGTGAATCCAAACATGCGTTTCTGTCTGATCGATGAAATTACTGAGATCGAAGCCGGAGGCTCCATCTCGGCCACGAAGAATCTCTCGATGGCAGAAGAATATCTTCAGGATCACTTTCCAGGCTTTCCGGTCATACCGGGAGTTCTGATGTTGGAAGCCATGGTCCAGGCCAGTTCCTGGTTAATGCACCAGACGAACAACTTCCAATACAGTACGGTGCTATTGAAACAGGCGAAAGCCATCAAGTTTAATCACTTTCTGCAACCAGGAAAAACCCTGGTTGTGACTTCCAAGATCCATAAATCGGAAGGTGAGGAAATCACTTTCAAGGCCAGCGGCACAATCGACGATCAATCGACAGTGAGCGCCCGATTGACTTTGAAAGGACTCAACCTCTCCGACCGCGATCCCTCACTCGCTTCAGCGGATGAGCGGAATCTGGAACATCACAAACAATTATTTCGACAACTCTGGAAACCGGAGATGTCCGACTCGTTGGATTGAGTTGATTCCGACGCGAACGTTTGACGCTATACACTGAATACACTGAAACGGAACAGAGAGCTTTAGAATGAGACTCGAAGGCCAAGTCGCACTCGTCACCGGTGGCAGCCGTGGTATCGGTAAAGGAATCGTAGAAGCCTTTGTGAAAGAAGGTGCGAAAGTCGCATTTGTTTACAATTCGTCCAAAGAAGCGGCGGAGGCGATCGTCGCCGACCTCTCCTCCGATGGTGAAGTGATTGCCATTCAGGCGGATGTGAAATCGAAAGAAGCCGCGGGAAAAGTGGTCGAAGAGGTTCTCGAAAAATGGGATCGGATTGACATTCTCGTCAATAATGCCGGCGTCATCCGAGATGGTTTGCTGGCGACGATGGAGGAGGATGATTGGCGAACCGTCATCGACACGAATCTCAATTCGGTTTACAACTTTACCCAAAGCGTGATGCGACCGATGATGTCGCAACGCAGCGGACGAATTATCAATATGTCCAGTGTGGCCTCGGAAATGGGCAACCAGGGACAAACCAACTACGCCGCCTCGAAAGGCGGTATTAACGGATTTACCAAATGCCTGGCAGCGGAGGTGGGTCGCCGTAATATCACGGTCAACGCAATCGCTCCCGGTTTTATTGAAACAGACATGACGGAAGCCGTCCGTAACGCAGCGGAAGGGGAAATTAAAAAGGCGATTGCACTTCGCAGGTTGGGGAAACCAGAAGACATCGCCAGTACGGCCGTCTTTCTGGCCAGCCCCGAAGCGAGTTACATCACGGGACAAGTCATTGAAGTCGACGGGGGATTGACCCTCGGCGGAATTTAATTCACAACCTGTTCGAGGATTGAGCCTGCCGGGGGCAGTTCAATTGACAGGTGAGCGAAATATGTTTGGGAATTTTTGAGGAGATTTTGACAGATGCCCACTCAAGATGAGATTTTGCAGAAGGTTCAGGAAACGCTCGAAGATGCACTCGGCGTGGACGAGGATGAAGTGACGATGGACGCCACCCTTTCGGGCGATTTGGGAGCGGAGTCGATCGATTACCTCGATATTCTGTTCCGACTCGAAAAAGCGTTCGATATCAAGATTCCTCGTGGTGAATTGTTCCCCGAGAATCTATCGGCTTCAGATTCCTCGTTCGTTCAGGACGGGAAAGTGACCGAAAGCGGTATCGCTCAGTTGCGAGAAAAAATGCCTCACGCCGATATCGACAAGTTCGCCGAAGATCCTGCCGTGGAAAATATTCAGGACTTGTTCACAGTGCGGATGGTTGTGAATTTCCTCGACAAAAAGCTGAACTAGACGTAAGCGTTTCGCTTCCGCCGGTTTGAAAGAGAGAGCGAGTTCGCGAATGCGCTGGTTCTGGATCGATCGATTCACCGAGTTTGAAAGTGGTTCTTATGCCAAAGCTGTCAAAAACGTCAGCCTGTCGGAAGAACACATGCACGATCACTTTCCCGGCTTCTCCGTGATGCCGGGTTCGCTGATGATCGAGGGGCTTGCGCAAACCGGAGGAATTTTACTAGGCGAGAAAAACGACTTCAAATACGCGGTCATTCTGGCCAAAGTACCGAAGGTCACGTTTCACAGTTGGGCGACGCCCGGCGACTCCCTCGTTTATACCGCACGTCTGCTCGACGACCGAGACGAGGGGGGAACGGTCGAGTGTACGGCTCATGTGGGAGATCGCTTGGTGGCGGAGGCGGAGATTGTCTTTGCCCACCTGGATCCGTCCGATCCGACGTTGGGAGCGATTGACCAGAAAAACTTCGTGTTTTCCATGAATCTGCTGGGTATTCTCGAAGTTGGGAAAGCGGGAGACGGAGCGGAAAAATTGTAACAGGAGCTATTCCTGCCGAGATTGTCCCGTGAAACTCTACGAAACTGTGCTGCGCCTGTTTTCAAGCCGGTTTTGTTCAGCTATACTTGAAAGCGTCAAGTTAAAAGCTCTCGTGAGCGCAATGGTTGGGGAACCGTTTGCTGCGAGACATATAAAGAAATTGGGCAATGAAACGTCGTGTGGTAGTCACCGGCATCGGTTGTGTAACGCCGATCGGTAATGATGTCGAGACAATGTGGAAAGCCATCCGCGCCAGCCAAAGCGGTGTGGGGACGATCACGCATTTCGACGCTTCCAACTTTCCGACCAAGTTCGCGGCGGAAGTCAAAGATTACGACTTCAGCCATTACGTCGAGGACCCCGAGGCGTTCGAATACGCCGGGCGAAACATTCGATTTGCGATTGGGGCGGCGTCGCAGGCGGTTTCCGATTCAGGAATTCTGGGGTCAATCAGCGATCCCGCAGAATTCGGTGTCTATCTGGGGGCTGGCGAAGGGCAGCAGGATTTCCTGATGTTCATGAACATGATCGCCCAGGCCCAACAGGATGGCGAAGTCGATCTGGCGAAGTTCACTCAGTACGGCCTCGAACATCTCCATCCTCAGAAGGAACTCGAACAAGAGCCAAATATGCCGGCTGGACACTTAGCCGGCTTATTCAATGCTCAGGGACCGAATCTGAACTGCCTGACGGCCTGTGCGGCATCGAGTCAGGCGATCGGTGAAGCAACTGAAATTATTCGCCGCGGAGATGCGGAAGTGATGCTCTCCGGCGGAGCGCATACGATGATCCATCCATTTGGCGTCACCGGCTTCAATTTGTTAACGGCTCTTTCGACTCGTAACGATTCCCCCCAAACAGCGTCCCGTCCGTTCGATAAAGAACGGGATGGATTTGTGTTGGGTGAGGGAGCCGGCATGGTGATTCTTGAAGAGTACGATCGAGCGAAGAGTCGCGGGGCAAATATTTACGGAGAAATCGTCGGCTTCGGATCAACCGCAGACGCTTATCGCATCACCGACATTCACCCCGAAGGGCGCGGTGCGGTGGCTTGCATCGAGATGGCGCTGAAGGATGCCGGACTGAATACCGATCAGATCGATTATATCAACGCCCACGGAACGAGCACCTCGGTGAACGATCGTGTCGAAACGATGGCGGTCAAGAAAGCGCTGGGCGCTGATGCGGCGAACACTCCCGTTTCCAGTATCAAAAGCATGATGGGACATTTGATCGCTGCGGCGGGAAGTGTCGAAGCGATTATCTGTCTGCTGGCGATGCGCGACGGTGTCCTGCCTCCCACCATAAACTACTCCACACCCGATCCGGATTGCGATCTGGATTACATACCCAATGAAGCCCGCGAGGCCAAAGTTCAACGTACGTTGTCGAACAGTTTTGGTTTCGGCGGTCAAAACATCACCCTGATTTTCAACGAATGCGCCTGAGAATCGCGATCACCTACGTTCGCACAACGTGAGTCTCCTCCCCAAGGATTGACAGAATGATCTGGCCTGCGATTGCAATCACAATTGCCTTACTCGGCTTGGCTTATCTCGTCGCTGAGGCGAAGATTGTTCGGCTGGTGATGTCGATTTTCGAACGTCCTCCGACGTTTCTCCCTCCGGAAACGGAACCGGACGAGGAAGCCGAACGTATTTCTTTTCGTACCAGCGACGGCGTGAAAATTTCCGCCTGCCTGAACTGTCGTGATGAATCCATCAGCCGTGGATTGATCATCTTCTGCCCCGAATACGGCGCGAATAAGTGGAGTTGGAAGAAGTATTGTCGTGGTTTGTGGGAGGCTGGTTTTGACGTGCTCGCCCTCGATTTCCGCAATCAAGGCGATAGCGAACGAGTCGAATCGTATGGTGAGCTCCACTGGCTTACCGAGTATGAGATCGAAGATGTCAAAGCGGCTATCCAGTACGTGAAATCGCAACCCGATCTCGCCGAACGTCCCATTGGTTTGATGGGAGTCAGCCGAGGTGGTGCGGCGGCGTTGGCCGCGGGCGCCGATTCTCCCGATGTCGAACTGATTGCCACCGACTCCGCGTTTCCGACCGAACCGCTGATGATGTATTTCGTCGACCGTTGGGTCAAAGTGTACGCTCCTCAATGGGTCTACAACCTGGTTCCACGCTGGCATACCCGATTTACACTCAAGATGGTGAAGCGATTCAGTCAGATGTCCCGCCATTGCCAGTATGCGGAGATCCTTCCCCGCCTCAAACGCATGGAGTCGCGAAAACGCGTGATGCTGGTGGCTGGGTCCGGAGACTCCTTCGTGGATCTGAAAGTCACGAATATCCTGGAAAACGCTCTCGGAGCGAAATGTGAAGAATTGTGGATTGTCGATAATGCCAAACACAACATGAGTGTTTTGCTCGCCCCCGACGAATATCAGGTTCGACTCGAAAACTTTTTCTCGCAAATGTCCCCCGTTCACGAGCAACCGGTTCGAATGGCCGAAGAAGCAACGGCGTAGTGCTCGCAGATTCGGACTCTCGACATTTAGCACTCGAGGGAGTTTGAGCGATTCGAGAGTCGTCAACCTCCGAGGAACAACATGAAGCTGATCCTCACGAACGACGACGGAATTGAAGCTCCAGGCTTGGAGGCATTGGAAAAAGCCTCGATCGCTTACGGCGAGGTGACGGTCGTCGCTCCCGACCGGCAACATTCCGGCAGCGGGCATCGGGTCACCGAGGGAGGGCCGATTTCGATAGACTCTCCTGACGTCAGGAAATATGCCATTGGTGGAACCCCGGCAGACTGTTCGCGTATTGGCTTGGCACATCTTGTCCCCGATGCGGACTGGGTGCTTTCCGGCATTAACTCGGGAGGAAACCTCGGGTGTGATGTGTTTATGTCGGGGACGGTTGCCGCTGTTCGCGAAGCGACCTTGATGGGCAGGAAAGCGATCGCTTTCTCTCAGTATCGGCAGGGAATGAGTTCTCCGTTCGATTGGGCGACGTCATCCGCCTGGACGGGAGTAGTGCTGGATCGTCTGTTTTCCGAGTCACTTGAGCCGGGCGAATTCTGGAACGTCAATTTTCCGGATCCCGGCGTGATCGATGACGAGCCGGAACTCGTCTTCTGCCCGGTGGATGTTCAGCATTATCGATTAGAGTGCGAGCCGGGAACGGCCGGTGTTGAATATCGAAGCGTTTATCAAGAACGTCCGCGGACGCCGGGACGTGATATCGACGTTTGCTTCGGCGGCAACATCTCTATCTCGAAGCTGACTGTCTGTAGCAATGCCCCGGGAATGAGCCAGTAATGGCGGCGAACATCGGCTGACAGTGAGCAATCCTGAATCGGCAGGTGACTTTCATGGTCAGGTACGTCACAATAGAAGACACCAACACCCCCTTGCGTATTCCAGCTAACGATTCCCGCAATGACTCCCTCCACGATCAACACAACTCGACGTGAATTCTGTGCGACATTACTCGGTGCTACCGCGCTGGGATTTCCTTTGACCGACCTGACCGCCACGGAACCGACCAAGTTTCGCTTCAAATATATTCTCGGTTCCTGCATGTACGGCTATACTAGCCTGGCGGAAATCGTCCCTGAAGTGCGCAAAATCGGCGCATCGGCCATTGATATTTGGCCGAAGGTACACGGCAATCAGCGCGAACAACTGGACGAGATGGGAGAGGAACGATTCGCGGCGTTGCTGAAAGCGCACGACGCCTCGCTCGGATGCATCACGCAATACAAACTGGGACCGTTCGGCTTGCAGAAAGAAATGCGGCTCGCGCAGCGGCTCGGTTGTTCGACCATCGTTTGTGGCGGCAAAGGCCCTAGGGGTCTCAAAGGGGCTGAATTGAAAACCGCCGTCGGGAAGTTCGTCGAACAGATGAAACCGCACCTGGAGGTTGCCGAAGAAACCGGAGTCACGATTGCGATCGAGAATCACGGGAACAATTTGATCGAGTCCCCCGATTCGCTCAAGTGGCTGAAAGAGTTGCGTCCCTCCCGACATCTGGCGATCGCATTCGCTCCCTATCATTTACCGCAGGATGAGAAACTCCTCAGCGGTTTGATTCTCGAACTGAGCAATGTCATCAAAATGTTTTATGCCTGGCAACACGGCATGGGATGCACGAAAAAACTCCCCAAGGAACAGGAGCTGTTGCAGATGCCGGGACGCGGAACGCTCGATTTCACTCCGCTGGTGGCGGCCCTTCGAAAGATTCAGTATGACGGCTGGACGGAGATTTTCATGCATCCGGTCCCAAGAGGGATCCCCATCCTGGAGACAACTTCAGAGGTGACCGCGGAAATCAATCGTTCCCGAAAATATCTCACACAAACACTCACTCATTGATCACCGACTCATTGGCAGGTTCTGGTTATGGAAAAAGTACTCATTGTTATCGGCGACGCGACTGAAACGCTGGACACGATGTACCCGTATTATCGATTACAGGAAGCCGGTTTTCAGCCGGTCGTCACGGCCCCGGAAAAGCGGAAGTACCAGCTAGTGCTGCATGAAGTGAAGCCGGGCTGGACGATCACCAAAGAGTGGGAAGGGTACACGCTCGACTGCGATGTTCCCTTTTCAGAAGTGAAGGAAGAAGAATACGCGGGGATTTTATTCTCCGGCGGACGAGCTCCGGAGTACATACGATACGACGAAGATCTCGTTCGGATCACTCGTCACTTTTTTGCGGAAAACAAACCGGTGGCAAGCGTTTGTCACGGCGTCGAAATTCCCGCTTACGCGGGGTGCGTCGAAGGTCGCCGTATGGCGACAGTACCGAAGTGCAAATTCGATCTCGAAGTCTGTGGCGGTGAGTTCGTCGACGAGCCTTGTGTGATTGACGGGAATCTTGTCAGCGGACGCACATTTCACGACAACGGTTACTATGTCGCTCCGTGGATCAAAATGCTCGAGGAAGCGCGGGCCAACGCAGCGAGTCCGCAAGTATGAGGTCGATCGGTTTGAAGATAGTTCGTTTGGCTCTGATTCTTTCGGTGGGGCTGTTCACTTTGACGAACACACTCCGCGCGGCTGAACCGTTTGTGGCGGGTTACGATCGCTTTGCCGCCTCGAAGGAGATTTCATCTGTGACGGCTGGGCGGTTGTTGCTGACCGAGCTGAGTTGTACCGCTTGTCACCAAACGGATGCTCCCACCTTAACGCCGAAGGGAGGTCCCGACCTGAGTGCCGTCGGAAGTCGCGTCCATTCGGAATGGTTGCAGGATTTTCTGATGGCCCCCCATCAGATGAAACAGGGCATTACCATGCCCGACGTTCTCGCGGAATTACCCTACCAGCAAAAAGAACAGGTCGTGGCCGCACTGACGGCATTCCTGATGTCGAACACGCAACCGTATCCGGAAATTAAAGCCGGAGGAGCCAGTCCGGTTCCGTTTGAGTTCTGGCTTAAAGGAAATATCGAACAGGGCCGGGAGCTGTATCACAAGCGGGGATGCGTCGCGTGTCACGAGCCTGATGCGGAGTACGAAACTGTCGAGCGAAAGCCGACACCTCTCGATCAGATCATCGAACAACTGGACGCCGACGAACTTAAAGAACTGGGGTTATCACAATTAATCAGACCTGTGAATTCGGTTCCGCACGGGCGTCTCTCCGAGAAGTACAATTCTCGTTCATTAACGTTCTTTCTCCTGAATCCTGAGAAAGCTCGTCCCGCCGGTCGCATGCCCAACTTTCAATTCGAGCCGATGGATGCGTCGCATATCGCCGCTTATCTTTTGTCCGGCAAAACACCGGAGCCGAAACCTACCGAAGTTGAGGCGTCGCTGGTTGAAAAAGGTAAGGCGTTCTTCGTCGATCTGGGCTGTGTGAACTGCCACTCGATCAAAGGACTGAAACCCGCCGGTCAAGTCAAACCATTGAGCGAACTGGATGCGAGTGCGGAGCGTTCCTGTTTGAAAGGAAGCGATTCGTTGCCTCACTACTCTCTGAGCACGAGACAGATCAAGTCCCTGACCGAGGTGTTGGCAGGTCGTCAATACATCAGGAACGAGGGGCCTGACGCTCAATTGGAGTTTCGACTGCTGCAAAGAAACTGTTACGGCTGTCATGAGCGCGACCAGAAGGGAGGCGTCGGGCGGAATCGCAAGGCGTATTTTGAGACGGTTCGCCACATCGATCTCGGCGATGAAGGCCGGATACCCCCTCCGCTGACGGGAGTGGGTGAGAAACTGACCCAGAGCTGGATGAAGAAAGTCCTGGAGGGTAAAGAGAAGGTCAGACCTCATCTCACGGCACGCATGCCGGTATTTTCCGGTGAGGAAATCCAATCATTACCGGCACAATTCGCAACAGCGGATGGTTTTCAACAGCAAACGGATCGGGAAGTCTTCGGTCAATTCCAGGGATTGGAATCCGCCGGGCGTTCCTTGATGGGGACCGGTTGTGTGCAATGTCATCCGATCCAGGGAGAAGCGTTGCCGGGGGTCGTGGGGGTCGATTTGGCGGACGTGACGGACCGAATTCATCCGGCTTGGTTCAAAAAGTTTCTGTTCAATCCGGGTGAGGTCAAACCGCGAACCCGCATGCCGACTTTTTTCCCGAAGGGGAAAAGTTCCAATCAACAAATACTCGACGGTGATGTGGATCGGCAAATTGCCGCCCTGTGGGCCTATTTGAAAGACTCCGCAAACCAGAAATTACCAGAGAAGATTCTGGAGGTGCGTTCCCGGAATTATGAACTCATTCCCGACAAACGCCCCCTCGTCTTACGGACATTTATGGAAGAAGCGGGAACTCACGCCATCGCAGTCGGGTTTCCCCAAAAACTTCACTTCGCTTATGACGCCGAACAGATTCGCCTGGCGGAAGTGTGGCAAGGACGCTTTCTCGATGCCCGTGGAACCTGGTTTGAACGATTCACGCCCCCCGCCGTTCCTTTGGGAACAAAGCGTATGAACTTCCCGAAAGGGGCGACTTTGAGGCTGAGTGATTCGAAGTCCACCGCGGCGTTTCGAGGGTATCGACTTGATAAGCAGGGACATCCCATGTTCCTGCTCAGGCTTTCCCCGTGGGATGTGGAGGAACAAATCGACGCCGAGAACTCTGATACCATTGTTCGCACATGGACGTTCAATGCATCCAGACCGACCGACAAACCCCGCGAGGTTCAATTACGACTGCTTGCTGGTGACGGTGTTCACCATGAGGGAAAGACTGCTCTGGTCCATCCGTCGGGATTGAAACTGACTCTGAAATCCGCCGGAAATACTGAACCTACCAAGACCGGATGGCGGGTGGCGGTTCCCGCGTTACAGCCGATGGAGACATTTTCGATTGAGGTAACCTACCAATGGTGAGCATTTCCCGAAGTCTCATTCTCCTGGGATACTGTTGCGGCATGATGCTGGGACGCTCCATCGATGCGGCGGAAGAGAATGACTTTTACAAACTCATCTCGGTGGTCACGTCTCAGGCCCAGACCGAATCCCGTTCCAAAAACTGGAAGCCTGCTCCTGACGGACTGGCTCTGGAAGTGAGTGGAATTGCTGTGTTGGAGGATGGCAAAATTGCGGTAACGATCCGCAAAGGCGAAATCTGGATCCTCGACGGCGTCTATGACGATCCTCCCAGGAACGTCACCTATCATCGATTCGCAACGGCTCTCCACGAACCGTTGGGACTTCTCAAAATTGGCGACGCCTATTACACCGCCCAGCGGAGTGAACTGACGCGGATTCGCGATACGGATGGAGACAATGTCGCCGATGAGTATCTGACCGTTGCTAAAGGTTGGGGAGTGACGGGGCACTATCACGAATACGCCTACGGTCCGGAACTCGACGGTGAAGGGAACCTGTGGATCACCCTCAATACGGGGTTGGGATTGAAGGGGGACCAATTCGACCGCACGATTACCGAACCGACATTGAAAGTCCGGCAGGGACGTTGGCGGGGTTGGGGACTGAAGATCACGCCGGATGGAGAACTGCTTCCGGTGTGTGCCGGGATGAGATCACCGAGTGGATTGGGAGCTAACGCCGAAGGGGATATGTTTTATACCGACCAGCAGGGAAATTGGGTCGGCACCAACACACTTCATCACATGCGTGAAGGAGCGTTTTTTCATCATCCCGATGCGCTGGCCTCGATGAACGAGCCCGGATCCACGATTCACGGGATCACAGAAATCCCGAACGGCCTGCCGTTTCCCGAGGCGCTGAAGAAACTGAAAGTGCTCCGACCGCCGGCTGTCTGGCTGCCGTATAAAAAAGTCGGACAGTCCGCGACGGACATCATGCTCGATGAAAGTGAAGGACGATTCGGTCCCTTCGCGGGACAATTTTTTCTGGGAGAATTCACCCAGGCGGGGATCAATCGTGTTTTTCTGGAAAAGGTGAATGGTGAATATCAGGGGGCCTGCTTCCCGTTTCGCTCGGGAATGGCGTCCGCCGTCTTGCGTCTGGCGCAGGGAACCGACGGAAGCGTTTTCGCGGGGTTGACCAATCGCGGTTGGAGCAGCCTGGGAACAGCGTCGTACGGTTTGCAGCGATTGGTCTGGACGGGGAAAACGCCCTTTGAAATTCGGGAGATGCGTGCTCAAAGCGACGGTTTCACGTTGGAATTCACCAGACCGGTCGATCCTCAAACCGCCGGCGATCCGCGATCGTATGAAATGACCAGTTATACTTATCGATATCACTCAACATACGGCAGCGATGAGATTTTGAAGCAGTCCCCGAAGATTGTCGCGGCAGAAGTATCGGATGACGGACTAACCGTCTCGCTCACAATTGAAGGTTTGCGGGAGCTGTTCGTGCATGAATTGTGGTGTCGCGGTGTTCGGGATCGGGACGGCGAGCCTCTGTTACATCCAGATGCTTATTACACATTGAACCGCCTGCCCTGAGTGTTCTTTTTCATTCTCGATGATTTCTTCGCGCGCGAATCGCTGCTTTATTTTGCGCGCAGAGCTTCTGAAAGAAGGTTCGCGCGTTGTGCGAATTTTAACGATCATGCCGAGGATCTGGGCAAATCTCTTGACCTCATCGCTTCACGGGAGCCGATGATGAAAAAGATCGATCTCATGACGCTCCGCAATTCGTGATGAGAGATTCGATCCACACCGACCCTACCCCGCCGTTTCGAAGGAGTCTGGAGAGCATGCGCGCCGGAACTCTCAACCATTCATTGTCTGTCTCCGTAATCATCGTTCTGTGTGCGATGCCGACATACGATCAACTCCATGCGGGAGAGCGGGAGGCTGCGGAAGAGTTGCTCTCGCGAATTCATGTGAATCAGGAAGGTTCTTCGTCCAAAGACGATCTTGCTGAAGCGATTCGTCAAATTCCGTTTAAGAATCTGACCGCTACCCAGCAACAGGAAGTCCGGCAGGTCATCAATTCCTGTGATTTGTTCCGCCGTCTGCCGACCCTCAGTTTCGAAGTCGACCCGAGCGTGTATCGCTATTTCACGCATCATCCGGATGTGATTGTCTCGATCTGGCGGGCTTTGAACGTCTCCGATTTTAAGATGAAGCAAACCGGAGCCAAGGACTATGAGGCCGATAGCGGGGACGGCACGCTGGGAGTCCTGGAAGTGTTGTATCGAGACGACGATCAACAGGTCATTCTCTGCAACGGCGAAATGAAAAGTCCCGTTCTGAAACGACGCATTCGTTCCCAGGCGGTCCTGCATCTGGTGAATGTGTATTCGACCGATCGTACCGGTCGCACCTTCGTAACTCATCGACTGGATATGTTTGTGGCGATTCCGAATCAGGGATTCGGAGCGGCTGCGAAACTGACGAAGCCCTTCAGCAGCGTGATCATCGATCGGAATTTCCGCGAGGTGAGCCTGTTCGTTCAGATGATGTCCCTCGCGATGCGGCATCAACCGGACTGGGTGGAGGATTTAACTGGTAAAATGGACGGCATCCTGGCCATTCGCAAAAAAGAGTTGATCGATCTGACCGCCCACGTTTTCGTGACCAATCAGGAACGACAACAATCGAACGCAGCGGAAGCCGGCGAAGAAGAACGAACAGTCGCCGCGCAGCCGCTCGATATCAGCGCGATGAAGTGACTCTCATCTTCATCGATTCTTTTTCGATCCGGGGTTGGCGTCCGTCCTGAAATTGACGAAAATGTCACCTTGCAATTCTTCTGCGTTTCACCATTTGCAAGGCTGCCATGACTAACCAGACCGAAGAAAAACTGACCGAATTCCCCGTCCTCAATCGTCATCAGCGTCGAGTTCTCGGCGTCCTCATCGAAAAAGGAATGACGACTCCTGAGTACTATCCGTTGACTTTGAAGGCTGTCACGACCGGTTGCAACCAGAAGAGTAATCGCGATCCGGTCACGAATATGGATGAAGAATCCGTTCTCGATACCCTTGAAGAACTGCGTGAAATGGGTTTCACGGGGACCGTCCACACCGACGGCGGTCGAGCCGAACGATATCGGCATTACGTGCGGCATCGATTCGATCTTAGCGAAGCACAGATTGCCATTTTGGGTGAATTGCTGCTTCGCGGTCGCCAGCAACTGGGAGAGCTACGATCACGGGCCAGTCGCATGGTGACGATCGAGAGTCTCGACCAACTCCGCGAGGAACTGACGGGACTGATGCAGATGGGGGCTGTGCGTGCTTCGGGAGATTTGAAGAGACGAGGAATCGAAGTCGACCACGGTCTCTATCTCGATAAGGAACCTGAGTCCCAATTTGGAGCCGACGTGGCGACTGCTCAAGCCTCAGCATCCGAATCGAACGTCCCGGAAAGTCCTTCATCGCTCGCCACGCCTCCGTTGCCGACATCTCCGGTATCGAACGTCCCAACAGATGCCCTGTGGGAAGCGAGCCACCAGCAGCTTCAGGACGAAAATCGTGAGTTACGAGACCGGGTGGATCGCCTGGAGGAAACGGTGCAGGAACTCTCGACTCAGCTTGCAGATCTCAAACAACAGTTGGGAGCTTAAGAGTCCGGATCGTCTCTTGATGTTGGGCTTTGAAATCCGTGAGATGTTCCGGAACGGTCTCTCAGGCTTTCATGATGTCGTCATCGACATCGCACTCAAAACTCTCGGTGATGGCTTCGAGAATCGGCCCGGAATATTCCAGTTCGTGATCGGTTCCCTGCGTGAGAATCAGTACCGAAAATCGGCCGGTGCGAAACGCCAGGATGGTGGCCGAATTGATCAATTCCAGACTGACGAATTCCACTTCGCATTTCAGGGCGGGATATTCACAGATCTCGGTTTCCGACCGGTAGAGATCGACATTGTCATAATCGTCTTCAAACGCGGTGAGCGCGGAATCGAGCATTGCTTGCGGATTGGGACGGTCCTGCATCAGCCATAGCGACCAGAAGCTGGTTTCCGGGCTACTGACCGTAACCGCGAGAGTCGCTCCCTGGGATTCCTCATGTAACTCCCAATCGGGAGGAAAGAGGAACCGAACTCCATGCTCTGAGTAGGTTTGCAAACTCACAGGTCATCTCCCCCGATCCCGCACTGGCGGGGTCAGTTTTTTCCCCAAGAAAGAGGATTTTTTATGCATTTTATGTTAATATGTATCTTCGGAATCATCGCATAGCATAAATGATTGATGCCGTTTTCGACAGTAAGACGGGCTTACTGAAGAGGCTTGCGGGTAAATCTCACAGGCTTCTGAGTCGCATCGATCAGTTAGGAAAGGGTTGCACATGTCTGTACGTGCTCAAGCCGTCGCGGAAGTCCTGTGGGAATTGAAAAAAGCGGAAAAGCTCGGAACCTACTCTTTAGTGGCTGAACGCGCCGGATTCTCTGCTGGAACGAACGGACGCACGATGATCACTTGCATGAAAAAAATTCGTCGGGAATGGCCTCATCTGGAATGGTGGCGCGTCCTTGAAGACAGCATTGAAATCCCCAAAAAATCAGAGCAGGCTTCGCATCTCGAAAGTAACGGATATGAGATGGAAGCAGCCGGCTCCGATGAGAAGACGGTCAAACCGGCTGAATTGGAAGATCACCTCGTCGATTGGTCCGTTGTGGACGGCGTTGACGAAGAACAGGAAGTCGATGCCGAAGAAGCCGTCTCTTCTTAGCACCGTATTGAGAAACGGATTTAAGTTTCTCAACGATCGCCGGGTCCGGTCTTGCAACATCCCTTTGAGTAAACGATTCGGCCTGCTAGAACGGGTCTGGTGAGAACGTCCCATCAATGACGCAGCGTGGAACTTGGAATTTCGTCAGTCGTTCGTGGTCAGTGGTGTGAAGCAATCAGAAACTGGAAATTAGCAACTAGCGATCGTCATTTCGACGGCTGAACGCTGATAGCTGAAAATCAAATTGTCAAAGATCGAACTCGCTCTACCTCATGGCGGTTTGCTGTCAGACAGCGGAGAGGATTTAGTTGCCGTAGGGCTGGTTTCACAGGCCAGCAGATCTGAGCGAGTGAATGTATCTCAGGCCGGTGGAACCAGGTCGGCAGACCGTCTCGGGAAGAATTTTTGTTTTTCGTGTTCGGAAACGATTCGGCTGTTTTCGTCGTAAGTCCATAAAGTTTGGAAGATGAGCTTTTTGAATTCCTCAACTTCTCAAGTTCTCATCTTCGAACGAAACCCGATGGTTTTGACCTGTTATGACTCCCTTAGTGGCGAAATATGTTATCCGCAGGTGTTTGGGTTTCGTGCTTGGTTCTTGGCAGTTTGGATTCCAAAACCGAAGGACAAAAAACAAAGCACGAAATACAAATAATTCAAATTACCAAAGATCGCGATGTGGATCACTGGATTCCAAAATCGGAAATCCAAAATCGAATAACCCCGAACGCTAACTCTGGTACGCGAGGATCGGCAAGGTCAATTTTGTATGAAGTGGACCCCGCTTTGCGGACCGTGGTGTTTGACGCAAAGTCACTGAGACGCCGCGAAAAAAATGAAAAAGAACATTCATTCTCGCTCATCATCACTGATCAGAATGAATGAAGCCGATTAGCGATGATGAGCGTTTATTAGTGTTCCAGTTTTTGAATTTAATGGTCCTTCATTTGCTACTGACAGCCGACTGCTGAAGGCTGATTGCTCTTGTGACGAGGCACATCGTGGGCGCTCTACCGTCGTGTGAGAACGACTTCCGAGGCCTGACGGCACACCGAATGCCGAACGATCGGTGTGCTCCTGGTTGTACCTTCCGGCTGAATTCGTCGGAGGCTATTCAGCCCCAATCTGAAAACCTCTCTTGACCAATGACAGATGTACGTGTAACTTACTCGCATCACGTACAAGTGTCATTGAAGGGAAATGGTATGGGAGACCGCCCCGCGTTGTCCAAAGGCGAGATGGAAATCGCTCGCTTGCTGTGGGATTTGAAAGAAGCGTCGGTTCGCGAAGTCCACGAAGCAGTCCCCGAAGATCGCCGGATCGAATTCACGGTCGTGCAGACGTATCTTCGCCGACTCGAATCGAAAGGTTACGTCGTCTCGCGTCTCGAAGGCCGGACGAAAATCTATCGTCCCAAAATTAAACCGAAGACCGTCATTCGCGAAACAGTCGATGATCTGGTGGACCGCCTGTTCGGCGGCGAAAAATTGCCGCTCGTACAACATCTGATCGAAGATCGCGATTTGTCGGACGGCGATATTCAACAGCTTCGCGAGTTACTCGATCGTATGGAGGACCGATCATGAACGAATTGGAATTGCCGGTCCTTCAAACTCTCTGGGTGACGCAGTTGGTTCAGGTCACTTTTCTGGCGGCGGTCGTCTGGCTGATCGTGAAGTTGTTTGCCCGTCGCCGTCCGCATCTCGCTTATGCGTTGTGGTTGCTGGTGCTTGTGAAGTGCCTCATTCCTCCCATTCCCATCAGTCCGGTGTCGATCTTTCCGGATGTGAAGATCGACGAGCTCCCCTACGTTGCGAGACTGGTCTCTCGTCAGGAGGAAACGCTCTCGCCGCGTCCAACCCTTCACGCGATCACTCCGCCTCCCGCCCCCACAGCAAGGAGAGCGCAGGATGCCGCGAACGATGATGTCCCCGAGGATCGCATCAGCGAGCTGAGTCGGGGATACCCGATCGAAGAGCCCGAGCTCTGGAGTTCTCAGGACGAAACACCAACAGGCAGTCCAGAACCAGACACTCCCGAAACAAACACGGCAGAGGCGACCGTTGATCAAGCGACTCTCCCCGTTCTCGCCCTGGAACAGAATCACTCGAACGAACCCGAAGTCTCCGCGCGGCGGGCCACGCTCGAACCGTGGTGGACGGGCTGGCTGGTCGTCTGCGGCGGCTTTCTGCTGGCCACATTATTACGAGTGGCATTCACTCTGCGTCGTGTGAAACGCCGTCGAGTCGAGACTTCCGTCGAACTGACGGAAGTCGTGGAGCGACTGTCGAAACAGTTTCGTCTACGTCGCACGGTGCGCGTCTGCGTGACGGCGGCGAAAGTCGGTCCTGCGGTAGTTGGATTTCTGCGGCCTCTGCTGATCCTGCCGGAAGTGGTGATCCGCGAGCGATCGACGGCAGAGCTGGAACCGATCGTGGCTCACGAACTGCTGCATATCAAGCGGGGGGATTTGAGAGTCGGCTGGTTGCAGGTGCTCGCTCAGTCGTTGTGGTGGTTTCATCCGCTGGTGTGGGGCGTCAATCGATCGCTCCGGCGCGAAGCGGAACGCTGCTGCGATGAAGCGGTGCTGGCGGAATTGAATTGTACGCCGGCGTTTTACGCCCGCTGTTTACTCGACGTGTTGGAGCAGAAACGGAATCTGACTCCGATACCGGTCTGTCCCGGCGTGAAGCCGGTGGAAATTACCAAACAACGAATGGAGCGAATCATGCAACTCGGACAAGGATGTCGAAAACGGACACCGTGGTGGTGCTGGCTGATTGTGATTGGATTGGGACTCGTCGTGTTGCCGGGACAGGGGGAGAGTGAGACGGAACGGAATCGAGCGACCGTGTTGTTCCAGTTGGACGAAGCGCAGGCCACGCCGGTCACTACTGAGATCGAGAAAGAAGGGATCGGAGCGGCAATCGATGGCTCCTCCCCGGAGCTCAGCACTCGAAAGTACGACATCGAAGGCGTTCTGCAGCGGATGCATGAGGATCACGGTCTGTCCGATCAAGTGGCTCAGAACTACGTCGATTTACTCATCAACAATTCCCTCTCATCGCTCGAATACAACCGACAGTCCCAAAGCATCCCGTCGGCGCTGACGAAATGCATTGTCAGCGAAAACTCACTGATTGTGCGCGGCACTCACGACGGGCACGAACTGGTCGAGAGACTGCTGAAGCTTTGGGAGGAGGTCGGACTGTATCAGGTGAAAGTTGAGATCAGACTGGCCTCCACCGACGTCCGGATTTCGGCGGAGAATGTGATCGGCAAACAGGAGGCGACTTCCGCCCTCACATCGACACTGACGGATCTCGATGTCTATCGACTGATCAATACCATCCAGAGTGACGCCCGGACCAATCTCTTCACGGCACCGAAGCTCACGCTGTTCAACGGCCAACAGGCATTGGTTTGTGACGAATTTCAACGACCGTTTGTAACCGGGATGGATGGCGACCAGTCTGTTGTGGATGTCCTGCCGGAGGGATGGAAACTGACGCTCACTCCCACCGTCAATGCGGAGGGAGAGATCGAGCTGGACTATCAGTTGCGATTGGCGGAAATTCTTGACGTTGAGACCCGGCAACTGCCCGGACGCCAGGAGACAGCACCGGCCACGGTGCAAATCCCCGACGCACGCCAGACACACATTCGCTCTCGAGCGACACTCCAGGACGGCGAGACATTGCTGATCAGCGGGCTGCGACGTCTTTCACCGAATCGGGAGACCAATGATGCTGAGAACCTCGTGGTGATGATCAGGATGGAAATTGAGAAGGTGCAGTTGAATGGTTTTGACGCCGCGAATTTGAGCGAACGGCGACAGAGAAGCGGGGTCGAACCCCAACCAACGGCGTCCAATGATCGAGAGAGCTTGGAGGATGATTCGAGGATTCAGCTTGGTGTAACTTCCGTCGATCCAGCAGTGAGGAACATTCTCGACCAATGGGAACAAGCCAGTCGTCACTGCAAATGCCTGTCAGGCGATCTCCGAGTCTTCTTTTACTCCATGGATATGGAACTTGAGCAGCGTGTGAACGGAGGTGTCTACTACGTAAGCCCGGACAAGTTTCGTATCGATTTGGAGCGGATCGAAATTCCTGCAGGCGAGAAAAGTCATAAATTGAGTGCGCAAGGGAAACCGTTCACGCTCATGAGTGCTCCCTCAACAATCAAAATTCGTAACGGCAATATGATCGCTTGTGGACGAGACGATGATGAGAAGGAGTACTGGCAGATGAGTCTCCCAGAGACGATCTCGGCGGGCACATTCGCGGAGATGATGACGTCGCTCCGAGGGTTGGGATTGATGGGAGAGTTCATTAATGGACTCACTGTCCAGGAAGCCGTAGAGCGTTATCAGTTCAAACTACTGCCTCAAACTACTGAAGGAGTCATTTGGCTGGAGATTTCACCTAAAAAAGCGACCGAGAAAGAACAAGTTCAGTCGAGTCAATACATCCTGGACCGAAAATCATTTTTGCCAATAGCCATCAAGATCATCTACTCCGAGGGAAAGAATGAGTGCGTCCAGAAGTTCGATAACTTGAAGATCAACGGAAACATCGACACGAGTCTGTTTGATATCTCCCAAGCTCTGAAGGAGTATCAATTAGTTTATCCCAATAGAGCAGTAAGGGAAGAACCATCCAACACCTCCAACGACGCTCCCACCCCGAATGTTCTGCGTCTGTCAGCCACAACTCAGAGCAACAGCGTATCACTGCAATTTCAAGGACCGCCTCGATCCCATTTGAGGATTCACGTTCCGGACCGCTTGAGCATGCAGCACCAACTTCTCGTGCCGGGAAGTAAGCATCTCGAGACCGGCAAAGAGTATCTGCTGACGTTGGATCATATTCCCGGCAAAGCAATCAACTCGGACTGGCCTGTGCCGTTTACGCACGATCCACAGTTCCATTGGTCCCTCGAAATTCTTCCCCGGAGCGAAAGGACCCGACGGGATCTGGGACGCAATCCAATTCCACTGGCGATCACGGACGAAGACCTCGATCAGGTCGCCGCGAACAACCCGGTGACGAAAGTGGTCTACCTCAGGGCTCAAAGAAGCGAGTCCGGGATTTCGATCGCCGTCGAAACGCTCGTCAGCACGCGGCTCGATCCGGGCGTCGATCCGATTATTGCGGCGAGGAGACGAGGCACGGTTCTGGCAGTGTTGAGATCCCAACGCAGCCTGACCGCCTCGCAGGAAGATAAGACAACACTTGAGGAGGCACTGCAATTTCATGCGGAATTGATGAAGTGTGAGCTGGTACTCGATGAGGCTGAGCTGAAGCAGGCGGGCGTCCATCGTCATGCACCGGTCGGTGATATCAAGACCGATTACAATCTCCCGCGGAAATCGCTGGCTCTCATCATGGAGAAATTTGGATTGACCTACGTGACCCACCGCGTGAGTGCCAAAGGGGAAACTCCTGTCCGCGAGGAATTGAGAGTTCGTGCTCGAACGAGAGACGTTGCCTCTCAAACAGGATCACAACCCGAGCCTCTACCGCCGAACGAGGCGAAGCTGGATCAACCGACGAAGAAGGATTCCTTGGTCGCGCGCGTTTACCCGGTCGCCGATCTGGTCGTGCCGATTCCGGGAGTCGACGCTTCGAACACGCCACCACCGGCCGTTAGTGGACCGGCCCCGGGTGTCCTTCCAGTGCCGAATCCTGATGCTCCTGTCACAGGAACGCCAATCGGTCTTCCCGGTTCGCCGCATCGACCGCTCGAAAGTTCCCCGAAGCCGGTCACCTATTCCTCGCCCGAGGCGGGAGATCTCGCGTTACGTGCCCAGCAACCGACCCATTTACCTATGAAAAAATCGACTTCAACGCCGAAATGTGATGCCTCAGCGCTGATCGAATTGCTAACAGAGACCATCAAAGACGCACATGCACACAAATTACCCGAAGAGACGAGCATGTTATTCATGCAGGAGAAACTGAGCCTCGTGATCAGGGCGACTGAGGAAGACCACGCCATTATTGCGGAGTTGCTTACCGATTTGCGCCGTAAACAGAACTTGCAGGTGGTGATTGATTGTAAGGTCTTGCAGATTTCCGCTGAAGCTCTAGAGAAGATTCAGTTTGATTCGCTGACTTTCGAGACTGCGGAAAACAAGAATGAATTTCTGAATCGTGTTCAGGGACAGAAGGAAGCACAGATTCTTGCTTCTCCCAAGTTGACCGTCTTTAACGGTGTGGGAGCAGAGATCCTGATTTCACGAGCGGTCGAAGATGAACGGCAACTGGAGAAGCTACACTACCTGATCGTTCCGACGGTCTCCGAGGATCGACGTTCGGTGAATGTGAAATTTGCCATCAACCCGACCAGTTCGCTCGATGTCCTCTCCAAAGTGAAAACAATGAAGATCGCCGACGGCCAGTCGGTTCTGCTCGAAGTCACTGACGAATTACTGCCGCTGCTGAAACAGACCGGAGTCACCGAGGTCGATAAGGCACTGAGAGAACTGAAGAAGAAAGAACTCGGCGAACGGACGTTCGTGCTGCTGACGCCGAAGGTGATCATTCAGGAAGAGGAGGAGGAATTGCTGGGGATTGAGTAGGTTGCAGCTTTGTTGAGATCGCGTTGACAGCCACCGGTTACCAGAGTCACACTTCGCGCGTTTTTCTGCTCTGTCGAAAGGTGCGCATGGTGACTCAAATCCATATCGATCCCTACCTGTTAACGATGCCTCAAGTTCGCAGCTTGACGCCTGACATCTGCGATGATGAAACCTTCTTTCGGTCCGGGCCTCAGGTTCCCGAGGGGCCGAGTTGGACGTTGTGTTGGGGAACTCCGACCATGAAACGCCGGTTCGGAGTCGCGGAGACCGGCTTCTTCTGGGACGCCATGCATATCGACACGCAGGGGCTGTATCAATTCAGCAGTTTGAATTCCGAGCAGGGAGTCCGTGCGATCGAGGAATTCACGCCTCCCGAATCGGCGCTCGCTCTGTTGAACACGTCGACTCTGCCGGCCAGCAAATATCGGCAGCCTGAGCAGGAGGTGGAGTGGGAAGGAGTGGTATTCGCGTGCCAGAATCCGACCGATCGCTCGATCCATTCGGTCGCCTCGACCGAGGACTGGTGGCGATATTACGAAGCGTGCTGTCGCTATTACGGCTCCAAACTGTTCGTGAAACTGCATCCGTGGAATCAGGTTGAAGTGGAACAGCGCGTGCGAGCCGTCGCCGCGAAATTTGGCTGCGAAGTGGGTCGGGTGGG
The DNA here is from genome assembly GCA_014762625.1 of Planctomycetaceae bacterium. GTDB lineage: Bacteria > Planctomycetota > Planctomycetia > Planctomycetales > Planctomycetaceae > JABURQ01. The sequence goes on along the minus strand of JABURQ010000035.1, from coordinate 74,894 downwards.
ACATCGCGTGATCGAGAATTGCGATCACGTGGTGTTGTTCAACAGTACGTTTGCCGTCGATTGCATGGTTCGCGGAGTGCGCGTGAAACAAGGGGCTCCCGGCTATTTTTATCAGACGGGAGCGGTCACTTATTGCGGCGGTGATCCGAGAATTCCGTTGCGGGAAACCCGGCCACGAGCGCAACGGCTGGTGGAGTTTCTCGTCTGGAGATATTGCTTCAGTATGGATTGTTCTCTGGAGGACTGGCGACGCCGGCTGCGTCAGTTCGCCGAGTCGTCGGAGCTGTTTCCTTTACACGAGGAAGAAAGCTATGGGGCTTATCTGGCCCGGCGATGCAAAGTTCGGGTGACGGAAACGCCTTCATCAATTATCGTTCGCGGGAATTCCATCTGCCTGCGGAATTCGGTCGGCAATGAAGCCACGAACAATCAGGAAATTGATTCTCCCGCGATCTCGTTTTGTACGACTTGTATGGGACGCTTGAGTTATCTTTGCCAGACGCTGCCCCGGAATTTGGAGATCGTCCGGCATCTGTATCCGAGTGTGGAATTGATTCTGCTCGATTACAACAGTCAGGACGGCTTACGGGAGTGGGTGAAATCAGCCGTCTGGAAGGATGTGGAATCGGGATTACTGACGGTTTATCAGACGACCGATCCGGTGCATTATCACAGCACGCATGCCAAGAATTTGGCGCACCGTCTTTCCCGCGGAAGAGTGGTCTGCAATCTGGATGCGGACAACTTTCTGCTGCCCGGTTATGTGGACTATCTATTGCGAGAGTTGGAACGGGACCCGAAACAGATATTTTACGGCAACGGTCGCAACTCAACGGGACGGATTGCCCTGAAGCGTGAATATTTTGAAGGAGTGGGGGGGTATCAAGAGCAAATGCGCGGATATGGATACGATGATGTGGATCTGATTCATCGAGCGGTCAACGCCTTTGACTTGAAGAGACATCCGACCGATCGTTTCAACAGTTTTATCGCGCACTCTCACGAAGAACGCGTACAAAATATGCCTTTCGAGTCGATCGACGATTCAAATCTCATGAACCGGAAAATTATGGAACGTGGGTTGGAAAGAGGGGATTATTGCATCAATCAGGAATCTGACTGGGGAGCGGGGGTTGTCGTGAGAAATTATACAGGACCGGCGATCTCATGTTGATGAATGGGTCATTGCGGTAAAATAAAAGATTTGTAACGAGTTGAGATGGCTGGAAAGACGAGTTCGTTACACTAATGAATTCGTACTTTGCCGGTGCTGTTTGAATTGATACAATGAGAGTCTGTCTATTAAACGGTCAAGATTGAATCTCGCGGACAAATTCGTTTCTCGACACGCTGTTACGTACAACTCAAGATTATTTTTCACGTTTGCGGGGCCGCAAAGGAGATGATTCGTTGTGTCGCTCAATGGACGACAGTACTTCGCTGTCGTTGTTAGAACTCGCTTGCGAGAGAAATGAAAGTGCGTGGGGGAAAATCGTCGAAGTCTACGAGCCGCTGATTCGTCTCTGGTGCCAGCGCTGGGGGCTGTCGGAGTTTGAGACCGACGATATTTGTCAGCATGTGTTTCATATGGCGTTTCTCAAGTTAACCGAGTTCGAACGTCGTCAAAGCGGATCCTTTCGATCCTGGATTTTCGCGATTTCCAGAAACAAACTCAAAGATACGATTCTGGAGCAAAAGAAACTCAAACCGCTCAAAAACCTGGAGCGGTTTGAAAATCAGCCCTCCGATACGGAGGAAAACGAACTTCTGTATCGGAGATGCATTTCACTCATTGAATCGAATTTTTCATCCAGGGATGTGGAGATCATTCGCGAGTATATCTTGAAGGATCGTGCCGCCCGCGATGTGGCTGAGGAGTTTCAGATCTCAGAGAACGCCGTCTACGTGATTAAGCATCGAGTGGTGAATAAAGTTCTGGAAGAGTTTCGAGGCGTCCTGGATTTGAAACAGTCTCTGTTTATCAGCGCGCAGGCAGAACGGTAAGCAACGATGCCGCAGCGAACCCCCGAACAGTTATTGCGCATGCTGGTCGATTCGCAATTGATGCAGACCGAGGACGCCACCGAACTCACCCAGGAACTGAAATCCTACGACGATCTGAAACAAAAGCTGGTCGAGCGAAATATCGTGACGGCCCAGCAGTTGGAAGCGCTGGACGGCGGGGATCTGGAATCGCTGCTGATAGGGCAATACCGGATTGAGGAAATTCTGGGCTCCGGCGGGATGGGAGTCGTCTTTCGCGCGGTCCATCTGACGCTGAATCGACAAGTCGCCTTGAAGATTGTGGCTCGGAAGGTAGGGCAGGAGGCTCCCGAAGAATCGGAAGCTCGACTCCAACGTTTTCATCGGGAAGCTCAATTGCTGGCCCGTCTCCAGCATCCCCATATCGCGATGGCGTACGACGCCGCCTGCGAGCAGGGGCTTCATTATCTCGTGATGGAGTTTGTGAGGGGAGAGGATTTGACCCAGCGGGTCCGAAATCACGGCGTGATGACGATTCCGGAAGCGATCTCGATCATCTATCAGGCGGCGTCCGGGTTGTCGTACGCACATCAGAACGGAATCATCCACCGCGATATCAAACCCTCCAACCTGATCCTCGATGAACACGGAGTGATCAAGGTACTGGATTGCGGTCTGGCGAAAATCATTCATTCTGTCGCGGGATCGGAAGAGAATGAAACGGCGTTGGAATTAACGCATTCCGGATCGGTCGTGGGGACGGCCAACTATATGTCGCCGGAACAAGCCGAGCAGTCTAATTCCGTAGACGAGCGTTCGGACATCTACAGCCTGGGATGCACGTTCTGGTACCTGTTGACAGGCGAAGCCGTTTATCAGGGCGAATCCGCGTTTCAGACGATGCTGCATCATCGGGAACGACCGATTCCGGACTTGAGCACCATCCGCGATGAAGCTGACGCCGAACTCCAGTCGATTTTCGAACGAATGCTCGCGAAACGGCCCGACGATCGATTTCAATCGATGTCTGAGGTGGTCGAGGCTTTGAAAAACTACTTCGATAGTCGGTATGACGAGGACGAACTGCCGATGGTGCCGGCGTTATCGATTCCCGCTGCGGGAGGAACTTCCCGGATCGTCTCCTCCGTTGCGGACATGTCTTCCACTCAGATCGCCGATCCGAAAACAAAGACACACTCTTCAGCGGTCGCTGCCGCAGGCGAAGAAACGGCGAATCGGTCGTCCGGATCGTGGAAATGGTCGCGCGACAGGCAATTCTGGAGAATCACTTTGATGAGTGGTTGTCTGCTCGTCGGCTTTGTGGGCTGGATGTTGTATGACATCAATTCGACCGATCCGCCGATCCCGATTTCGGCGCCGGAGGAGAATCAGTCATCAGAAGAACTCGGCGATGCCCCGGAGGCAGTGCCTGGAGAAATTCTCAAGACGTTTGACCAATGGAACGAGGGGCAGGAACAGTTCAAACTGGTGGCTCCGATTTCCCGACAGGCCTCTTCGCGAAGTCATGTGAAGTTGCCCGATGATTATCTTCTGGAAGTGGAAATGATTCGGTCGGGAGCCCCCGGAGCCGAGTACGATCTGGCGGGGACGACGCATTTTGAAATGCGAATCGGCAATCATTTCCTCGAGTTTTACATGAATAACGGCGGTGACGAGCCCATCAACAATCCCTCCAATGGATTCCTGTTTCTGGACGGGGTCACCTTCGCTCACAGACGAGAACTGTCGACTCCCGATATCGTGAAAGAACGCTGGTTGCGAGAGCATGAGGTGGACCGGGTCGTCTTCGAGGTTCATGCGGATGAGGATTTGGGAACGGGCAGAGTGATTGTGACGATCAATGGAGACGAGAAATATCACTGGTCCGGCGAATTGTCGTCCTTTGAAACGATCGCCGAGCGTTTTGGCAGCAACTCCTATCAATGGGATTTGATTCTGAATCAGTGGAATGGAACCTGCGTGATCAAGTCGGTCCAGTTACAGGATCTCTCTAAAATAACGAAGCCGGAAGATTCTCCCTAAGATTCTGTACTCAAACGCTTTACACGAATTTTGCAATCAGTCGGCGGGCGAAAACGAGCAAGCTTCGCGTATTTTCTGTAAGGCTAATCCGTTTATCTCTATAGGGAAGACCTCCGCGCCCCGCGCTCGCTCTCTGGGAGATGGAGAGAGCGTTCGTTGTTTGCCGGGCGAGGGGGTTTCCCTTTTGGGGAAGTAGCTACGGTTGGATTGGTGAAAAAATGCCACAGCGAGTTTCGAAGATTCTGTTGTCGGAGTCTCAGCGCGACGCTTTGTTTGACCGCGGACAACTGACGCTCCATCAGACCATCATTGCATCGACGATGTCCGAGTTCTGTTTGCCGCTCAGCTCTCAACGACAAGCCGATCATTGTGCGGAAATTTCGCGCTATTCTTCGCCGAGACGTTGGAAACCGGTCTACCGGCGGGGGCAGTTTTTGGCGGTGATGGAGGAGTTTGTCCTCGATGAGGTCCATCAGGTTCTGGTCTTTAATGATGGAGAAAGTCGTCAGATCTTCAATGAGGAATGGATGAAGGGCTTCGCTTCGCGCGATATGCGCCAGTTTCCCCCCATTTTCCTTCCTTACTGGGGGGTGAGAACGTGGTTGGAAGTGATTTCGTGTGTCCCTGAACTGGTGAACGAGAATTGGAACTGGAAAACGGTGGTCGAGCAGGTTCCCTCTCCCGTCAAAGCTATTCCCCGCAGTCGTCAGAAATTCCGTGCTGGAGAACCTTTGTAAGAGCCTGTCGAAGCGTTGAGATTTCTCTCGACAGCATGAGCGTCGAACCGGTATGATATGTATCACTTTTGATGCATACTTCACGTTGGATCGCCGGCGATATGACCTCCTCCCACCCTCCCATTTCAAATCAGTCTCGGCGATCGTTTCTGGTCGCTTCCGCCACGGGTCTCGCGGGAGCAGCAGGAGGATTCGGACTCTCAGGAAAAAGAGCCGAGGCAACGAGCGGAGCCGCCGGCGGCGGACGGGCAAAATCGACGATTCTCTTTTTCCTCTGCGGCGGGGCGTCACATATCGACACCTGGGATATGAAACCCAACGCTCCCGCCGAATATCGAGGACCCTTTCAACCGATTGCGACGACGGCTCCCGGAATCGGGTTGAGCGAACATCTTCCTCAATTGTCTCAGCAGGCCCATCATCTGGCATTCATTCGGTCGATTGACGGCAAGGTGAACACCAACGATCACCACGCTGGATACTATCACAATCTGACCGGGCACCGCCCCGACGTCACCTTTCGTACTCTCGGCAACAACAGAACGCCGATGCCGGACGATTGGCCGTTCATGGGATGCGTCGCCTCATCCCGACGCCCCAAACATCCCTACCTGCCGAATGCGGTGACGTTGCCTCATATGCCGAGTCGCAAGCCTTATACGCGTCCGGGACAGTTCGCGGCGAAGCTCGGCATCGAGCACGACCCTCTGTATCTGCAGGGGGATCGCGAGAATCCATTATCGTTCAAAGCCCCGTCGCTCGTACTGGAGAAAGAGATCTCGCAATCGCGGATGGCCGATCGTCGCTCGCTCTTGAACGCCGTGGATGGCGTCCGCCGAGATTTTGAGAGACACGCTTCGCCTGAAATCTGGACGCGACAGCAGGAGCGGGCGTTTTCGCTGTTACTCTCTTCCAAGACGACGGAAGCCTTCGATGTTTCCAGTGAACCGGACGAAGTCCGCCGACGATACGGAGAAACCGTGAACGGCATGAGCCTGCTGATGGCGCGACGCCTGGTGGAAGCGGGTGTTCCGTTTGTCACAGTCTTCTGGTTGGGGGATGGGATTGGTTCCAAGACCGCCAAAAAATGCCGCAGCGCGGGAAGCTGGGATACGCACGGCAATAATTTCAATTGTCTCAAAGACAACCTGCTCCCGGAATTCGATCAATGTTATTCTGCGTTGATTGGCGATCTCTCCGAGCGAGGACTTCTCGACGAGACGTTGCTGATGGTGACGAGCGAAATGGGCCGCACGCCGAAAATCGGCGATCCCCGATCGGGAGGCGCGAGTGGTGCCGGCCGCGATCATTGGACACACTGCCTGACCGATTTGATGGCGGGAGGAGGCATCCAGGGGGGACAGGCTTACGGTTCGAGCGATGCTCTCGGAGAATACCCGGCCGATAATCCCGTCACGCCCGCCGATGTCACTCATTCGGTCTATCACGCGATGGGGATTCACGATCTCGAAGCGATCGACAGTCAGGGAAGGCCGTATCAATTGCTGGCCGAAGGCGGCCCGATCCTCGATCTGTTTTGATCGAATGCCAGGCTGCTAAGTAGCGCTCATCATTTGACGCAGGAGTCTGGCTGTTTCCTGAGCCCCTTTCTCGGGGAGTAACGCGGTACCGGCAATCCCCGAGACCACTTTGGTGATGTTGTGGTCGGTTTTGTGGGCTTCACTCCAAATTTCGCCGCGCGGTGCCGTCATGTAAACCGAGAAGGTATGATGTCCTGTCCCCGGGCGCTCGCCAATCAGATGCAGAATGGCACGCTGGTCCGAGAGTCCGCGAAAGAGAGTCTCCCCAATTCGGTATCCCGCGCGGACTCGTCCTGAGGTGACGACCAGATTGGTGGGAGCGACGCGATACCCCTCGGCTTGCAGTTGCTTGCGGAGTGTGGCAAGGAAGGTGTCGAGATGTCCGGGATCGCTGATCGCGAGGGAGTTTAATCCATCCGAGATCACGATCTGGACGTTATATCGACCCTGCTGAGATTGTTTCAAATCCTGAAGCTGCTTGATCGATTGTGAGGAGAGTTTTTCCCCCGAGGTCGGGTGGAGGATGTAATCCTCTCGATTCAGGGACTCGGTCGTGAGATGGAGTCGGTCGGGGACTTTCGAGATGAAGCCGGGAGAGAGTTCGGTCCACAGACTCTCTTTTGCATCTTCGTAAATGCGTTGAATCTGGCGACCGAGTTCCGGTTTGAGTTCTCCCGGTCGATCGCCGTAGCCTTCCGCGAGAAAGACGCCTCGCGCACGAACTTCCCGCATTTTCTGGCGACCTTCTTCGAGAATCTCCCTGTCTGGCCGCCTATCTCCTTTGTTTTGTCGATATTTGAGATAGACCCGGAGCGGGTCGCCGAAATGCGCGGTCGGTTCCCCTTTCTCGTCCAGGACGCCCAGGCGGATAAAAAATGACTGCATTGCATCATTGACCCGGTAGTTGAATTTGTTTCTCAACCGCACGTGATCCTGATAACCGGTCGTCAGGTAACCGAGCATCGGATCGATTTTGGTCGGCAGTGCCATCAGATAAGCAGGATTGGCGGGCATGATTCGATCGAGGCACCAGTCGAGATCTTCCAGACTGACCTCCATATGCAGGGTAGAGCAGACATCGAGCCCGATGGTTAACCCATGCAGTTTCCCCATCACGATATCTTCCAGGCAACAACGCACGAGTTGTTCGCGCGTGCGAAAGACTTCCGGACCGATGAAACCCGCCACATCGTTCAGATGCACCCAGGGAGCGGGAGTTTGTCCCGACAAACGTTGGGCTTCGGCCACCAGTTGTTGCAGTCGGCGTGCAAATCCATATTTACGAGCTTCGTGCAGGACCATGTCGAAGCCGTGACTGTGGCCGTTGGTAAAATCGGCCCCCTGTCCGGTTTCAAAGTAGAGTCCGTATTTCCCGGTTCGCTCGCGGGCGTAGCGACGCATTTTTTCAATCGTCAGATCGAACGTTTGATTGGCGGAATCGGTCCCGGCGATGCTTTGAAACCAGAGCGCCGTGCTTGCGGGGTGTTTTTGTTCGACTTCGGCCTGAACGTCTATATGAGATAAAACGCAATGCGGCAGGTGCTCCTGCAGGTCAAAAGTCACCAACAAATCTTTTAACGCCAACTCGACGGCCTGGACGGAATCCGGGTCGCTGGAAACCGGGTTAGTTCCCAGCAGAACATCGCCGACAGCATACGACCAGGCATCGAACACTTGCCATCGGATGTCATCGAGATTGTCGGTCGGGGAATTCGGTTGAACCCGCGCACCGAGATACCCTTTCGCGCCAATTTGACTGCCGGGGAGCGGATTAAAGACTCTGGCCCCGACGGCGATCAGTTCGTCATTGGACATCAGCTTGACCACGCAACCAATGATGTCGCTCGGAAGTCTCGCGGCCACCTCTTTGATGTCACTTTCTTGGGCGGTCAACAGGAAGGTCTTCAAATCCCCCAGTGTCATGGCAGAGGTGTCATCACTCGGAGATGCTTGTCCCTCGCGAATAAACGCGTGTAGTTCATCCTCGAAGATGGAATGGTAAGTGAGTTCCTGAATGGGGGTCTGCGAAAGGAGCTGGCGAGCGATGGTGCGCGATTGGGGACGATTGGCGGCGACCCCGATGGCCTGATCGCCTTCTTTGAATTCGTTGGCCGCTCCCAGGATTTGGCGATAGAACGTCGGATCGAACTTGCCTTTGGATCGCTGGATGTAGGCGAACAGCGTTTCATCCGCTTGAGGAACTGTCAGTTCAGGCGAGGAACTCGCGGAATCCTGAAGGCTTTTCGCAGAGAGACGAGGATTCATCAAGGAGAGAGCCAATGAGCCGGCGAGGGTCGTTTTCAGAAAATGGCGACGATCGAGTGTCACGATAGAGATCCCGGAGGAGAGAATGATTCGTGGGGAGGCGGAGTCGAGCGTTCCTTTGAATATAGCTCCAAACGCCGACAATCAGAAGCGTTTTCTCCAGGAGTCCGGCTGTGAAGCTTCTGTTGACGGCGTTTCAGGAAACGGAACAGCCCAGCATCAGAATTGAGAAAGATGGAATCCTGAAATTAGACTTCTGGAGTGTCTCGATCTCAGTTAGCATGGAAATACCCTCCTGATTAACCTCTCTCGAAGATGCTTTCCATGAAGACGTTCGCATTTACGTTGTCACTGCTCATTGTTTCGTACAATTTTGCTTCCGCAGAGGCTCCACAATTCAATCGCGATATTCGCGCAATCCTTTCGGATCGTTGCTATACCTGTCACGGACCGGATTCCGCTTCGCGCGAAGCCGATCTGCGACTCGATGTCCGCGAGAGTGCGACCTCGAACAGCGACGCTCCCGCCATCGTGCCCGGCAAACCCGCAGCGAGTGAATTATTGAAACGGGTGCGCAGCCGCGATGAATTTACGCAGATGCCGCCTCCCGATTCGGGAAAAGAACCGCTCAGCGATCAGCAGATCAAACTGCTCGAACAATGGATTGAAGAAGGAGCCGAGTATGAGGACCATTGGGCTTTTATCCCTCCGCAGAAATCCGACATCCCCGCCGTTCAGCATTCGGAGCGAGTCCGAAATCCGATCGATGCCTTCGTCCTGAGAAAGCTGGAAACGAAAGGGCTTGAGCCGTCTCCGACCGCCGACAAACGAACGCTCATTCGGCGGGTCTCTCTCGATCTGACTGGATTGCCACCGACTCCGGAAGAAATCGATGCCTTCCTGAACGATGAATCTCCTCATGCCTACGAGAAGCTGGTCGATCGATTACTGGCCTCCCATCGATACGGCGAACACATGGCGCGTTACTGGCTCGATGCGGCTCGCTACGCAGACACCAACGGTTATCAATATGACCTCGAACGGGAACAATGGGTCTGGCGGGACTGGGTGATCTGGGCTTTCAATCAGAACATGCCCTTCGATGAATTCACACGTCAGCAGATCGCGGGCGACTTGTTACCTAACGCTAATGATTTGACCCGTCTCGCAACCGGCTTCCAGCGGAACCACCCGATTACCATTGAAGGAGGGGTGATCGATGAAGAGTACCGGACCGAGTATGTCGTCGATCGGGTGGTGACCACATCCACGGTCTGGATGGGGCTGACGATGATCTGCGGTCGCTGCCACGATCACAAATACGACCCCATCTCACAAACAGAGTTTTACGAATTCTTTGCGTTCTTCAATCGCGTTCCCGAACGGGGATTGCGGGGATTTGACCCGAAAAAGAAAATTGAGTCCCCCCTTCGGGACAATCGACTGGACGACATCGAACACAGACTGGCTCAGGCTCGGGAGCATTTGCAAACAGTCTCCGGCGAAAGTGGCTTGCCATTCGCCCAATGGGAATCAAGGGTCAAAACTGACGAGAAAACTCATTGGCAGGTGGTCCTGCCGACGGAAATGAAATCGACCGGCGGAGCCACGTTAACGATTCAGGACGATCGATCGGTTCTCGCCGGTGGCAAGAACCCGGTGAAAGAGGAATACGTCGTCGATCTGGACATCGACGCTGAAGCAGTCAGTGCGATTCGACTCGAAGCTCTCAAAGATCCCTCCACCGTGAATGGCGGCACGGGACGCGGGTCGAACGGTAATTTTGTGCTGACCGAGTTCGTGGTCGAAGTTGAGTCTGTAAACAAGCCGGGGGAATTTGAACGAGTCGAAATCGAGGCTGCTGAAGCCGATTATTCCCAGAAGAACTATGAAATCGGCAAAGCGATTGACGGTCAGATTGATCGATCCGGCTGGGCGGTCGACGGAAACACCATTACCGACAGCCGGACCGCAGTGTTTGTTCTCGCTGAGCCGATACGAAACGCGAACAACAAGACGATTCGAGTTCGCATGAGTTTTCAGTTCGGCCTCTCGCATCAGATTGCCCGCTTCCGACTGTCCGTCAACACAGGAGAAGCGGCACCGCTGACCCTGGCGATCCAGAAGATTCTGGAAACCCCCGCCAACAAACGAAACGCTGCACAGAAAGATCAGCTGCAGGAGTGGTTGTTGAAAAAGTATGCGTCTCCGGAAGTGCGACAGGCCGCCAACCAGCTTGCAGCCGTAGAGCGCGAAAAAGAACAGCTCCTCAAAAATATCCCCGCGACGATGATCATGGCGGAGCAGGAGAATCCGCGCACCACACACGTTTTGTATCGCGGCGAATATGACAAGCCGCGGGAAGAGGTCGATTCGGGAGTTCCCGACGCTCTTCCGGCGTTGCCGGAGGGAGTCCCCAATAACCGACTCGCCCTGGCGGAATGGTTGGTGCAACCCGATCACCCGCTCACCTCGCGCGTGTTTGTCAATCGAACCTGGCAACGCCTGTTTGGTGTGGGAATCGTAAAAACGAGTGAGGACTTCGGATCGCAGGGAGAATGGCCCAGTCATCCTGAATTGCTCGACTGGCTGGCGGTGGAGTTCGTCGACTCGGGTTGGGATATCAAGGGACTGCATAAGCTGATCGTGATGTCGAACACTTATCGACAGTCTTCGCGCGTCACCCCGGAACAAAAGGTAAACGATCCCGAAAACCGATTGTTGGCGCGCGGCCCGAGACGACGTCTCGATGCGGAAGTGGTCCGCGACTCGGCTCTCCTCGCCAGCGGACTCCTGGTTGAAAAACTGGGTGGTCCAAGTGTCTTTCCCTATCACCCCGAAGGCCTGTGGCAGGAGATCAATAACCGTCCGGGTTATTCGCGGACCTATCAACAGGACAGCGGCGACAAACTGTATCGACGCAGCCTCTACACCTTCTGGAAACGTACCGTGCCTCCTCCGTCGATGGCGACCTTCGATGCTCCGGAACGCGAGTTTTGCGTTGTGCGTCGTTCGCGAACGAATACACCGTTACAGGCGTTCGTGCTGTTACACGATCCGCAGTTTGTGGAAGCTGCCCGAAAACTGGCGACGCGCATGCTGACCGAAGTGGACGGCTCTCTCGATGAGCAAATCAGTCACGGCGTTGAATTGGTCACTTCCCGATTGCCGAGCGAGCGAGAAAAGCAGGTGCTGAAAGAAACGTACCAACAACGACTGAAGAAATATCAGCAGCAACCGGAACTGGCGACCGAGTTGTTATCGGTCGGTGACTCACCACGCGATGAATCTCTCGATCTCGCACAGCACGCTGCCATGACGAGTCTCGCGCGATTGATGTTGAACCTGAGCGAGTTTGTGACCCTGAACTAGCGGTGTTTGAGCCGCGTGCGCAAGCACGCAGGGGACGATAAATGAAGTGGAGACAGCGAGAAACTCTCAATGATGAATAGGATTCCCCTGCCGACTTCCGTCGTCGGCTCCAAGATTCGTAACTTGAAACATGAAGCAATATCATGACACCGATCACCGAACACGACTTGATGATCAACCGGCGCCACTTTTTCGGTCGCTCCGCGACCGGAATTGGTGTCGCGGCTTTGGCGAACTTGCTCTCCCGTGAGGCCAATGCTCAGCCATCGTCATTGGCCGTCAATAACGGTCCCGGTTACGAACCGGGACTCACCGGTCCGACTCACTTTCCGCCGAAAGTGAAACGGGTGATCTATCTTTGCCAGTCGGGCGCGCCGTCGCATATCGACACCTTCGATTACAAGCCGGCTCTGGAAAAACTCGATGGTCAGGAATTACCCGCCTCCGTGCGGATGGGGCAACGATTGACCGGAATGACCGCCGGCCAGAATTCCTTCCCGGTGGCGAAATCCTTTATGCCGTTCCACCAGCATGGCGAGTCGGGACAATGGATCAGCGACCTGTTGCCGCATCATCACAACATCGCGGACGACATCTGCATCATCAAATCGATGTACACGGAAGCCATCAATCACGACCCGGCGATTACTTTCTTCCAGACCGGCCACCAACAACCGGGACGTCCGAGTCTCGGCTCCTGGGTCAGTTATGGGCTCGGTAGCGAAAGTGAGAACCTGCCGGCTTATGCGGTTCTGCTCGATAAGAATTCCGATCCGCAAGCGCAACCTCTCTATTCGCGACTGTGGGGGAGCGGGTTCCTGCCGTCGAATCATCAGGGCGTGAAACTCCGCTCGGTCGGCGATCCCGTGCTGTACCTGAACGATCCGACGAAAGCCTCTCTGGAGGATAAGCGAGAGCTACTCGATTCGTTATCCAGGCTGAACGAGATTCGGCAACAGGAAGTGGGCGACCCGGAAATCCAGACCCGCATCGCCGCCTATGAAATGGCGTATCGGATGCAGATGTCGGTCCCCGAACTCACCGATACCTCTGACGAACCACAGAGTACTTTTGACTTGTACGGCGAAGATGCAAAGACTCCCGGCACACATGCGGCGAACTGTCTACTCGCAAGACGCTTGAGCGAACGAGGAGTCCGCTTCGTGCAAATTTATCATCGCGGCTGGGATCATCACGGCGGCTTGCCGACGCGTCATCCCAAAATCGCCAAGGAAGTCGATCAGGGCTCCTCGGCTCTGATTCAGGATTTGAAGCAGCGCGGTTTGCTGAAGGATACGCTCGTTATCTGGGGCGGAGAATTCGGACGGACGGTTTACAAACAAGGCAAAGGAGACAACTACGGTCGCGACCATCATCCTCGCTGCTTTTCCATCTGGATGGCGGGAGGCGGAGTCAAGGGGGGAACTTCCTACGGCGAAACGGACGACTTCTGTTACAACATCGTCGATCGGGACCGGCAGGGCGTCCACGTCCATGATTTGAACGCCACCATCATGCATTTGTTGGGAATGAATCACGAGCGCTTGACGTATCGATTTCAGGGACGCGACTATCGTCTCACCGACGTTCACGGCAAGGTGGTTAAAGGGATCTTGAGTTAACAGCCCGTTGAAAAACTCGATTTTACTGCGAATGGATTTTTGAGCTGAATCACCTCGTCATAAATTCTCGATGGATCATGGGATTCACCTGCGAATTTCTTCCTTGTGCTCAGCTCAAAACTCTCATTCTCGCGGACAAATCCGTTTCTCAACACGCTGCTAAGCGGTTGCTTGAAAACTTCTTCATTAAAAGGTGGCAGAGATGATCACTGTTCGAAAAGCCGGGGATCGCGGGCATGCCGATCACGGTTGGCTGAAAGCGGCTCATACGTTTTCATTTGCTTCCTATTACGACTCAGACCACATGGGATTCCGCGTGTTGCGTGTGATGAATGAAGATCGCGTGGCACCGGGAAAGGGGTTCGGAACCCATCCGCACGATAATATGGAAATCGTAACCTATGTGCTGGAAGGTGCTCTGGAACACAAAGATTCCATGGGTAATGGGGAAGTCCTAACGCCGGGTGAATTTCAGCGGATGTCCGCAGGAACCGGCATCCGCCACAGCGAATTCAATCCATCCGCGGACGAACCGACCCATCTGTATCAAATCTGGTTATTGCCCGGGGAGGAAGGGATCGAGCCGAGTTACGAGCAAAAGCGTTTCGACGATCAGTTGGAGAATCAGTTGCGGCTGGTAGCGTCTCCCGATGGGGCGGACGGCTCCTTGACCATTCATCAGGATGCGAGGATTTACCTTTCGCGTCTCTCGAACGGCAAGACGGTTGACGTGGAAATCGCGGAAGGTCGCCATGCCTGGTTGCAGGTGTTGCGAGGCTCGGTGACGCTCAATGGAACCGATCTCAAAACGAGCGACGGCGCGGCTGTCAGCGAAGAATCCAAATTAACGGTTGCTGCGACAGCCGATGCGGAGATAATGCTGTTTGACCTTCCCTAACAGTCGATCTCCATTCGGAACCCTCTCAATCCATGAGCTATCGCATCGAATCCATCGAACTCTACGTCCGCGAAACCAAACCGGGGCGGATGGCATTTTCGCTTGGAAAGAAGGGCGGGACCGGTGACGTCCAAAAGGGACTCCTCAATCCGCTCGGACACGTGCGGCTCATCCTCAAAGACTCGGAGGGCAATGAGACGTACGGCTGTTCGGCGGATCGGCTCTCGGTTCGCTGGCTCGATAAACGTCCCGGACGCTCTCAGGACCTGAAACGGCGCGAGTTGGTCGATCTGATTCACGCGGCCAAAGACATTCTGCTGGCTCAAGCGGAATTTGAGACACCGTTCGAGTTATGGCGAAAGACTTACGGCGAGATCTTACGTGCCGGAAGAGCCACGAATCAGGAAGACCTCACGACGGCGTTCGCCGCCTCGCTGATGGAGCGGGCTGTCATCGATGGGGTTGCGCGGCTGTCTCGACGACCTGTCTTCGAGATGGTGAAGGAGAATCGTTTGGGAATCGTTCCGGGAGACATCTATCGGGAACTACAGGGAACCGACTTATCCGGTTTACTTCCCAATCAGCCTCGGTCTCAGTTTTTCATACGGCATACCATTGGGGCTTCCGATCCGTTGACGGCTGAGGATTTGCCGGAAGACCGGCGTATGCACGACGGACTCCCGGAAACTCTGGCAGAGTACGTTCGCGAAGATGGGGTCCGATATTTCAAAATCAAAGTGACGGGAGATCCCGAGGCCGATCTGAAACGTCTGTCGCGTATTTGGGAAGTGATCGTCCGCGCGGAAGAGCCGGTGATAACGCTGGATGCCAACGAAGCGTTTACCGATCTGGAAACGTTCGCTCGATTTCTCGATCGTTTTGAAAACGAGTTGACCGGGATGTTCCAGCATGTTGCCTACATCGAACAACCGCTCAATCGGAAGCTGACGCTCGACCGTCACACTTCGCCGATCATCCGTAGGCTTTCCGAGCGGAAACCGTTACTCATCGACGAGGCGGATGGAAAACTGGGAGCCTTTTACCAGGCACACGCGATCGGCTACGCGGGAACGTCTCACAAAAACTGCAAAGGGGTTTATAAGTCACTCTTGAACCTCGCCCTGGTCGATCATTATCAGCAGCAAGGTCAGTCGGCGTTTCTGAGTGGCGAGGACTTACAGAATCTCCCCGTCGTTCCGTTACATCAGGATTTCGTCACGCTGGGGATGTTGAATCTCTCTCATTGCGAACGGAACGGTCATCATTATAACTTTGGGCTCTCGATGCTTTCCGAGCCGGAAAAACAGCAAATCTCGCGTTTACACCGCGATTTGTACGTCGAAAAAAATGGGGAATGGTTTTTGAAGATTCGGGACGGTAGAGTGAATTGTGCAAGTCTGCAATGTCCCGGTTTCGGTGTTGCTTTCGAACCTGACTGGTCGTCGATGACCGGCATGAAATCCTGGGTTCGGCAGCGACACCCCGTCGAATAAAATTCCCATCCATCTCGACAAGCGAGCTGTCATGAAGCACGCGATTGCGCTCACCGCATTTCTGTGTCTGTTGGCCGGTTGCGATCGCGAACCGCCCTCCGCCAGACCGATTCCCGCTCAGGAATCGACCGAGGGGATGCAGCAGGGGACTCTTTTGACAAGCCCCCCCATCGTCGAGCCGAATCCCAACGAAGCCGCCCCTTTAGCCGCGATCATCACGGTTGAGGCGACTGAAGACGTTGTCGTGGCGTTGGAAGTGGATGATGGAGAGCGACAGTGGAGTTATCGTCCCAAAATGCTGCCTGCGAAATCGCTGAAAATTCCGTTGCTGGGAATGCGACCCGAGCGAACCCATCAAATTGTAGTGCGAGCGGAGACGGAAAGCGGCGAGTATGAGAAGAGCGATCCTTTGGAATTCGTCACGCCTCCTTTGCCGAAGTGGTTTCCTCCGCTTAATACCACGATCAGCCAACCGGAGAAGATGGAACCGGGAGTGACGCTCTTCGCGGTCAACATCTGGGATCGGGATGTGGACCTGATGGATTATGGGTACATGATGATGGTCGATGCCGAGGGAGAGGTGATCTGGTATTACAAATCAGACCATCGGACCGCCAGCATCGAGATCCTGGAAAACGGGCACCTTCTTTACAATCATGCCGGCTACCGTCGGATGATCGAGATCAACCTATTAGGGGAGGTGGTGCGAGAATGGCATGCCGCCAATGTTGGTCCGCCGCCGAATCCCGATTCGATCCCGATCGATTGCGATACGCTACATCATGAAATTCTGCCGATGCCGGACGGCAAGTTTCTGGCCCTTTCCACGACGATGCGTCAACTCGATGATTACTATCCCGATCTTCCGAATTTGAGAAAGAACAATCAGGCGGATGTCGTGGGAGATGAAATTGTGGAGTTTGGCGTGGATGGAAAAGTTCTTCGTCGTCTCGATTTGTTCGAACACCTCGACCACACCCGCATCAGTCACGGAGCCTTCGGAAATTTCTGGAACAACAAATACACAGAAACCGGGGTCAAAAATACGGAAGACTGGAGCCACGCGAATGCCATCATTCCTACGGACGAAGAAGACTGGATCATTCTTTCGTTGAGACATCAGGATTGTCTGGTCAAAATCCATTTTCCGACCGGGGAAATTCGCTGGATCCTGGGAGATCCGGCAGAATGGAAAAGTCCGTGGAAAGAAAAGCTCCTTCGACAAAAGGGAGAATGGATCTGGCCGTATCATCAACACGGGCCGCAATTAACCTCGCGGGGAACTCTACTGATGTACGACAACGGTAACTACCGTTCGATTCTTCCCGACGACGGAACAGCCGCCCCGGACAATTTCAGCCGCGTGCTGGAATTGAAGGTAGATGAGGAGGCGATGACAGTCGCGAAGGTTTGGGAATACCGGGGCGAGAATCACGAACCGTTTTACACACCATTTTATGGAGAAGCCGACCAGCTCCCTCAAACAGGGAATATTCTGATCACCGACGGTGGCCACATCGAACTGGAGGGTGATATTCCGTCGGACAAGATACCATCCGACCATCAGTGGGCGCGGATTCTGGAAATCACGCACGAAACCCCTGCCGAGCGCGTCTGGGAAGTACGGATCGAGAGCCCGATTGAAAAAGGGCTTGGCTGGTCGGTTTATCGTAGCGAACGCATTCCCAGTATCACTCCGTTCGCCGAAAGCCTGATCGCCGAGTAGTCACCCTTAAAAAAGCGGATTAGGAAGAAAAGCTCTTGTCGCCTGGCGTGTTCCTGCGGGGATTGGATGCGCCATTCGCTCGATCGGGTGTTATGATTGATTGCGAAACCCGTTGAACACCACTCAAAATACTGTTTCAGCCTCTCAGAATGTCAAAAGCGACACGCCTGCTCACCAATTTTTTACAGTCTCCGCTTCAGATCCTCGCTATGATGCTGTTGGTCGTGTTTGGAATCGAACTGGTGGTGATGCTGGCGCTACCTTATCTCACCCCTCAGTCGATGAATCCCCTCATTCGAGCGTTACTCGATGCGGGCTTGCTGACGGTCGTCTGTGCTCCGGTCCTGTGGTGGTTAATCGTGGGACCTTTGCGTCGCATCGCCGCTCAGGAAATCGCCCGCTCTGAAACGATCGTCGCCAATGCCGGCGAAGGGATTCTGACGATCGACCGATCCGGCACGATCACTTCGGCGAATCGTGCAGCCAAGAAGCTCTTTGAGCTGCCAGTGGAGGAAATTATCGGCGTCGAGATTCGGTCTTTGATTCCCGAACTAACATTCGACAACATCACCCAAGGAGGAGAACTTACCCTGGAGGGGTTGAGACCGAACCGTGAGTCTTTCCCGTTAATGGTTTCGATCAGTCAATCCCCTTCGAAATCCGATGTGGACACGATTGCCATCGTCAGAGACCTGACCGAACATCAACGGCTGCAAGAGGAAAGAGTCCAGGCTGCTCGGGAGCGCGAAGCCCTTAAAGGACAACAAATGGCGACGTTGGCGCAACTGGCGACCGGGGTGGCCCACGAAATCAGAAATCCGCTGACCTCCATCAAAATGCTCATTCAAATCAATCGCGATCGATTCGCCGAACAAGGCCTGCCAACCGAAGATCTCGACCTTGTCGAGCAGGAGATTTACCGCATGGAACGTTCGGTGAATGGGCTGTTGGAATACGGTCGCCCGGAGCAGGGAGAGTTCAGAGACTTTTCTCTGGATGAAGTTTTGCAGAAAACATTGCGACTGATCCGGGGACGTTGCGAGGAGGCGGGGGTGACGATTCAAACCGATTTTTCGGAACCGCCGGCGACTCTCTACGGCGATCCGGTTCAGCTTCAGCAACTGCTGTTGAATTTATGTCTGAACGCACTCGATGCCATGCAGGACGGAGGGAAGCTGTCTCTGGAATCGACTGTTAGCGAGGGGGAAATTCATCTACAGGTTTCTGACAGCGGTTCGGGAATTGCTCCCGAGATTATTGACAAGCTCTTTTCTCCATTCGTCACCTCGAAGCCGAACGGCATCGGTTTGGGGCTCGGAATCTGCCGCCGAATCGCCGAAGCCCATCACGGCTCTCTAACGGGGAGAAATCTCGCCGAAGGCGGCGCCTGTTTTGAGTTGATTCTTCCCGACGCCGAACACTCTGAACTTCGAGAACAAGACTGATGCAAACACTCCTGGTGATTGACGACGAACTCGCGATCTGTCGAGCCTTCGAGAGAGCGTTCGGTGACGAGGAAACCGAGGTCCGTACGGCGACCACCGCCGAAGCGGGTGAAGATGCCTTCCGCCGATTTGCACCGGATGTGGTCGTCCTCGATTTGCAACTTCCCGATCGATCGGGGCTCGAATGCTTCCAGAGACTGCGCGAAATCGACGCGCGGGTCCCGGTCATCTTTATTACCGGTCACGGGACGGTTGAAGCGGCGATCGAAGCCACAAAACTGGGGGCTTACGACTATCTGTTCAAGCCTCTGGAACTGGATGAGATTCAGGAACTCCTTGAGAAGGCGTTCAAACTGAGTCGTATGGTGAAGGTGCAGCCGTCATTACCCGGAGAGGAAGATGCACACGATCTCGGCACGATCATCGGTCGCTGCAAAGCGATGAAGGAAGTGTATACAGCGATCGGACGTGTCGCCCCCCAGAAAGTCAACGTCCTGATCCTGGGGGAAAGTGGGACCGGTAAGGAACTGGTGGCGCAGGCAATTTATCATCACAGTTCACGGGCGGCCCGTCCCTTTCGCGCGATCAACTGTGCGGCGATTCCGGAAACATTGCTGGAGAGTGAGATCTTCGGCCACGAACGAGGAGCGTTTACCGGGGCGGAAAGTAAACGGTTGGGAAAACTCGAGCAATGCGATCAGGGAACGTTGTTTCTGGATGAAGTCGGAGATATGTCTCCCATGACGCAGGCCAAGCTCCTGCGCGTGCTTCAGGACCAGACATTCGAAAGAGTGGGAAGTAACGAACCCATCTCGGTGGATGTCCGAATTATTGCCGCTACCAACCACGACCTCCAGCAACTCGTCTCGGAGGGGCGATTTCGTAGCGATCTCTATTTTCGACTCAGCGTCGTGACCATTCAGCTTCCCCCTCTCCGCGATCGAGGCGGCGACATCAAGCTTCTGGCAGAGCATTTTGTGCGACAGAACAGTCCCCGTTTCGGGAAACAGGTTCAGACCATCGCTCCCGAAACAATACAGCTCCTAGAAAACTATCGCTGGCCGGGGAATGTGCGAGAACTGGAGAGTGTCATCAAACAGGCGCTGCTCAATGCGAGAGGCACGGTGCTACTTCCCGATTTTCTACCTCCGCTGAATTCTTCGGGGCATACGGATCCGAATTCAGAACTCAATCGCGATCTCTCGGAATACGTCCAATCGCTCGTCGATTCCGGTTCGCACAATGTCTACACCGAAACCATCAACCAAGTGGAACGCTTGCTGATCGAACAGGTTCTGACTCAAACCGAAGGTCATCAATCGCGAGCGGCGGAAATCCTGGGCATTTCACGAGTCACGCTCCGCAACAAAATCCGATCGCTGGGCATCAACGTCCATCGTTTTTCCCATTGAGGCCGGGTATTTCATCTCAATACCCCGCCCTCATTAGGGGAAACGTTTTTCAGGCTTCCGCCTCATAGTCTTCTGTCTCTTCGGGAGGGAGTCCGTGGTGAGTGATGTGGGGGTGATGCAGACCTCTCGCGAACCAGGGGTAAATACAGGGGATGACCAGAGACGTCAGCAGCGTCGAGGTAATCAGGCCGCCGATCACGACGGTTGCCAGAGGGCGTTGCATTTCGGCACCGTCACTCGTGGACATCGCCATCGGCAGGAATCCTAAACTGGCGACGAGGGCCGTCATGAGCACGGGACGCAAACGAACCAGTGCCGTTTCGTAACTGACTTCTTTCAAGCGCGCTCCCGAATGTCGCAGATTCTCCGCGGCGCTGACCCACACCAGGCCGTTCAGAACCGCCACGCCGAACAGCGCGATGAATCCGACACCGGCGGAGATACTGAACGGCATTCCCCGAACCGCCAATGCAAGAATTCCCCCCGAAGCCGCCATCGGAACCGCCAGAAAGATCAATAGCGCCAGACGCACCGATCCCAGACTGGTGTGGAGTAACAGCAGAATAATCATCAGCACAATCGGCGTGATAATGGCCAGACGGCGACTCGCCGATTGCAGATTTTTGAAATCGCCTCCCCATTGAATTTCATAACCCGCTGGCAGGCTGACCTGTTTCTCGACGGCGCGTTGGGCGTCCGCCACAAACGAGGCGACATCCCGGTCGCGAACGTTCGCGGCGATGAAGGTACGTCGGCGATTGGCTTCGTGTTCGATGGAGGGGGGAGTTTCTTCGAGTGAGATTTCGGCAAGTTCTTTCAAGGGAACCGATTTTCCATCGATTTCCGCGACCGGAAGTTGCTCCATCAACGTTAGGTTCTCTCTCCATTCCAGCGGCACGCGTACGATAATCGGAAACCGGGCGCGACCTTCAAAGATTTGGCCGACCGGATGTCCGCCGATCGCGGAAACCACATCGAGCACCGTCTGCGCATCGATCCCGTAGCGAGCGAGTTTATCGGGGAGCGTCCGGATTGAGATCGTGGCGAGGTTGGCCTGATAATCGGCTTTCACGTCCACTGCCCCCGGAACGTTTTTCAGCGCCGCTTCGATCTCTTTCCCTTTTCGTCCCAGAATTTCCAAATTGTCTCCATATAACAGCACGGCGACATCCGCCTTCACTCCAGCCACTAACTCATCCACTCGCATCTCGATCGGTTGTGTGAAGCCGAGGGCGACTCCCGGAACATTTTCATTCAGTAGTTCCGACATCTCTTCGATGAGATCACCGCGCGTCTTCCCCTCAGGCCAGTCATGAACCGGTTTGAGCAACACCCAGACATCGGTTTGATGGACCCCCATCACGTCGTTGGCGATTTCCGGACGTCCGGTTTTACAAAACACAGTGCGGACTTCGGGGAATTCAATCAACAGAGACTCGATCTGCTGAGACATGTCGAGCGAGCCTTCAAGCGTCGCACTGGGGAGCCTGACGGCCTCGATCAACAAGTCTCCCTCTTCGAGCCGCGGCATGAATTCCGCTCCGAGATTCAAACCGATGGGAATACTGACTACAAACACTGTCAACGCTGTGGCGACGGTGACGACAGGATGATAAATCGCTTTTTTGACCAATGGATCGTAGAAAATCTTCAGGAAGCGGACGAACAGAACTTCCTTCTCATCCATTTTCTTTGGTAGCGCCAGTGACGCCAGGGCCGGCATGAATGTCAGCGAGAGGACGAGCGAACCGGCGAGAGCGAACAGCACCGTCAACGCCATCGGACGAAACAGTTTCCCTTCGGTCCCCTCCAGCAACAAAATCGGCAGATAGACCACCGAAATAATCAACTCGCCGAACATCGTCGGCTTACGCACTTCCACAGCCGCGTCTCGAATCACGTCGATGTGCGGAGTGCCCTCGTTATCGTGGGAGAGCCGACGAATACAGTTTTCGATCATGATCACGGAACTGTCCACGATCAATCCGAAGTCGATTGCCCCGAGGCTCATTAAACTTGCGGTGACGCCGGTGATCGACATGATGTTGGTTGCGAACAGCATCGAGAGTGGAATCGCCAGCGCCACAACGACTCCCGCGCGGAGACTCCCCAGCATGAACAGCAACACCAGAATGACCAGCATGCCCCCTTCGACCAGGTTTGTGATCACGGTGTTCAAAGTCCGCCCAATTAGAGCGGCACGGTCGTAGGTAACCTCCAGTCTCACTCCCGCCGGCAATGTTTGTTGAATTTCATCGAGCCGGGCTTTGACTCCCTGGACGACCTCACGCGAATTTTCATGGACCAGCATCATGACCAGCCCCGTCACAGCTTCACCGCGAGCATCGCGAGTCACCGCCCCTTGACGGGTCATGGGGGCGATTTCCACCTTCGCCAGATCGCGGATCAGAATCGGATTTCCGTCTTCCTTGCGTCGGACGACGACGTTCTCGATGTCCTCAATGCCTCTCAGCAGAGAAACTCCGCGAATAAATCGCTGTTCGCCGTAATGAACAACATAGCCTCCGCCGGCCGTGGCATTATTGTTTTGCAGATGCGCGAACAAAGTCTCCAGCGTGATGCCGAAACTTTGCATCTTATCGGGGTCGGGTTGGACTTCAAATGTTTTGTAGTAGCCGCCGTGCGTATTGATCTCGGTAACGCCGGAGACCTCGCGCAAGCGGGGAGCGATATCCCATTCCAGCATCGTGCGAAGCGCCATGGGGGAATGTCGATCGCTACGCACTTCAAACTGCAGAATTTCTCCCAAGGCGGTCGTCAACGGTCCGAGGGTCGGGGTTCCGTAACCTTTAGGAATCCCCTCAGCAGCGTCTCCCAGCCTTTCTGAGACGAGTTGACGGGCCCAGTAAATATCGGTCCCTTCTTCGAAAACAATGGTGACGACCGAGATGCCGAATTTCGAAACACTTCTCAACTCTTCGACGTTGGGAAGTCCGCCCATCGTACTTTCGACCGGATAGGTGACGTAGCGTTCCACTTCGACCGGCGACAGCGATCCCGCATCGGTCACCACCTGCACCTGGACGTTGGTCATATCGGGGACAGCGTCAATCGGCAGATGGATTGCGGAATAGGCGCCCGCGATGGCCATTAAGAACGTCAGTATCAGAACCAGACCGCGATTGGTCAGAGAGATTTCGATCAGGCGGGTTAACATAAGAGGAGATCCAGATGATCAGAGGAGGGAGGAATTCATCGGCGGGTGGGATGGGGAGCGTTATTCACTTTCTCCTTCGAGTAACAACTCGGACTTCAAGAGAAATACCCCCTGACTGACGACCGGTTGACCTTCTCTCAGGCCCTCCTTGACCTCGACCCAGTCGTCGGTTGTCAGTCCCGTCTCGATATCGACAGGCTCGAAAGTGCGATCGTCAATTTCGACGAAGACGAATTTACGGTTCTCCTGATGGACGATGGATTGCGTTCGTACGGCGAGGGATTCCCGCTCCTCACCAACAGGTAAAGCCACTTTCACAAACATTCCCGGGCGTAAGAGACCTTCGCTGTTGTCGATGGTGGCGACGAGTGAAATCACGTTGGTGGTGGGATTCACTTCGCGACCGATATAGTGAACCTTGGCGGCAAATTTCTGATTCTGAAGAGCGGGAGCGATCACCTGAATTTTGGTTCCCGTCTGGAGAGAGACCGCCGGCCAGTCGTTCTCACGAATATCCGCTTCAACGTAGAGCGTTTGCGTGTTCGCCAGCACCAAAATGGTATCCGACTTATCAACTCGCTCATTCTCGGCCTTCATTCTCGATTCAATCGTCCCGGCGAACGGGGCGCGAATCTCAAAGCGAGAGAGCGAAGCGTCTGACTCCATCGAGACTTCAGACTCGGAATATCCGAGCAGCGATTCCAGTTGCTGTCGGGATATTTTCAGCAGTCGCTCCGCATTATCGTATTTCGCCTGTGCTTCGAGTTTGGCCTGTTGCGCGTCGAAGGCCGCTTGTTCGCAGGCGGCGTGATACTCTGCTCGGGCAATCTGGTATTCCGACTCTCGCTCCCGAATCACCCGGCTGGCGATGGCTCCGGTTTGTTCGAGAGATCGAATCTTCTCGGTCATTCCGTCCAACAGCAGAAAACGCGAATAGGCGGTTTGCACCATCGCGCGATAATGTCCCAGGGGACGGTTCTGAAAACTCTTTTCCAGATCATCGAGACCGACACCCTGATCGAGCTGTTTGAGAAATGCATTCAGATTTGTGGACAGATCAGATTCTCGTCGGAGATTACGTTCCGCCAACCTCAACTCGGCTTGCCGCTTCAAAATTTCAGCTCGTGCTTCTCCAACCGCGGGACTATTCACCGTCGCCAGCAAGGCACCTTCTTCCACCTGGTCTCCCGGCTTGACACGAATAGAAGACAGAATTCCCTGCATCATCGATTTCACATCGACGTGGTGTAATTCGTCATACTGAATTCTTCCCGGCACCACATGCACGTGTTGTAGTTGACGAGACTGGACAGGTTCGCTTTGGAAATCTCCCGTCTTGATCTTGCCTTCAGGCAGCACGAGTTGAGTCGAACTTTGGGATTCCGCCGGCGCTTCGACTTCCATCGCTTCAGAGTGCCCCGATTTCAGCTGATGTAGCATGTACCACCCACTGCTGAAGAGCGCAATGATAATCACCGTTGGAAACGCTTTGCTGCATAAGCTCCAAATCTTACTGAAGCTTGAAGCCTGTGGATTCGAATTCATTTTTGAACCATCGAAATAGGAAAAAAAGATGTCCCATAGCTCGATGAAAGCAGTTCGCGTTCCAATTCAACCAGAAATCCTCGCAGCCCGAAAATGTGCAGATATCAGGGTATAATGACAGGCGAAAAAGGAGTGACTTCTCAACAGAGGCGGCCAGAGTCCTGGATATGGAAAGAAAGTATCCGCACGAATGGAAAGTATCTTTCCATTGCAGCCCCCTCCTTGAGATGGTTTTCAGACCTGACGACGCTCAATGAAGCCTGTTCTTTCCCCGGAATGTAAAACCCACATTCAGGGTAGAAGCATTTCATTTCGGCTGTTCAGGTGCTCGACTTGCTGAGATTATATCTCCAACCATTGCCGACACTTCTCCGGCCAGTCGATCGCTTGCCTGGATTTTTTCTCGCGACGGAGCTTTTGGAGCTCGTTGAAAATCAGGGTCGCGGTTTGCCGGATATCGTCTTCTCGCGCATAGGTATCGTGGACGGCGAGGAGCTCGCCGGAGTCCACCTTGTAGACTTGGTGGAGGTAATAGAATGCCTCGACTCTCCCATAATCTTCCTGAACGTCACGGAAACCTCGGAGGAAGTCTCCGACGATATTCCGCAGGGAGGTTTCGGGAGCATTTTCAAAGAATCTCCAATGCACCTCCAAATCATCGACATAAGACCTGAGCCATCTTTCCAGTTTCCTGCGATGTCGTCTGATGCAGTAGTAAGCATCTTCCGCCACGACATTCCGCCCCGACATCAATTCCGCCCCGACATCAATTCCGCGACCACTTCCGGCAACCCCCCTTTGCCATAACGATACTTCGGCAGCGTAAAGTCGCTCCAATGCTTCGGGTGATATTTTTCGAGATGGAAGGATTTTCCGGAACCCGGCAATCCGGTCAATATCGTCAGAACAGGCATTCCTGGGTACTTGCTTGAAAAAACAATCGATTAGTGGCGGTTGTTGAAACTGATTTCGCGGACGCAAAAGGATATCGAACCGGCTGTCCAGTTGCCAGAATTGAACTGCTCGAATTCCAAGGAACTGCGAACCTGTTCCGAACCGGCGGAAATCGTCGCTCCGTTCGAGAAGGAAATGCACGACTGGTTCGGCACGCCGGAATGGTACGGCAGGAAGTAGTCATCAATCCAACACAGGGCGCCATCATATCTATCACACTTCATGGTTGTCATCTTCGATTGATTGTCCTTCTTTTTGTTCGTCGTATCGCACTGATATCAAAAGGGATACGCAGTTATTTGTGCCCGCTTCGCCAGCTTTGGCATCTTGGCTGCTTTTCTTAGGCGTCAGGAACACTCGAATCACGAGGATTCACTCCGACGACCTACGAAAGGGACACCAGTATGAAAACTTCATTCACCTTTATCGCTGCCACGTTACTGTCACTGAGCCTGCTGCCGACTGCCCACGCCGACCATGAGCGAGACAGAAACGACCCCGGTCGTCTCGCCAGCCTGTTGGCGAAAGAGGCTCATCACGTGGCTCAGGACATTGAGATTCATTTTCCGCACGCTCGCGGCTTGAATCATCGAGCGGCGATTATCTGCCGTCTGGCTGATTCGACACGTCACGATGTGCTGCATCGTCACGATTTGCATGCCACCATTCGCCAGGCGGACAAGCTGGAAGATATGCTCGACGATCTGGAAGATGACATCGACGATCTTTGCGACGACCATCGCTATCACGATGATCGCCACGTGATCAAAACCGTGAAAAATGCCGAGTCGATCGCGAAGGCTTTGCGCCACTCATTGAAGGATATCGATCGACACGCGCATCACGATCACGATCGCGATCGGCACAATCGAGGCCCAGTCGTTCGCGGTCCTCGCCACGATCACCACGATCACGGTCGTTATCGTGGACGTCGCCCCAGCTACATCAGTTTCGGCCGTGGCGGCTTCTCTATCGGATTCCGGATTCGCTAATCTCAAGAATACATCGCAAGCGACCGGAGGTGATGTGCAATCACCTCCGGTTTTTTGCTGCGCGGAATTTCGTGTGATCGCTCAATTCACCAGCACATCCACAAAACCGACACAGAAGAGTCCCACTGAAATCACCGCGTTAATACGGAAGAAGGCGAGGTTGACGCGGCTCAGGTTGTCGGCACTGACGACCGAATGCTCGTAGATCAGCAGCAGCGAGACGAGGCTGATTCCCCCGAGAAAGATGGGTCCCAGATCGCCGTAATGCCAGAGGGCGAAGAGACAGCCGATCGTGATCAAGTGACTGACGAAAGCGATCCTTAACGCCGTTTTGTTTCCGAAGCGGGCGGGTATGGAGTTCAGACCGACCTTGCGGTCGTAATCGCTGTCCTGGCAGGCGTAAATGATGTCGAAGCCGCCCACCCAGAAGAAGATCACCGCAGCCAGCAGGAACGGTGTGAGTGCGAGACTATCTGTTATCGCCAGCCAGGCGGCAATCGGCGACAGCATGAGCGCGGCCGACAACCAGTAATGACACAGCGAAGTAAATCGCTTGGCGTAGGAATAGCCGAGCAGAAACAGCAGAACGGGGACCGAGAGAATGACGGGCCAGGTCTTGGGGAGAAACAACAAGGTGGACGCGATGAACCCAGCGCTCGAAATGAACGTAAAGAGGGCAACGGTTTTTGCGGACATCAATCCCGCCGGAATGTGTCGACTGGCAGTCCGAGGATTATCGGCGTCCAACTTGCGGTCGGCGAGTCGGTTAAACGCCATCGCCGCCGAACGGGCAAAGACCATGCAGAGCAGTATGCCCAGCAATTCCTGCCAGCGAAACTCGGCGGTCCGCCAGGCGAGGACTGCCGAGAGGAGCGCGAACGGCAGCGCGAACAGCGTATGACTGAAGCGGATGAGGGAAAGGAATTGTTGGAACTGTTGCCACATGAGATGCTCTGGGGGCCGGTGTTTGGGGTTTCCACTATATCCAGAAACCGCAGAATCAGCAGCCCTCGTCACAGATCACCGCGCAGAAAAAAAACGTCCGCGGGGAAGACTGGCTGGCAGCCTTCAGCGAACGTTCGAGTTTTTTGAGAGTCTGGTTCCGAGCAGTTTAGCTCACGGATGAGTCTTTTAACTCATTCGTGGACTCGGCTTCCATTTCCATCTCTTTTTGAATCGCTTCGTAGACTTCCTGTCTGTGAACGGCCACATCCTTGGGCGCTTCGATACCGAGTCGAACTTTGTCTCCTCGGATGTCAATCACCATCAGTGTAATCTGGTCGCCGATGACGATTTTTTCGTCCTTCTTGCGGCTAAGTACGAGCATGGCCAATCCCTGCAATGCAAAAGTCATGATACGGGTTTCATACGACAACCAACTCTAATCGATGAAAGTCGATTAGAGAGGTGTCAACCGGCAATTGTTGCCGATATCAGGAAGAGAACCGTCAGTCGTGACGTCTGTAACGGCTGGAACGTGACCGGGTCGGGGCAACCGGAGAAAAAATGTCGATTGTTCCGATTCTTCTTGCGGCACATCGCTCGAAAATTGGTTCGAAGTTCCGACGGCGGTTCTGTTAAACTCGATGAGTCGTTCGCTTTCGTTCTTAACACAGAGAAGAAATACCATGAATTCTCCCACCGTTGTTCGATCTTTCGGCGTGGCCTGCCGGGCGCTGGTCCTGATCGTTCTCTCCTCTTCTTGGCTGTCTGCCGACGATCGCCCCAACGTTCTCTTCCTACTTAGCGACGATCAGCAACCGGACACCATTCACGCCTTGGGAAACGAAATCACCCAGACGCCTCACCTTGATGAGCTGACCCGTGTGGGGACCAGTTTCTCCAAAGCGATCTGTGCCAATCCGATCTGTACGCCGAGCCGGGCGGAGATTCTTTCCGGCTGCGACGGCTTCACGAGCGGCGTCGTCGATTTCGGTCGCCGGATCGATCCCGATTTGACGCTCTGGCCGCAGGCGATGCAGAACGCCGGCTACGAAACCGGATATGTGGGGAAATGGCACAATGACGGACGGCCCATCGATCGCGGCTTTGAAAAAACGCCCGGTCTCTATTCCGGCGGTGGAGGCAAATGGTATGAACCGCAAACTGACTGGAAAGGGATGACGGTTACCGGATACCGCGGCTGGATCTTCCAGAGCGGAGACGGCCAGGAAAAGTATCCGGAACGAGGTGTCGGACTGACGCCCGATATCAGCGAAAAGTTTGCCGACGCGGCGATTGGTTTCCTGAAGGAAAAACGGGAGAAACCGTTCTTTTTACAGGTGAACTTCACCGCTCCGCACGATCCGCTGTTTCTGCCGCCGGGTTTTGAGGAGATGTACGATCCGGAGAAGATTCCGTTGCCGGTGAATTACTATCCGCAGCATCCGTTCGACCACGGAAACTTCGACGGGCGAGACGAAGTATTACTCCCGTTCCCCCGCTCGCCGGAAATTGTGAAACAGACGATCGCGGTCTACTACGCGGTCATTTCGCATCTGGATCGTGAAATCGGAAGAATTCTACACGCCCTCAAGGAAACGGGCGACTACGAGAACACCATCATCATTTTCAGCAGCGATCATGGCTTGGGAGTGGGGCGACACGGTCTCCGCGGGAAGCAGAGCATGTACGAGCATACGATCAACGTTCCGTTAATCGTCGCCGGTCCGGGACTCCCTCAAAATGAGCGGACCTCGGCCCAAGTTTATCTGCGCGACTTGTATCCCACGGTGTGTGAGCTATGCGGAATTCCGATACCGGAAACTGTGACGGCAAAATCATTCGCTCCAATTCTGCGTGGCGAACGGGACGCGATACATCCTTATGTGATCGGTTATTTTCGCGACAAACAGCGGATGATCCGTTCGGATCGCTGGAAACTTGTGGAATATCCGCAGCTCCACAAACGGCAGTTGTTCGATCTGGAGAATGACCCTTACGAGTTACGGAATCTCAGCGGTGAAGATCGTTGGGGGAATGTGGAAAGCGAACTGGAGACAGAACTTCGGCGATGGTGTCGGTCCGTAGGCGACAGCGTTTATCTTCCCACCGAAGAATCAAAAACTCCGTAAACGATGACTCCTCAAGGGATTTGTTCGCGGAATCCAGGGGATCTGACCCCGAAATCAACTTGCATCCGCGGGCAAACTCCTTTTTACTATTTTAACAGAGACATTTTTCCCTGTGAGAATTGAGAAAAGCGGCCTGCGGGCAGCTTGATCCGATTTCGAGTTCCCTCCGCGCGAAAGTGCCCCCTGCCTCCATGTCGTCCGAATTAACCTTCGCCATGGGCCAATATGAGGCCCGGATCCCCACCGATCGCCTCTATTCCGAAAATCACCTGTGGCTCAAGCCAGACGGAGATCATTACCGGGTCGGGTTTACCGCCTATTCGGTGCGACTGTTGCAGGATGTTTATTTTCTCAGTTGGGATATCGAAGCCGGTACAACCGTCCGGAAAAAACAGGAAATTGGAGAGATCGAATCTTCCAAAGCGTTGTCGGATTTGTTCGCTCCTTATGATGGACTGATTCAAATGTTTAATCCCGCGTTGATGGACGACCCCTCGCTCATCAATTCGGACGGATACGGCAAGGGCTGGTTGTACGTCTTTCAGACGGACGCCGACCTGATGACCGCCGAACAATACGTGGAATTGCTCGACAGCGTCTGGGAAAAAACCCAGCGCGTCATCAAAGGGCAAATCAACGAATCGTAACAGTTTGTGACCTGACCCTTAGAGCTTCTCGGAAAACATTATGGCCGGCAAAAAACTGACCGTCGTGATCTCGCAGTCGCAGAGCAAGAATCCTGCGCATCGCGAACTCGAAGAGACGCTCGCCGCCGAACTGATGATGTCCGGCGACGTCGAGGTTTCTCTGGTTCCCCATCTTTACGATATGTCGCACGATCACAGTGGCATGTTGTTTTTGAAGGGGATCCCGGGGGATATCGTATTCGCGTCGTGGCTTTATCCGCGGGCGGCCTTCTGGACGCTCGATCGGGCCGGAATCCGCGGTCATGAAGGCATTACGACGCTGCACGATGAGGAGGATGAGGAGGAACTGAGCGCAGAACAGCAGGAACAGGCCAGCAAAGGGATCGGCTCGGTCGATGCTCCTCCGCGGAAGATTTATTGTCTCGATTTGCGTTCCTTCGGCGATGCGGAACCGTATCTCGATGAGATCCGTCGCCTCGTCTCGGAGGCCAGTACGCAGACGGTCGATCTGATGTCGTTCATTCAGGGAAATCCAAAACAGGAGCAGATGGAGCGGTATCTCAATCCGTTGCCAATTGTGAATAACGGCAACGGTCAACCGACCAACAACGGTTCCGCTCAGAACCCTCAACAGAACGGCTCCTCCCCAAATGGAGCGAGTCCTGCCGAGACGAATGGGGCTTCCGAAAAGGTGACGCGTCGGTGGTATCCGGTGATCGATTATTCCCGCTGCACGAACTGCATGGAGTGCATCGATTTCTGCCTGTTCGGCGTGTACGGCGTCGATACGCTCGACCGCATTCTGGTGGAAGAACAGGACAACTGTAAGAAAGGATGTCCGGCGTGCAGTCGCGTCTGTCCGGAAAACGCCATCATTTTTCCGCAGCACAAATCCGCACAAATTGCGGGAGCTCCCGGAGAAGTCGGCAATCTGAAAATTGACCTGTCGCAGCTGTTTGGTGCTCCGACCGCGATCGAACTGGCGGCTCAGGAACGCGATACCGAACTCGTCGCCGACGGGCGCGAAGCGGTCGGCCTGAGCGTCGGGATTCCGAAACGTCAAACCGAAGAGAATGCCGAACGCGACGAACTCGATGACATGCTGGACGATCTGGACAACCTGGGGCTTTGACCTTCTCAAGAGTGTGTTTGCCGCTTATGGAATTTCCCGGAATCGATCAAGACCGACTGCACACCGCCCGCGATCGGGTCACGCAGTCACTTCTCGAACAGTTCGATCGAGCAGCCGGTCACTGGTTCGGACGGCTCTCGTCTTCTGCCCTCTCGACCGCCACGGCAGTCGTGGCGTTGCAAACCGTGCTTTCAAAATCCTCGGAACAACCTCCCACAGAGTCCTACGACGAACAGCGACTCCGAGATTTGATCGAAGGCGGTTTGGCGTATCTGGAAGCGGAACAGAATGTGGACGGCGGCTGGGGGGATACCGACAAAAGTCTCAGCAATATTTCCACCACGATGTTGTGTCACGCCGCTTTCTATGCGACCAAGCAGACCGACCGTTTCTCGGAATGTGTCTGTGCGGCGAAAACGTATATCGACAAAGCGGGAGGCATCCCGGCATTATTGAAGCGGTACGGCAAGGACAAAACGTTTTCGATTCCAATCCTGACTCACTGCGCTTTGTCGGGTCAAGTAGAGTGGTCGGAAGTGTCTTCGCTGCCGTTTGAACTCGCCTGCCTCCCGGCGAACTTTTATAAGACCGTAAAATTGCCGGTGGTCAGTTACGCATTGCCCGCGTTGATTGCCATCGGACAGGTAAAACATCATCAGGAACCGACTTGGTTCCTGCCGTGGCGATGGGTGCGAAATCTCGCTCGGAAACCGAGCTTGCGGGTGTTGGAACGGATACAGCCGGAATCGGGCGGGTTCCTCGAAGCGACGCCGCTGACCAGTTTTGTCTCGATGAGTTTGGCAGGGATGGGATTGCTCGATCATCCCGTCTTGCGACGCGGTATTCAATTTCTCGTCGATTCCGTCCGCGATGACGGCAGTTGGCCCATCGATACCAATTTAGCGACCTGGGTGACGACGCTGTCCACGAATGCACTGGGAGACTCTCTTCCGGAAGGACGCGCCGAACCGATTGCCGACTGGTTACTGAATCAGCAATATCAGGAAGTCCATCCCTACACGAACGCCGATCCCGGCGGCTGGGCGTGGACCGATCTTTCGGGAGGTGTCCCCGATGCCGACGATACGCCGGGGGCGATTCTGGCACTGGCGGAACTTCGCGATCGCTGCCCGGAAGAGACCCAGTCCCGCATCGATGCGGCGATGACGAACGGTGTGAAGTGGTTACTCGACTTGCAGAACCGGGATGGCGGTTGGCCGACGTTCTGTAAAGGCTGGGGGACGTTGCCGTTCGATCGTAGCTCGAACGACATTACCGCTCACGCCTTGCGAGCGATTGTGTTATGGAGAGGGAGTCAGACGGACTCCCCCCTCTCCGCTCGTGCCGCTGCAGCGGTCGAACGCGGATTTCGCTATCTCAAGTTTTCTCATCGTGTCGATGGCTCGTGGTTGCCTCTCTGGTTCGGCAATCAGCGCGCTCCCGATGATGAGAATCCGACCTATGGGACTTCGAAAGTTCTTACCGCGTATCGCGACTGCGGGCGACTGGAGGAACCGGAAGTTCGGCGCGGTCTCGACTGGCTCGAAGCGAATCAAAACGCGGATGGGAGTTGGGGGGGAGGCTCCGATACGCCGGGCAGCGTGGAAGAGTCGGCGCTGGCCCTCGAAACGCTTCTGAGTTGCGGTCGTCGAGGGAGCCATCTGGAGCTGGGAGTCAACTGGTTGATCTCGGCGGTCGAATCGGGAGCGGTGGAAAATCCGCAACCGATTGGGTTTTATTTTGCCAAACTGTGGTACTACGAGGACTTATATCCTTTGATTTTTACCGTTTCGGCCCTGCATTCCGCGAGTCGAAGTGACTACAATAAGTCCGCCTCAACATCGGGCCCGGAACTCGCCTCCTCGAGTGAAGGAGCGCGGTAAGGGTTTTTTATTAATGAGTTACGTGTGAGACGAGCTGTTTCCGTCTCATTCGCTAGTCCATAAAGAGAGGTCGATGTGTCGATCGCCCCACTGAATTCTTCCGAGACTGAATCACAACGCTCTGCTGATGTGGAGAGCGGTGATATCGAACGTCCCGTGAAACGAAAAAAGAAGCGTCGCAGCACCAGCCATCTGAAGGCTGTGCCGGAGACTCTTGCGCAGCGGGAAACGATCCGTGATGCGGCCGAGAAATACGCCGAACCGCTCGATAAGACCCGACCTTTCAACAAGGGGGAACTGGAGCAGCACGGTCGCGAATTCTTGAAACAACAGGATCTGCCCGAAAAGTATCTCGGATTCGTGATGGTGTTGATCGGGAATTTTTTCTGGAAGCGTCAGTTTCTGGCGATCCCGTTTGAAAAACGCATGTTGCTGCTGCCTCACTGTTTGAAACACGCGGAAGGCTGTCCCGCGGAATACGATCAGTTCGGACTCGATTGCGAGTCTTGCGGGGCCTGTTCGATTGCGGATTACAAAGTTCGCGCGGAGCAACTCGGTTACAAGGTGCTGGTGGCTGAGGGGTCACCTGTGGTTCTCAAGATCATCGTCTCGGGATATGTCGAAGGGATCCTGGGAGTCGCCTGCTTGAACGTCCTGGAAAAAGCGATCGATAAAGTGCTAATCGCCGGCGTACCGTCTTACGCCGTTCCGCTGCACTCGGGCGATTGCAAAAATACGTCGCTGGACGAATCGTGGGTCTGGGACGTTCTCGACAAGTATGAACCGCTTCCCGAACCGCAAACGTCCAGTTACCTGCCGATTATGCGGGCTTCGAACGAGATGTTCGAAAAACGGTTGGAAGAATTATTGCCGGCGGTTCGAAGCGGGTCCTCGGAGTCTGAAAATTCTCCGATCGCTTTTACCGAAGAAGTCGCTTACGACTGGCTCGCTAAGGGAGGGAAGAGGTTTCGACCCTTCATCACTTTGGCGGCTTACGACGCCTTAACGGGAGCGACCGCCGCGAATTCCTCGCGTGATTCTTCGGGTGACCGCACTCAGGCGTACCAGTTCGAGGCGGATGTGTGTCGGATTGCAATGGCAATCGAAGCATTCCATAAAGCCTCTCTGGTCCACGACGATATCCAAGACAGTGACCTCTATCGATATGGTCGCGAGACACTGCATCGAAAACACGGCACCGGGCAGGCGATCAACATCGGTGACTACCTGATTGGCGTCGGTTACAAATTAATCTCTTCGGCAGCCGGAAGTCTGGGAGCCGAAGTGACCGCCGACGTACTGCAACAGATGTCGGCCGCGCACATCAAGTTGTGCGAAGGACAAGGGGCTGAGATGTCGTGGAGTGAATCCCGCGACTGGAACCTCAAGCCGATCGACGCCTTACAGATTTACGCGCTCAAAACCTCTCCCGCGTTTGAAGCGGCCCTCTATTCCGGGATTCGCATGGCGGGGGACGTAAAACCGTACGAGGAAATGATCTCTGCGTTCTGTCGGCATATCGGCGTCGGCTTCCAGATTCTGAACGACCTGAAAGACTGGCAGGGAGACGACAACAACAAACTGGTCGCCGGTCAGGATGCCCTTTCGTTCCGTCCGACGGTGTTGCTGGCGATTGCCATGCAGGAAGCGAACGACGAACAGAAAGCACAACTGAAAGAACTGTTTGACTCGGAGCGTCCCGCCGATCAACGATTGCGGGAACTCAAAACGCTTTACACCGAGTTGGGAGCGTTCGAGACGGCGGAAGCGCTCGTCGACAAATCTCAGGCACGTGCGGAAGCGTTGGCGGACGACGTCGAAAACGAAGACCTGCGACAGTTACTGTATTTCCTGGTCGATTCTGTGCTGGCCCACGAAGAGCAAACGCCTCAGGATCCTCCCACTGTCGAGTTGCAATTGACGGCTCCTCCCCGTCCCTAACAACCCGTTTAAAAAACTTAATCCTGTTTCGAACAGCTCTTTGAGTTGAGAAACTTCGTCACAATCCCTCGACGGATCAGTAGATTCGCCTGCGGGCTTGTTTCTCGTTCACACCTCAAATTTTTTGTTCTCACCAACGAATCCGTTTCTCAACATGCTGTTCACGGAGAGCCTCTTGTGACGGACTTCGAGCAGATTGACTGGATCGACTTTGAAAAAGTCGAATTGCGCGTCGGGACGGTGACAAACGTCGAAGAATTTCCCGAAGCCCGCAAACCGGCGTGGAAATTGACGATCGACTTCGGTCCTGAGATTGGCACGCGAAAATCGTCGGCTCAAATTACCGAACATTACGATCGTGATTCGCTCCTCGGACGACAAATAATCGCCGTCGTTAATTTTCCCTCCAAGCAAATCGGTCCCGTTCGTTCTGAATGTCTAGTGACCGGATTCTATCGCGAGGATGGGAGCGTTCTTCTTGCGGTCCCGGATCAGCCGGTGCCGGACGGGGCAAAACTGGGCTGAAACCGGACTCGACTGGTTGTTGCCCCGGATGTTGCTTACGATAGGAGATCTGCAAATCCACGAGATTTCAACGAACAGGAAGGATCACGCGGACTCGGACCGAGTCCGTTCAGTCGAATGAACATTCCGGACTCACTCAAACAAACGCTCGACAACCAACAACAATTACATCTGATCCAGTGGTGGGACGATCTCGATGAGACTCAGCAAGCCTCGCTAATCGACCAACTGGAATCGATCGAATGGGAGGAACTGAAGTACCTCCTGGAGAGTGTGGAAACTGATAACGCCGAAGATCAGGCGGCCCGCGCGCAGAAAGCAGTACCGCCGGAAACGCTGGTGGGACTCGACGATCCGGTCTGGTCGGATCAGAATCGATCCGATCTTCACGAGCGTGGCGAAACGCTTTTGAAGCATGGAAAAGTGGGGGCGATCGTTGTCGCCGGCGGTCAGGGAAGTCGGCTCGGGTTCGAGCATGCGAAGGGGCTGTATCCGATCGGTCCGATTTCCGGTGCGACCCTGTTCGATTTTCTCTGCGGACAAATCGCCGCTCTGACGAAACGGTATCAAGTCGATATTCCGTACTACATCATGACCAGCGATGCCACTCACGACGAAGTGACTCGGGCGTTCCAAGAGCACAACTGGTTTGGTTTGAGCCCCAATCAGGTGATGTTTTTCAAACAGGGACACATGCCGGCTGTTCATGCGGAGACGGGGAAACTGTTGCTCGCCGAGAAACATTCACTCGCCCTCAGTCCCGACGGTCACGGCGGAATGATCGCCGCGCTCGACCGGGAAGGCGTTTTAGAGGATATGGAAGCCCGCGGTCTGGAAGTGGTTTACTATCACCAGGTCGATAACCCTTGTGTGAAGATTTGCGATCCGGAGTTTCTGGGACTCCATCGACAGACGGATTCCGAGATGTCCACGAAAGTCGTGCGCAAAGTGGCTCCCGAAGAAAAAATGGGACTGCTGGTCGATATCGATGGGAAAACTCAGATCATCGAATATTCCGACTTCCCCTCTGACATGGCCGAACAGACGACCGACGACGATCAGCTTCGTTTCTGGGCCGGGAACACTGCCTGCCATGCTTTTTCCCTCGATTTTCTGAAGTCGCTCGCCGAGTCTTCGACGGCACTCCCGTTCCACAAAGCGCACAAAAAAGTTCCGCACCTCGACGAAAGTGGAACGCCGCAGAGTCCCGAATCACCGAATGCGTTTAAGTTTGAAAAGTTCATCTTCGACGCGTTGCCGAATGCGGATGTGGCGCTGGTCGTGGAAACTTCCCGCGAACGGGAGTTCAATCCGGTCAAAAATGCCGAGGGAAGCGACTCTCCGGCCACCTGTCAGGCGGCGTTGCAATCAATCTGGCGTTCGTGGCTGTCGGCAGCCGGGATCGATGTTGACTCCGATGTGACCGTCGAAATCCAGCCTTCGTTCGCAATCGATGAAGCGGGAGTTGTGGAACAAAAAGATCAGATCAGCGAACCGGTCGATGGAGAGCTGTTGCTGAAATAGAGTTTTGCGGGTCGTTTGACAGATTGTCACAGGCTCAGGAAGAGACCCAGCAGCAACAACGCAAACACGCAGAGACGCCACGTCAGCTTGCCGCGAGTGTGTCGATGCCAGGCTGGCGACTCCGAGAGAGATTGCACGGTCAGCAGGACCAGAAAAAACAGGATCATCTGACAGACCGTCATGATGACGCCGACGAGAGCGTAGCCTGTCGAAACATCCAGTTCCAGACCGGCGATCTCAAACGCTCCCGCCAGAACTCCAAACCGCGGTTGGAATCCCGCCAGTCCGGGAAGTCCCACCCAACTCAATAACGCAAGACTGAGAAGCGCGGCGGGAAGCGGATGAGTCCACAGCAAACCGGATAGGTCCTCTCTCGTAGGGCAGGGGACTCGGGAATGGCTCAGTTCACGCAGAATGCCCACAGCCAGCAGGAACCCCGCCAGGCTACTCAGTAGTTCCAAGCGAACCATCTCGCGTCCCATCGGCAGCCAGAGCCCCCATTGTTCTCCGCGATCGAGATTGAACAGCTCCTGCGAAATGCCCATCCACATCAGGATCGCCGACGCGACGAACCAGCATTGGATCCGCTCAAACAAACTATCGCGCCAGCCGCACTGGAGCGTTTCCCGAATCATCGTCGGAACGGCAAAGGTAAAAATCAGCATTTGTCCGAGCTGTTCCCCTCCCTCCAGCCGGGGAAGAAATATCAGCGGGACCAAGACGCTCGCCGATAACAGGGAAACGTCTCTCTGAAACCAGACGATGGAATCTTCGCCTGCCCGATCGCGTGGAAACGGGAAGAATCCCACCCGCCAGGAGATCCCCAGCATAAAGCACAACAAACCGACTCGGCAGCGCGGTCCCAGCTCTGGATCCTGTTCCGCAAAGCGAGCAATTTCGCTCTGGTCAGAGGCGTTGGAAAGCGACGTGGGAGCGGTCAAATCGACCTGGATTTCCGAAAGGGTCAGATTTGTTCCCAGTCCGATCAGCACAGAGGTCACCAGCGTCCGGAATATGGTCTTGCGTCGTTGATCTTTCGCGGCGATCAGCCACAAACTGACGGCGAGAGCTTCTCCAAACAGGAACAGGAACCCGAGATGATCCGAAAGACACAATCCACATAAGCTGAACGTGGAAAACAAAATCACTCCCGGATGAAGCGAGTAGGTGCCGTCCGACTGCTTTCTCATCAGCAGACTCATCCCGAGCTGCATCATAATCAGCCACGGGACCAATTTGATCGCGAACAGATCGATCTCCAGGTCGACGAGTTCGTGGCGATAAAGAAACCAGGTCCCTAGTCCAAAAATGAGAGAGGCTTGTGTGAAAGGGCGCGTGATCTCAGCCCACTTCGAGCTTCGGATCAGGAGAGAACAGAGGCATCCCGTGAGGAAAAAGTTCAGTAACAATGTCAAAATGAGGCTCGATTCGATCATGGCTGA
Organism: Planctomycetaceae bacterium; assembly: GCA_014762625.1. Classification (GTDB taxonomy): domain Bacteria; phylum Planctomycetota; class Planctomycetia; order Planctomycetales; family Planctomycetaceae; genus JABURQ01. The sequence goes on along the minus strand of JABURQ010000035.1, from coordinate 35,520 downwards.
GTCTCCTCCTGACCGAAGAGCCTGTCTTCAAATTCCATTTTGGCTACGAATGGCAAGCCAGTCACCCGCTTTTCGTTGGTCTGCATCGTCGAATCTGGGGGATTCGACTGTTTCGACCGCCTCAATCGGGTAACAGTTTGCTCATTCTCGCCTCGAAAAGCGAATTCGAAGACAAACTCTGAGAACCCGTTCGCGGATTGAGGAAATTCCAGTTTCTGAAAGTCCCAGCGAACCTGTTGCCAGATCCACTGAGGCATCAACAACAACAGCAGCGTCAGAACGATCGCGGCGATCGTCCGAACTCGAGCGGATCGTTCGGCTTCCGGAACCGAAACGGGGGACAGGTTCCAGACCGGTTGTTCTCCTGATGTGGATCTTCCAATCGCTGATGGCACACTCACCAGGTGGAGAGTACGAGAAGTCTCCGGCTTGCCTTCACGGAGCCTGGTCGCCATCAACACCAGAGATAGACCGGTGAAGAAGGCCAGTCCCAATTCTCTCGCCCCGCGCCCCGACGATTGCCAGAGCCCAAGAACGGCCAACGTCGATCCGGCGGTCAGCAGAAAACGAGTCGCCCACCCGATCAGTCCCACGAAAGAATCCTGTGGGGTGTCCTGGGAGTGAGGCCACACAGCGCGTCCCACTAACGCCGTCAAAATCAACAACGCTCCGGCGAGGGATGTGGTATTCGAGCCGCCGGAAACCATGACAAGTAGAGTCGAATAAAAGACCATCGAGAGAGAATCGTCGTCCGGGGACGGCTGTAAAAGGGACTGTATGGAGAGCCATACCAATCCAACGACCCCGAAATAGCTGATAACTGCAAAGAGTTGAAAGCCGAACTCGGGGAATAACTGAAGTTCCCGCCAGATGACCGACAGGCCGATCACAGGTCCATACAACATCCAGACTCCCCTCACCAGCGGAGAGGTCTCGCGCCAGATCTTTCGGCTCTCGGTGGTATAGGGAAATGTTCCGAATCGCAAGACACACCCCAACAGCATCACACACATCGAAGGGGTCCTCGATTGCATCAGGCGTTCGTAGGATGTGATGTCTTCAAAACGGCGTTCTTCGATTTCGGCAAGCATCCGAATCACGTCGAACAGTTCTGCAGGATCGTTTCCGATATTCGTATGACGGAGGAGAGGAGTTGTCGCGCAGAGAAATCCGGCGATGATCAGGAAGTCGCTCAATAACATCTGTCTCAGGCGACGGATGAGCAAACGGCGACAAGGAGCAGAAACGGTAACCGCCAGCAGGTAATGAACGACGAACGCCAATAACAGTAGCATCACGATCTGGACGCGGCGATCGAGTGAGAGCAGAAACGCCAGCACACCGAATTGCAGTCCCAGCAGCCCGATTGTGATTTTTCCGTTGAGAGGAGGCGAAACTCGCTGGGAATTGATGTTCGATCGGTCTCGAGAGAGCGAATTCTCCCATCCCGCCGCTAACGGGAAGGCCGCCGTCAGCACGACCAGCCACAACGTGCAGCCGTCGACTCCGAATCGGTAACCGGCTTTCGCTTCGACATCAGTTAGTAGCAGATTAACCTGCTGAAAACTTTCCGACGATGATAAGCCGGTTCGTTTCGGGCCCTGGGTGAAAAACAGTACCATCAACAGCACGCAGACGAGCGATAATACTCCGTTGACCAGAAAGCTGCGACGAATCAACCGGTCTCCCCAGCGAGTCGCCAGGCACACACTCGTTATTCCGCATAGCGGGACCGCCATCAGCAACATCGGGAGTTGTTGAAACAGACTGATCAGTACAGACATCTCCGGATCAACCTTTCATCCAGAGAAACAGTCCGGACAGCACGAGCAAACTCGCTCCGCCTAATGCGAGTTCCCACCTGAAAGATATTTGCGAGTCGTCGTCCTCCTCCCAACGTCCGGTTCCACGTTGTCGGCGGAATTGCCACACTTCGATGAAATTGAGGAGTGCTCCGAGACAGGCAGCGGGAATCTGCATTAAGCCGTCCCAGAGGTCGAGCGTGTGGAAGTGAGATTCCGCCAGTTGTTGGAATGTGTGGGAGAGACGTCCCGGCTGGCGGGATTCTGATAGCCGTTTCAGGAGAGCCCAGGCCAAGCTTGCCCCGATTGCTGCTCCCAAGACAACTTCCCAGGAGGGCAGAACGAACCAGTTCAGGCCCGCTTTCCACAATGAGAAGCGTATCGTAAAGATGATCGCCACGACGACGATCCAGTCAAGCTGCGCGGCGGATTTGCCATTCTTTGGAGAGATCGTTTCCCTGTGTTCGCGAAACACGTGTGAGGTACTGTAGGCGAGCCCCGTCGAGATCAGTGCCGGAACCAGAGACGAAAAAGGTCCGAATGTGTTGACGGCATCCTGAATCGCGGTGGCCCAGCCTGAGAGATCCAGAATCAACCAGCCGGTCAGTGCGATTTGCAGCCAGGAATCAAATCGGTCGGACGAGGCAGGTCGCTGCCAGCGTCGCCATAAGACCAGACTCAAAAGGCATTGTTCGATCCCCAGGTATCTCAAGGTTGTGAAAGAGTCCCCTCCCTCCGAGGTATAGAGTGCCAGGAAGCCAAGCATCAATAACGCGAGTGCGATCCCCTGCCGTCTCTTGATTCGGCTGGAGATTGCCAGACTGACCACCATCGCTGAGGCGACGGTCCAGAGCAGAAGCATCAAGAAAAGAGACGTCATCTGAGTAGCGGTGAACAGCGGCAACAGACGATCGGCAAACACCACCGCCGCCATGATCCCGAGGAGATCCGTCGAGGAGGTCGTTTCCCGGTCGATCCAAAGAGAGGAGACGGGAAAGACTCCGGCCATCAACAACACTCCCACAGAAGCCAGCAGCGCCGCCAGTCGCAAGTCGGCTTGTTGGACGGAGGAAAATTGGTCCCAGACGCGAACTTCCTCCGCCAGATGCGCATAGTTTGAAAACTCGAAATCAAAGCCGAGAATCGCCATCGACAGCAACAGCAGCAGGACTCCACACCTGTGAGAGCCGCGAAGAACTCTCGTCCGTAAAGAGTCATCTCGCCTCTGCGCCTTCCATGATTCCTGAATCAGCGTGAATCCGATCAACGCCGCGAGACTCAGCCAGAGATCGCGGCTGAGGATCAGTAAAATCAGGAGAGGAATCGCGAATCGGTTTTGAGACCTCTCCTCTACGAGTAAGGAGTGAATTTGAAACCACCAGATCGCCCAGAGCAGCGCTAATCCGAACAGCGAGAGATCGAGATACAGCCGAATTTCGTGAAAGGAATCGAGTCGAAACAGGGGGGGGCCATACCAGGAAGCTCCCCCATCGATCACAACTCCGAGAGTCAGCAGAGTCAACATCCCGCCGATCCCCCACCGCCAGTGCGAATCTTCCCGGTCAGGTTTCCACGTCGCCAGGATCGGCCCCCCAAAAGTGCCGCAGAGCAGGACTGGCAACAGCCAACCAGGAATTGCAGCCATGAGTTTGGTACCGGATCTGGAAGAAGAATCGTCCTTGAATAGGCTAGCAGCCCGTTGAAAAACTCGCATTCTCGCGGACAAGTCTGTTTCTCAACACGCTGCCATTTGAGAGTACGACAACCTCGCCACGCAAGCAAGACTCCCTCTTGTGTTCCGCGAAAGGGTTGGGCAGACTCGTACCAGACTTTTCGAACGTGATGACTCTCTGAAAAAGGTGATATGTTAAACTCTCCCATCGAACTCCTGGAAAAGCTGATTTCTCTGCCGTCCGTCAATCCGATGGGAGGCGACGTCGATCCGGCGATCTGTCTCGAACATCGGGTGACGCAGTTTTTGTGCGACTGGAGTCGGGAACTCGGCATCGACCCGATTCTTCAAACCGTCAGCGACCAGCAGTCGAATGTCATATTGTTATGGACGAATCCGCAACGGCCCGACGCCGAGATCGTCCTTCTCGATGCGCATCAGGATACCGTTCCCGTCGCGGGGATGACGGTGGAGCCTTTTCTGCCTACGATCGAAAACGGCAGAATGTACGGTCGCGGGGCGTGCGATGTGAAGGGAGGTATGGCGGCGATGTTGTCGGCGTTTGCCCGGATCGTAAGGGAGTCGCCGACCGATGGGCCGTCCGTGATGATGTCCTGCACGGTCGATGAGGAAGCGACCACCACCGGCATCAACAGGCTGACGGAGTCGCTCGCAGCGGGGGAACTTCCCGGCGAACGTCCGGTCGCGGCGATCATCGCCGAGCCGACCGAACTCGACATCATCGTCACGCATCGCGGAGTGGTTCGGTGGAAGATTGAAACATCGGGGACGGCGTGTCATTCATCAACGCCTGAATTGGGAGAAAACGCGATCTATCGCATGGGACATGTCGTGACGCGTCTGGAAGCGTATGCGGAGTCCTTACCGACGCAAAAACCGGCGCATCCAAAATGCGGACCGTCTACGCTCAGCGTTGGTCGAATCGGGGGAGGATCGAGCGTCAATATCGTTCCCGATTCGTGCTGGATCGAGGTGGATCGTCGATTGATTCCCGGAGAGACCGCCGAAGAAGCTCAAGCCGCCGTCATCGAAGAACTCAAATCGCTCCCATTCGAGGTGATTCATCACCCTCCCTGGTTGACGAGTGCGCCGTTGCCCGATGATGAGAACGGTCCTCTGGCCGCTCAGTTGATGCGCTGTATCGAATCGGTCGCGGGAGATCGCGAGAGCATCGGCGTGGCGTTTGGGACGCATGCTTCACGTACCGCGAGAATCGGGATTCCTTCCGTTGTGTTCGGACCGGGGAATATCGCGCAGGCCCATACCAAAGATGAATGGATTGACATTCAACAACTCGAACAGGCGGCGGAGGTGTACTATCAGTTTTGTAAAACGTTCAAACCCGCGTGATGATTTTGAGTGACGAAAGCGGACTTCGGTGAAGCACGGGAAAAATCTCTTCCGCCGCAAAGATTGTTGTAAACGCCGGTTTCGCAAGGTTTTTCGCCATTGGCGACGCTGTCGCCCGAGGCCAGCACGGTCAGGAAACTCTCCACAGACCAGTCCCGCTTGCAGTAAACTTGTGAAATGACTATCAATCCCGACCAACACCCCGAGTTGCGAGATCACTCAATGCTCGGACCGTCATTACGTCCCGTCTCGCGGGGAGTTTTGGCGGTGATGGCCCTGCTGGTGCTGGCCGGTTTTGGAGTGGCGTCGTCTCTGACTCCCTCTTCAACGGGTCATGGAACACATCGGCAACTCGGCCTTCCACCCTGTTCCATCCTTTCACTGACCCGAATTCCCTGTCCCACTTGTGGGATGACAACCAGTTTCAGCCATTTCGTCAGAGGAGAATGGGCGTCGTCCGCCCGAGTGAATACCTCCGGGTTTTTACTCGCATGCGGATGTTTGCTGTTTCTTCCCTGGAGTATGGTTTCCGTGACCCTCGGCCGTATCTGGCTGTTTCGACGGATCGACACCATCATCGCCTGCCTGCTGCCGGGTTGGTTGATCTTGATGTTCCTCGAATGGGGTTGGCGGAATTTCCTCCCATCCTGAGACGTTCCGTCTCACAGCATTCCAATCATCAACAACTTCCTCGAACCTCATCGATTTCGATTGAGGCTGGATCATGACATTGAACTCACGGATATTCTCACAATTCCTCTGTAGCCTGTTGGCGACGGCTTTTCTCTGCTCGACGACCGGTTGCTCGCTGTTTGTGATGGCGGGTAAATCCCTGTTTGGTGACCCCGTGATGACGGCTCCCTTTTCACATGCCGCCAGCGTGGATCTCACGAAGGGTGAACATCGTGTGGTGATCGTGGCTTCAACGCCGCAAACGATTCAGAGCGAATTCCCGTCCACCACGATCGAGATGATCGAGCAAGTCTCCCGAAATCTCAAAGCGAATGGTGTGAATGTCGTCAGCTACAACAAAGTGGCCAACTGGTTGGATGATAACGGCGGTTATTGGTCCGATGTGGATGAGTTGGCGAATGCTTTCGAGACGGAGTACATCATTCACCTCGATATCGACAGCATGACTCTCCAGGAGCCCAACAGCCCCGATATGTACGAAGGGCGTGTTTCCGGCACCATCTACGGCTACGAAGTCCGCCAGGGGCGAAAGGAAAAAACCGCCCATCGGATCTTCAATCAGAACTTCACGCGAAAATACCCGGACGGTTATCCGCAACTGGCGGATCGACTCAGCCGGGAAGAATTTCATAGCGAGCTGATGGAACATATCTGCCGGGCGATGGCCCAACAGTTATACAATCACCGTCCCAGTGACGAGTTTTATTGATTTATTGCAGAAACTTTACTCCTCAAGACATCGAGCAAGGATGCTGACATGTCCCTCAAACATCAGACGGCTCAGAAATTCTGTCTCCTGATTCTGGCGCTTGTGCCCTGCCTGCTGCTGACCGGGTGCAATTACGGCGTCATTCTCGGATACATGATCGGGGGACCGCCGAGCATCGAGCCTGACTTTGCCGCTCAGACCGGCAAGGATATGAAAGATTACGGCGTGACCGTGGCGGTCGTTTGTACTGCCCCGCCTTCTCTCAAATGGAGTTACGACGAAATTGATAATCTGGTCGCCGAAGCGATCACGATGCAGTTGGCTCAGAAGAAAATCAAAGTGATTTACCCGGATCAGGTGCGAGCCTGGCTCGACAAAAATCCGGATTGGGCATCCGCATCGGAAATTGGCGAATACTTCGACGTCACTTACGTCATTCACGTCGATATGACCGATTACTCGCTGTACGAGCAGAACTCCCACACACTCTATCGCGGCAATTCACGTTGCGAAGTGAATGTCTGGGATATGGCGGCCGACGACGAAGCGGAGATCATCTACTCCAAGGAAATCTCCTCCAAATATCCGCTCACCGTGCCGCGCTCGTCGCAGGAATCGTCTCTGGAACAGTTCAAGAAGGAGTATCTGTTCCGTCTGAGTTACGACATCGGCAAGCACTTCTTCGAATATTATGCCTCGGATGATATTTCCGACCGTACTTGAGGATCTTCCGCCTGAATTCGAATTTCTGCCGCCGATCTATGTTCAGGTCGGCGGTTTTTTCTTGCGCCATTCGTCGTATGTCATTGCAGTAAATGACGTTACGTCTGTTGCTACTAGGCAATTCTTGCATAACCCGACTTTTACCGCTTATAATGGAGTTTGGCGCAGATTTCTCCGATCCTTCTTAAGAGAATCCCGCCTTGCCCACCTTTTAAGCCCACCTCATCCCGCCTGCCTGATTAACGGGAGACCTCATGCGTTCTCGAAACTTCTTCAATCAATCAATTGTGGTCATGTTGATTCTGATCGGCTGCGCGACGACGCGCTCCGACGCAGATCAACCATCACAGGCTCAACTCGATTTCTTTGAGAAGAAGATTCGTCCGGTTCTGGTACAGCAATGCTACGAATGTCACTCCGAGAAAAGTGACGAACTCGGCGGTGGCCTCCGCGTCGATTTGCGTGAGGGGTTGATCGTGGGAGGCGAATCCGGCCCCGCTATCGTTCCCAAAAATGCCGACGAAAGTGTTCTGATCGAGGCGCTCGAATACGAAACTTACGAGATGCCGCCGGACAAGAAGCTCCCTGAGAACATCATTGCCGACTTTCGCAAATGGATTCAGATGGGGGCTCCCGATCCTCGTGACGGGAAAATGGAAATGGCGGAACACGGCGACGAATCCCCAGCACAACAAACGACCGAACTCTGGTCGCTTCAACCGGTTCAGAATCCCCAACCGCCGCAAGTTAACTCAAACTGGCCCCGACACGACATCGACAAGTTCGTCTTCCGGAAACTTCAGCAACATCAACTCGAGCCGGTGTCCGATGCCGACCCGCTCGATTTACTGCGTCGGTTGTCGTTCGATCTGGTCGGTTTACCGCCGACACTCGAACAGCAGGATCAGTTTCTGAAAGCGTACGACCGCGATCCCCGGCAGGCGATCGCGCATTTCACCGATGAAATGCTGGCCTCTCCTCAATTTGGAGAGCGTTGGGGACGACACTGGCTCGATGTGGTTCGCTATGCGGAATCGACCGGAAACAGTCGCGATGTCCTGATGCCCGATGCCTGGCGTTATCGAGACTACGTGATCGATTCCTTCAACGCTGACATACCGTACGATCGTTTCGTCACCGAGCAGATTGCGGGAGATTTACTTAGCGCCGAGAATCCTGCCGAGCAGGACCGCTTGTCAATCGCCACCGGCATGCTGGCGATCGGTTCGAAGTCACTCAACGGCGGCAATCTGGCTCTCGATATTCCCGATGACCAGATCGATGTGATCGGTAAGTCGATGCTGGGTCTCACCGTGAGTTGCGCACGCTGCCACGATCACAAGTTCGACCCGATCCCCACCGCCGACTATTACGGTCTGGTCGGTATTTTCCGCAGCACGAAAACTTATTACGGCGGCGGAACGCGGCGTCCGAAAGATGATCTCGAAAAAGCGAAAGATGCCCTTCCCCTGGGAAAAGATGCGGATAAGAAACTGGCCCAACTGCGGGCTCACGAAAAAGAAGTGAATGAACTGACGAAGAAACAAACAAATCTGAATAAAGAGATCAAAACGCTGACGAAAAAACTTCCCAAGGATTGGAAAGAACAACTCGCCGCAATCAAAACCAAACTGGAGACTATCGAGTCCACCTCCAAAGAGGAGGATGCCTCCACCAGCCCTCGCGAGCAACTGGACGAGAAAGAGCAGAAGCAACTGGCTCAGATGGAAAAACTGGTCTCCGCTCAGGAACAAGTCCAACAACTGAACGCCGAACTGAAAAAACTGCGCCAGGAGCAACTTCCCGAGATCGAATTTGCGCTGGCCGTCCAAGACGATAAGAAAATCATGGACTATCCGATCCAGATTCGAGGTGAGAAGAATAAAGCGGGAGAGATCGTGCCGCGCGGATTTCTCTCCTGCGTCTCGGTCGAAAACGTCCCCGAAATCACCGATCAGGAAAGCGGACGCCGAGAACTGGCCCAATGGATTACCCAACCCGATCATCCGCTGACGCCGAGAGTGGCGGTGAACCGCGTGTGGCAGCATCTGTTTGGGAAAGGAATTGTCGAGACCGTCGATAATTTTGGCGTGAACGGTTTGCCTCCGTCACATCCCGAACTGCTCGATTACCTCGCGCATCGCTTCGTCCATCATCACAAGTGGTCGCTGAAGAGTCTGATCCGCGAACTGGTTCTGACTCGAACTTATCAGCTCTCGTCCGATTACCACGCACAGAATGACACCATCGATCCGGCAAACACGTACTTGTGGCGAATGAGTCGTCGTCGTTTGGAAGCGGAACCGTTCCGCGATGCAATTCTCGCTGTCAGCGGTCAGCTCGATCTCAATCGTCCGGAAGCCTCTCTCGTGACCAAAGTGGGAGAAGGTGAAGTGGGACGCGGCATCAAAACCGAATATCTGACCGAGCCGTTCCCGCATCGTTCGGTCTATCTTCCGATCTTACGGGGCATCGTTCCGGAGTTTCTGAAACTGTTCGATCTTCCGGAACCGTCGAACCCTCAGGGAGACCGGGATACGACGAACGTTCCCTCACAATCGCTGTTTTTGATGAACAGTCCGTTCGTCCTCGAACAGTCGGACGCCACCGCGACGCGGTTAATCGCGGCCTCCAGCAACAACGACGAACGGATCGAACTCGTGTATCGACTCTGTTTCACGCGGAGTCCCACACCCGATGAGGTGCAGGTGGCCCGTGAGTTTATTGCCGATTTACAGCCGCAAATGGCAAAGAACGATGATGAGAAACAGTCGGCGGAACAAGCGGCCTGGTCGTCGCTGGTGCAAGCCTTGTTTGCGAGTGCCGAATTTCGATTCCTCCCCTAAATAGCCCGTTGAAAACAACAACACAACCTGGAAGCACAAACCTTCAAGAGGTTCTGATATGACATTTCCTATTTCACGACGCGACGCCTTGAAAGCGACGACTTGTGGCTTGGGTTACCTGGCCTTCGCCGATCTCTGCGCGCAACAGGCGCAAGCCGACTATCGCAGTCCGCTGGCTCCGAAGTCGCCGCATCACGAGCCGAAGGCGAAAAACTTCATCTTCTTGCACATGCGAGGCGGTCCGTCTCACATGGAGACCTTCGAGTACAAGCCGAAATTGAATTCGATGGACGGCCAACCGGCGAAATCCAAAAAACGGAAACTCGTCGGAACGCGGTGGAACTGGAGTCAACGCGGCGAAAGCGGTCTGTGGGTGTCCGATCTGGTGAAACATCAGGCCCAGCACGCCGACGATCTTTGTGTCCTCTCCGGAATGCATACCGATATCGCCAACCATACCCCCGCGATGTTGTATCTGCACACGGGAAGTTTCGCCTTTACACGTCCCTCGATGGGCGCCTGGATGATGTACGGCCTTGGAACCGAGAATCAGAACCTTCCCGGCTTTATCAGCATCTCTCCCCCGCTCATTAACGGCGGGACGAAAAATTACGGCTCGGCGTTTCTGCCGGCTGTTTATCAGGGGACGGCGGTCGGTGATATCAAAACACCGGTGAAAAACGCTCGAATCGGGAACATCGCCAATCCGCGATTGTCGGCGAACCTGCAACGCAAGCAACTCGATCTGGTGCAGTCGCTCAACGAACGGGTTGCCCAGCAGGATCCCGCCGATTCCCAGATTGACGGTGTGATTGAATCGTACGAGCTGGCGTTTCGGATGCAATCGGAGCTGCCTGAGGTGATGGATTTGTCTCAGGAGACGCAATCGACCCTGGAAATGTACGGCATCGGAGACAAGAAGCCGAGCGACAATTTCGGGCGTCAGTGTCTACTGGCCCGCCGCATGGTGGAGTCGGGCGTCCGCTATGTCGAACTTTGCGACGAATTCTGGGACCAGCACGGCGGTTTGAAGAAAGGCCACGCAGCACGCGCCGCCGCCACCGACCAGGGAATCGGAGCGTTGCTGACCGATTTGAAGCAACGGGGTTTACTGAAAGATACTTTGGTTTTGTGGGGCGGAGAATTCGGACGGACCCCCGATACCGCCCGCAAGGATTTGGATGGACGCGATCACAACGCCAACGGCTACACGATGTGGATGGCTGGCGGCGGCGTCAAAGGGGGAACTCAATACGGTGCCACCGATGAACTCGGCTATGCCGCCGTCGAAGGACGAACCCACACGCACGATCTCCATGCGACGATCTTGCACCTGATGGGGCTCGACCACACCCAGCTCACCTATCGCTATGCGGGGCGTGACTTCCGCCTGACCGACGTTCACGGTCGCGTAATCGATGAGGTGATCGCGTAACGCGACGGCCAACAGACAATGAAGACGTGTCCTGAGGGGGACGTGCATGAGGCACGCTCCCCTCTCTGTTTGCGCTATTCGTCTTTCTGAAACTGGAACGAATACAGTTCCGCGTTTTTCAGATGAAAGCGAATCTGAACCGGTTTTCCCGCCTGCTTGGCGAGTGGGCTTTTCGCGGGCCAGGTGATCTGGTGATCGATGGAGTCCCCCGTCACCGGATCGGAGACCCAGACCGGACCGTCGGACGTCAGTAGTTCCACCATGAGACGTCCGCCGTCGGCGACTTTCGCGTTCACCGAGAGTTTGTCTCCCTGATAAACGATCGGCTTGGTGAGCAGGCTGCCTTTCTGCTCTCCCGTTACGGCGACATAACCGTCTTTGCGATAAGTGAAGCGACGGACGCGACTGTCGGGGCCGGTGTAGTAGGCTTCGGTCGCGTAGACCGAATATTCGTTCGGTTTACTGGGAAGCTCCAGCAAGCCCCAGGTCATGTAGTTGCTGCGATTTCCCGAGCGGTCTTTCGGGGCCGACTCAGGGATCACCGGCTTGAGCCAGCGATGGAAAGTGTGGCCGTCACGGCTGCTCATGAAGGTCGGTTCGACGCGTTGACCTTCATTCGGCAAATAGCGTGTCGGAAATCCGATCAGAATATGGGGGGCTCGCGGATCGTTCCGAATGGCGTTGGTATAGAGGTGTTCGAGAGGTTGATCGGGATAAGTGAGAAAGGCAGGTTCGCTCCAGTGAATGAAATCATCCGAGACACACCACTTGATATCGCGCACCTTGCGGAAATCGCGATAGTAACAACGATACTTTTTGATGATCGGGTCCCAGAACGCCAGATTCTGGGAATCGAAGGCTCCCTGCGTGATGACCGGCTCGTCGTGCATCAACGACCAGTGCAGACCGTCTGCCGACTGGAATACGTACAGACCTTTTTTGGCCGTAGGACGACCGCGTCCGATCGCTTTGTAGCGGGCGGCGGGGGGACAATCGGGGTTCGTATCAATGAACGGTGTGAAGCAATGACTGCCGATACCGTTGAAGACGATGTTGTTGGCTTTGGAACCGTCGAATTCGACGAGCCCCAATTCCGGTTTGGTCCAGTGGATGCCGTCACGGCTCTCCGCGTAACAAACCACTTCGGGATGAGTGGCTCTTTTTTTCTCAGTATCCCAATGGCTGCCGCGATAATACATGCGGTACAGATCGCAGTCCTGGAAGATCGAATAATACGCACAGGTATTCCCTTCCCAGGGTTTGTCTGTGACCAATACGACTTCGTGAGGTGTCGGTTGCTGCAGGACCTGCTTCGCGTCGCCGTCGAGGGACTGGATCAGAAAATTATCGACAAACAATTCCCTGCGGGAACCGATTTCGATCGGTTCTTCCGCGATCACAGATTCCGGGAACAGGAATGCACTCAGACAAAGCAGCCACCAAACGGATAAGCATCGCATAACGAACTCCAGCTTCTGCGGGATGGAACGAACGGTCTCATCCTGACTGGTCAGTCGTCGCGAATCAATCGGTTTTTTCAGGAGAAGCAATTCAGGAAGCGCGTTTGCTGACGGTCGGGGTCTCGTGTCCCCGCGCCGAGAGCCCTTCGCTCGAGATGAGTTCCACCACGCGCTGGGCATGACGGTCCATATCCATCACCACGGAGTCCACTTTCCCGGCGAGGTACATGTACAGAATCAGCGAAGGAATCGCGATGATCAGTCCCGCCGCGGTAGTCAACAATGCGAGCGCGATTCCGGAGGCAAGCTGAGTCGCTTTCCCCATGGCGTCTGCCCCGGCGATCTCGTTGAAGGAGCGGATCATTCCGATCACGGTTCCCAACAGGCCAATCAACGGCGTCACGGTCGCCACACCGTTGAGTACCCGTAGGTGTTTTCGCAACAGACTGACCTGTCGTTCGCCGCCGTCCAGAATGGCTTGTTCGACCTCGACGCTCGGACGTCCCCATTTTCGAACGCCGTGTGCAAACACGACCGCCGTCGGACTACCGTTATCTTCACAGAGGTCGAGCGCCTGTTGCGGTTCGAGTTTTCCCTGTTCGAGATGTTTGATGAAACGTTCGACGAAGGCTCGCGGAATCACGCGACCTCGTCTGAGAACGACGAGACGTTCGAGACCGAACCATAAGGAGATGAACGACGCCGCCAGAAACGGAACCAGAAACGGCCAGCCGAGCGCTTCCAGAATTTCCTTGGGATTACGGGGGATCGAGGGTTTCTGTTCGTTGGTTTGGGGAGCTTCCGATTCGGCGGCCACTGGTCCTGCTTCATCGAGCGCCGTTCCCTCTTCCGCGACCGGGCCGGTCGATTGGGCGATTGCCGGAGAAGGCCATATCATTGCCATCATTCCCCAAGCAACAACAAGGGAAAACAGGCAGGCCAGAGATCTTGAGGACTGATTCTTCATATGATCAAACCGCGTTGCGGGACTTTTGTCAGAGGAGCACTCAGAGAATAGTATCGTCAGATTCTAACAGGACAGCGTCTGGTGAAAAGACAGAACGGCAGAATCCCTGCTCCCGCAGCCCCCAGAGTTCCCATTTTCTCCACTCGTTGACCCTCGTGCCTCGACACCTATAATCGCAGTAACAGTTCACCGCAAAGACTGAATTCATAAAGGTTTCCAGATATATGACAGCCGACCGCCCCCAGACGCTTCGAGAATTAAAAGAATCGGGATATCAGTCTCGTACCGTCAAACAAGAGATGCGGACCAATCTGCTGCAATTTCTGCGCGAGGGCAAAACGCCGTTTACCGGCATCCTCGGTTACGAAGAAACCGTACTCCCCCAGGTCTACAACGGGATTTTGTCACAACACGATATGTTGTTTCTCGGTCTGCGAGGACAGGGAAAAACGCGCATGCTTCGGCAGCTCGTGAATCTTCTGGACGAATGGATGCCCGTTGTGGCCGGTTCGGAGATTCACGACGACCCTCTGAATCCGCTTTCCAAATACGGTCGCGACCTGATCGTCGACAAAGGTGACGACACACCGATCGACTGGGTCGGACGGGACGACCGTTATTATGAAAAACTTGCGACTCCTGATGTGACGATCGCCGACCTCATCGGGGAAGTCGATCTGATCAAGCACGCGGAAGGTCGCCATCTGGCGAGCGAGGACGTGATGCATTTCGGCTTGATCCCCCGTAGTCATCGGGGCATTTTCTGCATGAACGAACTTCCCGACCTCAGTCCCAAGATTCAGGTCGGTCTCTTCAACGTACTCGAAGAGCGTGACATCCAGATTCGCGGATTTCCGATTCGCCTGGAACTCGACCTTTGCCTGGTCTTCAGTGCCAACCCTGAAGATTACACCAACCGGGGACGTATCGTCACGCCTCTCAAGGACCGGATCGGTTCCGTGGTGCGGACCCATTACCCGCTCACTCGGGAACTCGGGATACAGATCACCCAGGACAATGCGTGGACCGATCGCGATGCGGAAATCGACGTACGCGTGCCGAAATTCATGCAGGAAATTGTCGAAGAAATTGCCCGCCTCGCGCGGACTTCGCCACACGTCAATCAGGCCTCCGGCGTCAGCGTGCGTATGTCGATTGCGAACTATGAAAACATGCTCTCGAACGGAGAGCGTCGGGCGGCCGTGCAGGGACAATCGGCCACCGTTGCTCGTCCCGCCGACCTTTCCTATCTTACCTCCAGCGCGCGAGGGAAGATGGAACTGACGATGAGCGAGGAGCCGGGCGAAGAGGACGAACTGGTGCGGCGGATCATGGATGAAGCAATCAGCGTCATTTTCGGAGCCAGCCTGAGCCCCAAGCAATTCCGCAATGTCGTCGAATATCTCGACACAGGGAACACTCTCGATTTGAGCGATCGACAATCGACGTCAGAAGCGTTGTCATCTTTCGAGCAGATTCCCCAGTTCCGGCAACAGCTCGAAACGGTTGCTGAGGAATTGGAACCGGAGATCTTCCAGAGTCCTGAGAAAGACGAACTGCTAGTGGCGGTGGGGGAATTTATCTTGCACGGTTTATATGCCGCCAATCGAATCAATCGGCAAATCTCGTCGGGCGGGATCCAGTTCGGGTGATGGTCTGCAAATGCCAGTATCGGAATTTTCTCGCCGGAGAATCTCCCGATGTGTTAAACTGAGTGAAGACCATCCCCTGTTTCTGAAGACCGTTGGCTCATGTTTGATTTGCTTTCTCGTCGAAATTTTCTCTGGCAGTCCGGCGGTGGGCTGGGCGGTATCGCGCTGGTCGCCATGCTTCAGGAACAGGGTTTACTCGCCGCGGACACCGGTAATATCGGTCACGGCGGGGTCCTGAAACAGCCGCATCATCCCCCCAAAGCCAAACGTGTGATTCAGCTCTTCATGGCGGGAGCGGCCAGCCACATCGATTTGTTCGATCACAAGCCGATGTTGGAAAAGCACCACGGCGAGCCGTCGGATTTCGGCGAGCACGTTGAGGCATTTCAGAACGGCCTCGGCCCGTGGATGAAATCTCCCTTCAAATTCCAGCCTTACGGAGAGTCGGGAAAGTATCTCAGCGATGTGGTGAACGATTTTGGGCCGGTCGTCGACGACATGGCGTTCGTTCACAATCTCGTCGGAAAGACCGGGGTTCATAGCGCGGCGACCTACTTGCAGGCAACCGGTTTTCAGACGCCCGGATTTCCCGGCGCGGGTTGCTGGGTCAGTTACGGTCTCGGGAGTATGAACGAAAACCTGCCCACGTTCGTCGTCTTACCCGATCAACGCGGTTACGCTTCCAACGGACCGAAAAACTGGTCGGCGGCGTTTCTCCCTGCTTCACACCAGGGGACGGCCATTTTTCCCGGACGGGAGAATCCGATCGCCGATCTCTTCCCGCCGGAGAACACCGGAATCACTTCCCGGAGCGAAAAACAGACGCTCGACCTGCTCGGACAATTCAATCGCCAACACGCCAAACAGAGGAACGGCGACTCCCGACTCGACGCCCGTATTCAAAGTTACGAACTGGCGGCTCGCATGCAGTTAGCAGCCCCCGAAGCACTCGACATCAGCGGCGAGACCGAGGCGACGCTCAAAATGTACGGCCTCGACGATGTGCCGACTTCCTTCAGTAACAGCATCAATTCGCGCGAAGAGACGGTTTACTTCGGTCGGAAATGTCTTGTCGCCCGTCGCCTGATTGAACGGGGCGTCCGTTTCGTTCAAATCTGGTCGGGGAACGATAACGGTTTTCCGCGACGTAACTGGGACTCGCACGAAGATATCCAACGCGATCACGGGCCGTTGGCGAAAGGGATGGCGGTGGGGGCGTCGGCTCTGATTCGCGATCTGAAACAACGCGGACTGCTCGACGATACAATCATCCTCTGGACGACCGAATTCGGACGTATGCCTTCCACACAAGGATCCAAAGGACGCGATCACAATCCGTACTGCTTCACCAACTGGCTCTGCGGCGGAGGTATTAAGGGAGGAGTGACCTACGGGCCGAGCGACCAGTGGGGTTATAAACCGCTCGATCGCGATCGTCCGACTCAGGTTTACGACATTCACGCCACGATGCTGCATCTGCTCGGTATCGAACACGAAAGGCTGACCGTTCGCAACAACGGTATCGACCGCCGACTGACCGACGTTCACGGTCATGTCATTCACGATCTGATCGCGTGAGATGTTTGTTCCGACTCGTTCGAATCGGGATCGACGAACACTTATTCCGGTTCGCACTCCACGAGTTCCGGATTTTGCATGTAGTGCGCGTCGACCGGGTAATTGCGGAAGCGGATGGTGTAGAACTCTTCGAACCATTCCTTAATCGTTGGTAAGGTTTCCTCATCGAACGTCGGTTCCACGTGTAGCGTTTTGCCGCGCGTATCGAGGCGGAGTTCGGTATCTTCGACGATGATGTCCCCTTTGCTGATGACGTAGCGAGGAAGTTCGAACATGGCCTGAATGTCGTCGCTGGGGTTGTAGATCGTAACGTCTCCATCTGCTCCTGCTCCCAGGTGTCCTTTATTTTTGAGTCCGAGCATTTTTGCCGGCGCGGCGCGGGTGATGATGGCGATTTCATTCATCGTGTATTCGCGATCGATGTCTCCCAGCGTGCATCGTTCGCGGACACGGTGCGGGACGCGATTCAAAACTTCCTCCCGCTTCGCTTTACTCATCAGGAGCGAAATAATTTCGGGATAGGCCATGAACGAACCGCCGTTCGGATGGTCAGTGCTCATCGCGACACGCCAGGGATCATCCATCAGCAGATACCATTCGAGACCGATGGCCCATTGCAGGCCGTGGACCATCGATTTGTCTTTGTAGGTGATCGGAACGATACCGCAACCCGCTTCCATTTCGGTGTCGCCGCTGAACCATTTGCGTCCAGTCACTTTATGCAGGAAGTAACCGAGCGGTCCGTCACCCGTCATGGAGGTCGTTTCGCCGAACATGACCTGTCCGACATCGACGGTCAGATTCGGGTGCGAGTTGACGTACTCCACCAGTTGAGGAACTTCGGAACAGAAGGTCGCCTGATCGTCGGGATTCCCGCCGTAACTGTGGAACTGGATGTGGGTCAGGTGACCTTTCGAACCATCCAGCGCCTTCATGGTTTCCAGAGTGGTTTCCCAGTTGCCGGGGATGCCGAGATTGTTGCAGTGAATGTGAACCGGATGCGGCAAGCCGAGCTCGTTGGTGTAGCGGGCGATGTTCTGTACGATCTCGCGGGGCGAGATGTTGAAGTAATCGATCTTGTCGTTGAACCCTTTAGCGTTGCCTCCGGTCGATTTCCAGACTTCCACGCCGCCCGGATTGACGATCTTGGCGGCGTACCCTTTGGCGGCTCCCAACAACCAGGCGACGTACGCTTTGGCGACCGCGTGTTCTTCGGCGGCAATCTTTTTCATGAGAAAATGATTGTTACCCATCATCACGTAGAACCCTTTATCGAGGACGGGGGTGTCCTGGAGTTCTTCGTGAGCGTGACGCGCGGTGAGAGGCGGAACGGCGGCGTCAAAAGCGGTCGTGTAGCCGAGTCCCGCGTAGAGGTAGCCGGTGGCAAATGTACTCGGGACGGCTCCGGTGGTTCCCGAACGCGTGAACGGCGTCTTCATGACGGGTTTTGCGGTTCGTTTGTTGTCGGGCATCATCTTGCGAGCCGTATTCACCTTAGGGCCGGCGATATGACAATGCATATCGACTCCCCCCGGCATCACGACCATGCTGCGGGCGTCGATTTCCCGATTCGGTTTGGTGGAGGGATCGGCGGGAGTGTCGATTATCCGACCATCCTGAATCCAGATATCTTTCACGTCGCCATCGATGCCGTTCTTCGGATCGTAAACCGTACCGCCGGCGATTTTGACCAGACTCATCATATCCTCATCAGTTGAGCGCGAACGGACAGAGCCGTCGCGGTAAAGAATCAGTTTGAAGAGCCTATCTTGCCCGAATGGGAACGGGGATTCCAGCCTTCAGAACGAGATCGGACTCAAATTCAAGCCGACTGCGTGGGGAATGTCTCTCTAGGCTGGTACAATTTGATCAGCCACGAGGAATTTCATCATGAATCAAACTCTGAAAATGCCCGCCACCCCGATGGACGTCGCCGATCACTACAACGATCTCGACGAATATTACCGGGCTCTGTGGGGCGAGCATCTGCATCACGGCTACTGGAAGACGGGACGGGAATCGGTCTCCGAAGCGGTCCGGAACCTGATCGATCTGGTCGCGGAACAGGCTCGCGTACGAGACGCGGAAGTGTGCGATGTCGGTTGTGGGTACGGGGGAACATCTCGCGTTCTGGCGGCGGAATACAACAGCCGCGTTACGGGGGTCACGGTCTCCGAAAAGCAGTTCGACTACGCACAGTCTCAATCACCCGGCGACAATCCGCGGATCATGCTGACGGACTGGATGGAGAATGAATTTGAGGAGGCACGATTCGACGCGCTTCTCGGCATCGAATGTTTCACGCATATGCCCGATCAGGCAAAGTTTCTCTCGGAGGCCTATCGAGTCCTCAAGCCGGGCGGTCGTATGGTCCTGTGTGTCTGGATGACATCCGAAGATCCGACTCCCCGGCAGCGTGAACAGCTTCTCGATCCGATTATTTCCGAAGGGCGACTGACCCATATGCCGACGCCCTCAGAAGGTGCCAACATGGTGGCCTCCACCGGCTTTCGAATTATCGAGCAGCGGGACCTCTCCGACAACGTGGCGAAAACCTGGAGAATTTGTGTCCGCCGGGCCGTGGGGCGAATTCTGGTCACACCGCGGTACTGGAAGTTCCTGCTCGATGTACGTCAGAAAAATCGCGTCTTTCTACGGACACTCTTCCGCTTGAATAAAGCGTTTAAAACCGGCTGCATGCGTTACGGTTTGATCGTGGCGGAAAAGCCGTAATCAGACATCATCTTCGACGGCGGGAACCAGTTCCGGATCGGAGAAGTGATAGCTGGGCATCTGCTCGACGAACACATCGGCGAATTTTTCCGCGTCGAGGTGTTCCTTGCGCAGATGGACGTAGTCGTAATGTTTGTAAAGCGTCAATCTCCCGGTCGAATCCTCGATGATCGCGGTACACGATTCGACCCAGTCACCCGTATTGCAGTACAGGAAGCCATCTTGCCAGGCTTTCATTTCCGGCGTGTGAATGTGTCCGCAGACACAACCATCGCAGCCTTTTTCGCGGGAGTGTTTCGTTAGGTATTTTTCGAAGTCACCCACGAAATTGACCGCTTTTTTGACTTTGCCTTTGACGGCTTTGGCGAGAGACCATTTTTGATCGGTAAAGATGGATCGAATGGCATTCACGTAGGTATTTAATTTGAGCAGGAATTCGTACCCGACGTCCCCCACTTTACTGACCCAGCGCGCATATCGAGTCACCAGGTCGAATTGGTCGCCGTGCAGAACGAGCAGTTTCTTCCCGTCTGCAGTCTCATGAATATATTCGTCGCCGACGTGGATATTTCCGAATTCGACGATCTGGAACTCGTACATGAAGGTTCTCAGGAAGTCGTCGTGGTTTCCGGCGACGTAATAGACCTCGGTCCCCTGCGAAGCGAAGGAAAGGATCTTGCGGAGAATGAGATTGGATTCATTGTTCCATTTCCATTTCCGCTTCAGTTTCCAACCGTCAATAAAATCTCCGATAATGTAGAGCTTCTCTGGTAGAGAATGCTCCTCGACATCCGTCAGAAATTCCAGCAAGGCTTTTGTTTGTGAATGTCGGCTGCCCAGATGGACGTCCGACAAAAACAGGGTTTTCACATCCTGCATTTCAGTCCCCACTTACGCCATTTTCAGAGGGGGATCATCCAGAAAATGATTCCCCAGTTTCATGATCCTATCTTCGCCTGAATCGCCGTACGATTCAACGCCGAATACGTTCGGAAGATAGGTTCGGATCACACGAATTACGTCATGAACCCCATTGGGAATCCGGTTCGATCGGCATGAAAATCTGGAAATAAAGGTGTTTAGGATCTCTGTGGTAAGTTCGGAGACCTCGCAAGAGGTTCCCAAACCAATTTCTTCGGCAAAATGAGCATTGATGGCCTGTTCGTACTGACCCGGCTCGGGAATCGCCAGAATCGGTTTTTGAAAGTATCGGCATTCGCTGATGAGTTGATTGCCGGCGGGAGCAATGACGCGGTCGCAACTCGCCAGATCGTGAACGAAATCGGGTGACAGGTCGAAAAACCGAAACTGTCCACGATACATTAACCGCTGTTCCGGGGAGGCTCCGTAAACACGAACTTCGCGACCGCAACCCGCCAACGCGGACAGGATTTGCTCGGCAACACTATGACGCAAGTACGTCAGAATGAATCCCTCATTCGTCACCGGGTGCGACTCGACTTCCTGTCTGAGAATTCCCCCGGTCAGGGTGACATCGCTGTGAATCGCTTCGAGACGGTCGGCGTGAAAGGTCGCCACGACAGAATGTGTCGGCGAGGGAACCATCGTCCGCACGGTCGGACTCGTCATCATCGCATACAGTTGAAGAGACGCCGGAAGTGAGGGAGCTCGGCAATCGACAAACTTGTGCTGGTTGTCGATCGAGAGAACCGGCTGTCCCATCAGATGTGCGGCGCGAATGACGGACGGTTCAAAATCGGTCACGAACAGCGCGGGCTGCAATTCTTCCGCCTGCTGCTCGATGTAATCGAGATTCTGGGTCAAACCCGAGAAGTAATAATTGACGGCGTTTGAGAGCGTCTTGCGGTAATTCACGACGCCGTTGCAATAGGCGAACATCAGTCCGTCGATGCGATGGAGATGGGGGTAGTCGAGCGATTTGAAGAAGTCGTAAGCCTTTCCGAAGGTGAAGACATGAATCTCACAATCGGGAAGATGACCGATCAGAGAGAGCACGCGACTGGCGTGCCCCAGACCTTCTCCGGCGACTCCATAAAAAATTCGGTGTGCCATCGTGACAACCTTTCTGTGCATCCTTGCGCATCGACAGAATCGTCGTGAAAACCGTATTCCTTTGTGATGAATAAACGGTTCAGGCGGGATGAAAAGTCGACGTGCGAGACGCAATTTCCGGGAAATAGACTGATTGAGAAGTGCTATTTCACAGGCGTCATGCCGACCAGAAACTCACTCACAAAGCGCACGCCTAACCTGCATAGAGAACTGCAAGTGATTTGATTTCAGTGAGTTGTCACCGAATTCAGACTATTCAGATTTTGCGGAAACCACCCGCGTCCCAATCGATTCACCGGCGATCGCCTTCTCGATATTTCCGACCCGCTGGTAATTGAACACCAGGATCGGAATCTGGGCTTCCATGCAGTGATGGACGGCTTGAGCATCCATCACGCCGAGATCCTTGCTGAGCACTTCTGCAAAGGTCACTTCGGGATACAGGACAGCGTGCGGATTGATTTCGGGGTCTTCCGAATAGACACCGTCCACCCGCGTTCCTTTCATGACGATGTCGGCTTTGATCTCGCGAGCTCTTAAAGCAGCAGCGGTATCGGTCGTCACAAAGGGACTTCCCGTACCGGCAGCGAGAATCACGACGCGGCCTTTTTCAAGATGTCGAACACAACGACGCCGGATGAATGTTTCGGCGACTCCCTCCATCCGGATCGCCGATAACAAGCGAGTCGGGACACCGATATTTTCGAGAGCATCCTGTAAAGCGAGTCCGTTAATAACGGTCGCCAGCATCCCCATGTAGTGAGCAGTGGGGGCGTTGATCGCCGCACTGACGGCGGCGAACTGTTTTCCACGGAGAATGTTTCCTCCTCCGCAGACGATCGCCAGTTCCACACCAGTTTCGTGAACCCGTTTGATCTGTTCGGAAAGCTGGGCAACCTCCGACATACTGATTCCGGATTCGCCCGGTCGACAGAAACTGTTGCCGCTCACCTTGAGCAAAACACGTTGATAAGCGAGCTGCGACGGGTCGGAGCCGGACATTGCACTTCCTTGAATCTGGAGGTCGGGTAACGAACGCACCGATTGTAATGAGAGTCACGGGTCAGGCAAACCGAGAAGACGGAAACAAATTCAGTTGAGAGCGGATTCCCACAATTTCCGAATCTTCTCGACGCGAGTTCGATTCGTCCCCAAATCCGACCGGCCGATTCTCGACGCAGACCGCACGTGAATCACCTGTTCCGAAGGGAGCCACTGAAACTCGACGTCATCCACAAACCGCATCAGAGCCGTCGTGAATTCCACATGCAGATAGTCGTCCGTGTCTGAGACGATGGTCGTCCGCGGGAGAGAATTCAGGACCTCGCGCAGCTTGGCCATCGGTTTTTCGAGGCTCGAAGGAACGCTCAAGGGAGCGATGAAATGCTCCCCGTCGTCAGGGCTTTCCCAAGAGCCGACGCAATTCGGTGTGGAAGGACACTTTTTGAGCTGACCGTTTGTAATGCCGAGGTCATCCGGTCGATGGCTGAACAGGGACATAACGAGTAATCCCGAAATCAAAAGGACGGGCAGGAGAATCAGTCCGCTGAGGACGAGCTTACGACGTTGAGCGTTCATGGAAGGTTCTGGCTGTGAAATCAGGGATTGTAGAGAGTGCGATGCGCCAGCCCGAACAGCTCCCATGCCTGGCAAACCGTGGCAAAGTGGATCTCGACCGTGTCGTGCACATCAGGAGCATACCCGCCCGCCATAGAAATTGTCAGGGGTAATCCCTCCGATCGACAGCGTTCGATCACAATTCGGTCGCGTTCCGCGAGCCCGTCCTTGGTGAGTTTCAGCCGACCGAAACGATCCAGTTCGTAAGGATCCGCTCCCGCCAGATACATCACGAGATCCGGGCGACTTTTCTCAAACGCTCGCTCCAGCCCGTCGTCCAGCGATTCCAGATACGCCTCGTCGCCGATCTCATCCGGCAAGGCGATGTCCAGATCGCTTTTCTCTTTGTAATACGGAAAGTTTTTTTCGCCGTGAATCGAAAACGTAAAAATCGAGTCATCATCCGCTGTGATGGAAGCGGTTCCGTTTCCCTGATGGACGTCGGCATCGACGATCAACACCCGGTTCACATGCCCTTCCGCTTGCCAGTGCCGAGCGGCGACGACACTATCATTGAACACACAATACCCCTCTCCCTGATCGCGAAAGGCATGGTGCGTGCCCCCGGCAAGATTGATTCCCAAACCACAGAACAATGCCGACCCAATCGCGGCGATCGTGGCTCCGGTCGAGCGTCGGGATCGTTCGACCATTTGAGGAGACCAGGGGAACCCGATTCGCCGTAACTCTTTGTAGCTTAATTCTCCCGATTTCACCCGCTCCAGGTAATCTCGTGAATGCGCTCTCAGGATTTGTTCGTCGGTGGCGGCGGGAGGGATTTTGAGATCCGTTGCGGAGATCGCTTCGTGCGTACTGACCCGCTCTCGAAGCAATGCGTATTTTGACATCGGGAATTTGTGCGTCTCGGGCAATGGCAGCACGAAAACATCGGTGTAAAATATCGACATGAGTTGTTCGGTCAGAAATCAGGTCGTATGAATCAAAAGTGGATGCAGTATGACATTCAAGTGGCTGGAAAGAAATTGGCAAGTCCCCGGCAGCGTGTTGAGAAACGGATTCGTCCTCGAGAATGAGATATTTGACGATCTGATTCAGATCAAAAATCCATTCGCCGCAATATTAAGTTTTTCAACGAGCTGCTAGTCGCCGACACTTTCGGCACAGGTCAATCGGCTGATATGCTGGAAACGTTCTGATTCTTTGATTCTCAACCTCTGCATCATGATGATCTCCACAGACACCGCCTTCATTCACGCCGATCAAGTCGGGCTCTCATTTCCGGGAGCACCCGATGTGCTGGCGGGTGTCAACTTCGATATTCCGAAGGGACAGTTCGTCTCTATCGTTGGTCCGTCGGGGTGTGGAAAATCGTCCTTGTTGCGAGTGATGTCCGGACTCCAGACCGCCACTGCGGGGCAAATCCTCCTCGATGGCCGCTCTCCCGGTAATGCGCGGGAAAACAATTTGAGATCCGCGTTCGTCTTTCAGGATCCGACGTTACTTCCCTGGCGAACCGTCCGCAGTAACGTCTCGCTCCCTTTTGAATTGCGAGACCGTCCGCCGGCGGAATACCGGAATCACGTCCGGGAAACCATCGACCTGGTCGGCTTGACGGAACATGATGCCGACAAACGCCCCAGAGAACTCTCGGGTGGGATGAGGATGAGGGCTTCCCTCGCACGAGCCCTCGTCACCAATCCCGACCTGATGCTGATGGACGAGCCGTTCGCTCCCCTCGATGATATCCTGCGGCAACAGTTGAACGAAGAGATTCTCCGTATCTGGTCGGATCAGAAATGGACCGCGGTCTTCATCACGCACAACGTTTCCGAAGCGGTCTTTCTCTCGCAACGGGTTCTCGTGATGCACCCCAGACCGGGACGGATCGCCGCCGATCTGGAAATTCCATTTGCCTATCCCCGCACCTCCGATCTTCGTGCCACCGCGGAGTTCGCCGAACTGATCGGTCAAGTCAGTCATGAATTGCGGAGGACGGTCGAATGAGAACTCTGTTCCGCTGGTTTGTGACGTACATTCTGCCCCCCCTCGGTGCGTTTTTCACTGTTGTGATTCTCTGGCATTTTGCCACCGTGATATTTGACATCAAACGATACATCCTGCCGGGCCCTCTTCTCGTGGCGGAAGCCGGCGTCAAAAATCTTGGTGAACTCTGGAACGGATTTCTGATGACGGGAGCCGAAGCGATTGTCGGCTTTGCGGCGAGCCTGTGTGTGGGAACGTTGGTGGCGTGTCTGTTCTCACAATCCCCCGTCATCCGTCGCAGTCTCTTTCCTTATGCCATTTTTCTGCAAACGGTTCCCATCGTGGCGATCGCCCCGTTGATCGTCATCTGGTTCGGGACCGGATTTCAAAGCGTCGTGCTGGTCTCGTTTATTATCAGCCTGTTTCCGATCATCACCAATGCGACGGCGGGACTGCTGCAAGTCGATCCCGATCTTCTCGATCTGTTTCGATTGAATAATGCGACGCGCTGGCAGACTTTACTCAAACTTCGTTTGCCGAGTGCCGTCCCCTCGATCATCACGGGGGCACGAATCGCGAGTGGTGTCGCCGTCATCGGGGCGATTGTGGGAGAATTTTTTGCCGGTTATGTCTCACGCAAAGGGCTTGGATATCTGATTCTGCAAACAGCTCCCCAACTGAAAACCGACAAACTGTTCGCCACGGTAATCGCCTCGACGATCCTCGGTCTGACGATCTTTGCGCTGGTCAGTTTGATTGGAAATCTCATTCTGAATCGCTGGTACGACGGCGAAGCGTAGCGCGAACCTCAATCTCAACCGCGTTGTCGGAGGAAACGGGGAAACTTGCCGATCGCAGCGATCATACGGCAATGGCGTTGGAAAGCGTGAGAGACCTCTTTTTTCAGTCTGCGTCAACTTGAAACTGAGGCCTGGGAAAGCTACCTTACCTGTTCGGCAGTGTGACGGCGTTTGCCCGCCGCCAAACAGGAAAATCAGACATGCACCCCTAGCTCAACTGGATAGAGCATCGGTCTACGGAACCGAAGGTTAGAGGTTCGAATCCTCTGGGGTGTACTACTTCAGAAACGTCTTGCAGATCGATGCAAGGCGTTTTTTCTTGATGCAGACCGATGCAGTTTGTCGTTGTCTCACAAGCACTTGCGTCAACTGATTTTGGCCCCTCTCCCTCGCTCTCATCGTCGTCTGAAGTGCAATCCGATGCAGTCTGGGGCGTTTTTGATGGGAGCTGTCGGGCACCATATTGGTCACCCTGGGGCACCGTATGGGGCACCACTTCTGGTCCAGGAGCATCGTCAGATTCCACACTGCAATGCTGAACCTCCGGACTTGATGCACTCGGCGGTGCCGGCAATGCTCCGATCGCCATCGTGTGGTCATCGAGATCGAGATGGGTGTAGGTCCCCATCGTCAGACGGATGTCGGAGTGACGTGCGAGCGATTGAGCAATCTTCGGAGCGACGTTGGCTTTGGACAAGTTACTGATAAAAGTATGACGGTTCGCGTGGAAGTCGGCATAACGTCCCGAAGAATCGTGGTACTTCAAAAAATCGGACTGCTCGCGTTTCGCCCGCTCTTCTTCGTCTTTCGTTTCCTTAAGCCAGGCCGAACGCGCAGCGGCCAGATCGACTCGCATCATTTTGGCAGTCTTCCGTTCTATTCCTCCCGGGACTGCACCGGATACTGGGAACAGCGGTTCTGCCTCTCCAAGATTGGGGTTCTCAGCCATCCACTCTTTCAACAACTCGGCCACATCCGAGTGAAGTACCTGCTGATCTTTCTGACGACGTTTACTATAGGCGGCTTCCACCGTCACGGAATACGGTTCCTCCTCCAACTGAAAGGCTTGAGGGGTGAGGCTTCCGATTTCTTTCTTCCGATAACCGGTCCAGGCGGAGAGGATATACATCATGGCCCGGTCTGGCCCCGAAATGCTTTCCACTCGTTTGCCTGTCCGGGCTGCCTGGACCAATCGTGCGAACTCTTCCGAGCTGATCGCTCTTCGGTCATGTCGTCGATCGGTTTTGACATCGACGGCAGAGATATGCTGGAGAGGATCTTCACGCAGACGGCGATCACGGACCAACCAACGGGAAAACTGCTTGATGGCTCGCAGGTAATGATTACTGGTCTGAGCGCTCTTCCCTCGCTCACGAAACTCTCGCAGGAAGGCCTGGAGTCGGGAGGCGGAAAGATCGTCAATCACGCGCCAACGGCACTCCGAGAGAATCACACGGATTTTCTGGACCGTTTCCTGGACGTGTCGTTCGGTTCCATTTTTGGACAGCATCGATAAGCGGAAGTCGCTGAGATGGGCTCCCTCGCATTTTCGACATGGCTCTCCATTGTCGGTCCGTTCGCCAGTACTATCACATGTCGAACACCGGAGAGGCTTTTTGCGGTGGACTTCATAGACATCGATGATTCCGGCCGCTTCCCGTTCCGCTCGAGCCACCAACTCATTCAACATGGCTTGAGCGGCTTTTTTGTCGGCGGCGAGGGAGACGCGTTTGGTCACACCGTTTGCGTCTTTGTATTTTCCCCACCACTTACGGGATTTGGTTTTGGTTTTCTCGCCGGTGTTTCGGTCGGTGCGGTACGTCGTCTTTTTGAACAGGCTCGCCATCAGACTCTCGTTTCAGTTTCGGGATTCAGGTACAGAAATATTGTTGGTCGTTGATCCATTTTTGATCGAACGGACGAACAGTCAACCGCGATGTTGCCAGCTCGATGACTGCCAGCGTGCGGCTTACTGGATGAGAGAACCTGTCTGCATTCAATGCGTTCTGTTCGCATTGAATGGCGTAAGGGAGATCAGGAAATTTTATTCGAGAAATTCCAAAATAATTTCATCAAAGCTCCGAGACTGCTGATCGATCTGCCCTTTAAAGCGTCATTCAGGGAACAATCCGATCGCAGGCAATTAGACTGACTTCAAACGAGTTTAACGCAGCCTGGCGGAGAAAGCCTCTGAGAGCATCCGCATTCAGTCTGGATTCAGTATCCAGCTGCGCGGAGTCCCCCTCGGAGCGGGCGTCTTCTGCGAAATCAACCAACACCAGAGTAGGGATGACGCGATGACGCAAATGACGCAACCGTGTGAGAGTTTTTTAATGCGTTCAACACACCCATGCTTTTTTTCAGCGCTCTCCCCCTCTGCTTCTCTCTCTCTCTCTTAAAAAGAGAACTTTTGCGTCATTTGCGTCATTGCGTCATTTACGCCTGCTACGTCCCGTATTTTTTTCCAGGGAGTGACTCAATCGATCCCCGAAGGCTTGGTCGCGTCCCCGTAACATTTTACGGAGCCCGTTAAAAGCGAGCGATCGCCGCGATTGGGAGGGGCAGTGACCACGAATCCCTACCCGATCAAACCGATCGCTGTAATGGATTTCTGAAATCAATGAAAAACACCACATATTGGTGTGGACTCTGGTTTAAGGTCTATATATTGTGTAATTTGGGATTTTTTGAATATGAAGGAATCATCATTCACCCGAATATGTGAGGGAACACCATGCGCGATGCGAGACCAACAGCACACAGACACAGTTACCTACTCGGATATGCGATTCAGCATCTGGTCGAACAGGCGGAGACGATCTGTTTAAACGCGAACCCTTGTGGGGATCCGTCCGACACTCCTCTTCCGTCTTCAATCAACCGAATCATTCATGAAATTCAGACACAACAAAAAAATTTGAAAGAGACTTCTGCTGATGAAAAGTTCCTGATGACGGTCAAAGATTCGGTGGAGAAAGCGGAAGCGGCGCGGGATCGTCTTGCCAAATTTTGGCTATCGGAGCGACACAAGCAGGCAGTCAAAGAACACGACGAATTTTCTCCCGAAGGTCTCTGTGATGCGGATTGGTTTCGCGATCATTCCCCGATGAGTTTGGATAAGTTTCAGGAACTTCTGGATGTGATGAACGCTATGACCAATGACTCGCATTCGGAGCTCACTCTCTGTTTTCGGGTGGGCCAGTTAATGATGCAGGCCCTTCGTTCCGATCCCGAGACGCAGGAGCATCCCGAATACTTGGGGGACAAATTTCCTTTTGTGACTCTCCGGTCCGAATTGGATCGCTTGAAACAAAAACACAATGTTTTTGAAGGAATAACAGCCGAGATGGGATCTCGGAGAGCATTCAGGGATTTATATTACTTCGAGAGGATCGAAAAACTTCAACAACACCTGCCCGAAGAATTTTCAAGGTTGTCGCAGTTGTCGCAAAAGAATGAATGGGAACAGAAAGAGTCGGGTGATGTGGCGAGGAGACAACAGATTACTCCACCAATAAAATGTAGCCAAATCGAGTGGCTGGCTTTCGTTTTATATCATTCCGGACATGGAACACAGACCGCAGTTGCTCACAAAATAGAGGAAACGCAAAAGCGGAAATATTGCCAAGGCCAAGTCTCTCGAGCGGTCAACAAGGTGGAGAAGCTTTTAGAATTCGCCGCAGATCACAATGGGATTCTGTCTCCAGAGCAGCAGCCGACTCCAGATATGGTCACGATGTCCCCTTTCCTACTCGAAAAAGGTCCTCGATTGGACGGACGCACTTCAAAAAATTGAGTTAAAAGGAGATGCAGTCTATAACTCTCCGCGAGACCGTCGCCATAATCACTTCTGAGGAGTTAATTCGATCTTTGTTATGATTGAGTCGCGCGGTTCCAAACAGATGTGGACTTTCCCTACTTCAACATTCGCTCTTTAAGAGTCGCTTCGCTACCGGCGACTGAACCTCCAAATCTTCCCGCTTCGCGATTTTTGAAATCGCTTTTATCAACTTCTTACTCTGGACATACGTGCGTGTTTCAGAAAAAGCTATGCGCGCTCTAAGTCCATTTCTGACAGGCATATGCGTTCGGTATGCGCGCTCTCAAATGAATATGCGCCAGCTACGGGTAGAACGGGGAAGAATTTTCCCCTGTATTCAATCCTGAATTTTGGAGAAATGATATGACTTCTGCTGGGAGCCGAAGCGGCTCGACAACTCGATCCCTCACTCCGCCGCAATTCTTGCTGACTGCTAGAGAGGCGGCAGCAGCGTGTGGGAGATCCACAAGAACCTGGCGCACCTGGGATTCTCTGGGTTACATCCCAAGCCCCATTCGCTTCGGCCGCACGACAATGTGGAGTCGTAGTGAGTTGGAGCAGTGGGTGAACGCAGGCTGCCCGAAACGAGACGAATGGGTACTCATAAAAGGGGAGGCTTCAGATGAGTGAGGCGGAGCACAGTAGCATAGTTCGCGACATGATTCGACAGGTATGGATGAGATTCTTGGAACCGGACCAAGTCATCGAAGTTCGCATACTCGGAGCCAGACTCTTTGAGAACGCCCGAGGAAACACCATGTCGGGGTATTTCAATGATCAGACGCCTCTGATTGAGGAACTCGCAAAATACCCTCATTACGATGGTATCTATTTTACACTGAATCCGATTGATCCTCGATTGCTCTCACGTTCTGAGAATCGAATTCAGGACGCAAAGAGCGGTGGTTCGACCGGTGATTCCGATGTCTCCTCGCGGAGATTCTTGGTAATCGATCTGGATCCGGTACGGCCTAGTGGTATATCCGCGAGTGATGACGAAGTGGTCGACGCGGCGAATAAGGCCGAAGAGGTTCTGGCCTTTCTCGACGGACAAGAGTGGCCGGATCCGGCCATCGCTCTGTCCGGGAATGGGATCCACTTGCTCTATCGTATCGATCTTCCGACAGATGATGCTGGCCTAGTGACGAATGTGTTGCAGGCCCTCTCCGACTGTTTTAGCGACGACAAAGTTCATCTCGACACTTCGGTCGGAAACCCTTCTCGATTGATACGGCTTTATGGGACGATGGCCTGTAAAGGAGATCCAACCGACGAACGCCCCCATCGTTTCGCAGAGCTCCAATACGTCCCCAACAGTTATTTGCCGGTCAGTCACCGGCAACTACGGGAGATGGCGGCATTGTTGCGTCCCGATCGCCGCGAGGATCTTCAGCGAGTTCCCAGAGCTGTAAACGCTCTCGATGTGCCGCAATGGCTCGACTCGCATGATTTGGAAGTCCGCTCCGAGAAACCGTGGAAGGGGGGAACCCTTTGGGTGCTTGAAGCCTGTCCGTGGAATTCCGCCCACACCAACGGGTCGGCATTCGTCGCGCAATTCCCAAACGGGAATGTGATTGCACGTTGCCATCATGAAAGCTGTCAGGGGCGCGGGTGGGATGAATTGCGACAAATGTTCGAGTCGCCCAAACCAACATCAGGGCAGGAGTTCGCCACACCTTCGAACACTTCACCGGCAATCCAAGCAGCATTCCGCCGGGCGGCCAATCAAAAGAGGACCAAACGATGAGTAATCAAGAAAACTTCGCTATCGATTTATTTGAACCCGAAAAACATACCAGAGAAAATGAGGAGAATTCGATGAAACCGTCAGAATTACAGGTCCAAGTCGGCCCGCGTGAAGGACGTCGACGCCTGGTAATCGTCACACGAGGGGCTGAAGAAGTTCACCGTGACATGATCAATTCCGATGAGGCAACACAGCGACAGCGATTGTTGAACACTGTCGCCCAAAAAACAGAGGAACCCGCTGAGGTTTTGGATGAGATTGAAAGAGAACTGATCAGCCAAGCCGACGATGCCGATGCGTTTATGGCAAGTACGGCTCCAGCGTCGGGTGACAACACTTCACAGGCAGATCTGATCGTACAGCTGAGCCAGGAGATGGAATTGTTCTGCAACCAAGATGGTGTTGGGTATGTGTCGATTCATCGTGATGGGCACGCCGAATCACACCAAATTGGGAGTCAACAGTTTGAAAGGTACCTCAGAACGCAATTCCAGCGTCGCCATGGACGGATCGCAACCGCCGCATCCCTCCGTGACGCGGTGTTACAAATCGATGCTCTGGCCTCAGAACAGGGAGAGCAACTCGCTGTTCACTTACGGCAGGCGGTGGAAAACGATTCCGTATACATCGATCTGGCTAACGATAAATGGGAAGTTGTTGAAATTAACCGAGAGGGTTGGAAACTCTTAGAGAACTGTCCGGTCAAGTTTCGTCGAACGCGTGGGATGCGGCATCTACCAACACCCAGCCCGGGCGCGAGACTTTCGGATCTTGCTAATTTTATGAATGTTCCTCCAGAAGACCGGGTTCTCTTGTATGGCTGGTTGATATCAGCAATCGCCGGTACGGGAGCAATCCCGCCGCTCATTCTCATCGGCGAACAGGGAACAGCCAAAAGCACCGCCACGCGCCAGATCAGGTCGTTGATCGATCCCCATCAATCGATATTGCGTTCGGCGCCTAAAACAGAACGCGATTTGTCAATCGCAGCCGAAAATAATGCCGTTCTGACCTATGACAATCTGAGTCACATCCCCCCAGAACTATCGGATGCGTTGTGTCGACTGGCGACAGGAGGAGGCTTCGCCACAAGGAAGCTTTACACTGACGACGAAGAGCAGATTTTCGATGCTCGGAGGCCGATTATCCTCAATAGCATTGATGATATCGCCAATCGTAGTGATCTCCTCGACCGATCGGTCGTCCTCACATTGGAACAAATTCCAGAATCGAAAAGACGGGCCGAATCGGAATTCTGGGCTGAATTCGATCAAGCGCGTTCCAAACTGCAGGGAGCAATCTATGACGCAATCTCCCAGGCATTACGTCGAATTGACGAGGTCGAATTGGAAGATTTACCCCGAATGGCTGATTTTGCCAAGCTGGCGGTCGCTGCGGAACCAGCGATGGGGGTCTCGCAAGGGGCATTTCTTCGCCAATATCAGGAGAACCGCAGACGGATCGCTCAGATGGCTTTGGACGCCTCTCCGATCCCGTCCGCAGTACGTTCGCTTCTCGAAGCTGACAGGAGGCGAAGATGGTCTGGAACCGCTACGGATCTGCTTTCGGCACTTAGGTTGAGAGCCTCAGGTACTACTGGAGATCGATCAGCTTGGCCCAGAACTCCGCGTGGTATTTCATCCACCCTTCGCAGATTGGCACCGAATCTGAGGAAGGTAGGTATCGTTGTCGATTTTGATCGGACTGCATCAGAGCGTACGATTACGATTGTTGAAGCCGAACATGAGAACTTTACTTCTCCATCAATCATGAGACGACAGCCAAGGTCCCGTGAAAGACGACGAGAAGTCAATGAATCGATTGCTGATCATGTCGAGACTACCAGTTCGCAGTGATTCTCCCTTCTGGTGAATTACAAGCCGGGGGCTTTCTGAGCCCCCGGTTTTTGCGTTGACTCATCCGATCGCAGCCGTCAAGAAGCGTGATATATTACCGCTCTTTCATCTCTTTCAAAAAACTTGCGCTGGCCCCTGGAATTTGCGATAATCGAGGGATGCACGACTCCCTTCGACCCATACAGACTATTCTCGAAACGACCGACACCGTTACCCGCTGTCGGGGAAATCAACTCTGCCAGGCCTCCGCTCCCGATGCCCGGTGGCAGCAAGCACGCCACATCTGGAAGACCGGCACACGCCTCAACTGGGAAGCTCACGGACCGCAAGTAGTCCGGGCAATCCGCTATCTCCATGCCGCTCAGTCTCCAGATCCGTCCCCGCTCCAGGAACTCTCGCAGACCGACCCAACCATGCTGGAGACGATGAAACTTCACCGCTCCGAACCACTCCGCCATCTCCAGTTACAATGCCGAATTCTCGCCTGCCAGAGTCCTGCCGAGATTGCCTATGAACTCGATACCGAACCGACCGCCGTAACATGTTACGAAGATCTCTTCTTCGATGTTCGAGACGAACTCGATCAAGAAAGCGATCACCTGATGCTGCATGTCATCGGGATGTCACTCACCGGTCCCTCTCCGATCGAAGCGTATGCCCGGCTAACCGCCTACCGGAACGGCCCCACCACGATCCCCGCCTGGCTCGATTATCTCCCTCACCGACTGGAACATCATGACCTGACGACTGAGAGCGGACGACAACGGGAATCGATGGCGCAGTTCCTGACGGCGGAGTCTCTGTTACGAACTCCAGATCCCGATCACTCAGCGATTCCATATCTGGACGAAATCCAGACACACTTTTCCTCGTCTCCCATTCCTCGTTCGGTGGCCACGATCGTCCGTGATCACACTCAGGCCCTGCTGCGGGAACAACCGCCTGAAATTGAAGAATTCTCCGATGTCGTCCCGTTCCCTGCGCCGACTCCCGAACTCCAGGTCCCGCAGACCGCCTGAACCATGTCCGACTTTTCCTCCACAAACTGTTTGTCTTCCCGATTACGGGCTTTTGGCTCCGTTGTAGTACAGTTCCATGAAATCCAAACAAAACTCTTCCATACCTCCACGTTATTACTACCGATCGGTCCGAAACGGCGATCAGGTCCGTCGTCATTATGTGGGACCGCTCTCCGACCCCCACGTCGCGTTACTCTATCGCAAAAAACGGCTCGTCCAGGCCACTCAGGAGGCTTACGAGGAGGCAGCCGATGAGGAAGCGACTCTTGCGTCCGGTATCGAAGCCCAGATCGAACAGTATCGCCGTCAGGCCAAGCCGTTACTGGAGAGTTGGCGGGAACACCGGGGGTATCGGGAGTGTCACGACGGGATCTGGCGCCTCCGACAACGCCAGAGACGAAAGCCGGTCATGAAATACCCTGATTTGAGATTGCTGATCAAACAGGCTGAAGCTGGTGACGACGAGGCCCTCCGTCAGTTACAGCTGCTGATGGACGGAAACGGGAGTCTGTGGCAACCGTTCGGGGATCTGTCCCAGGTTGTGATCCGCCAACTGCTGGACGTGACCGTGGGCAATAATGTGATGGCACGGGAAGGGTTAAAGCGACAGATGGAAGAGATGAGAGAGGAGTTGAACGGAGAGTCGGTCTCTCCGATCCGTAGAATGGCCGTGGAGCAGGTCCTGATTACTTGGCTGGACGTCCATTATCAGGTGCTGCTGGCGTCTCAGCCCGGTTTGAGCAAAACAGCGCGGAACTGTTTAGAAGGGCGTGTGCAGCGCGCTCGCAAGCGACACCGCGAAGCGCTGATGACCGTCGCCCAGATCGAACAGGTTGAGGGAGGAGGTGACTGATCCCGTAATATTTTACGGTACGTGGTGAGACGTAAATCCTTTGATGAGGGCGGAATTGAGGCTCATTTTGAGTCCCCGTTGCGCGCGTCGGTGTATTTCACCTGTGACAGTTAGCGAGATCCGCTTCGCCGCTCAGGTGTCCTTCACGAATGGCACTTAGAAATGACGCAACTCTTTTAGGCAAATTGA